>NZ_MUNE01000414.1 GCF_002154605.1 Streptomyces milbemycinicus | reverse complement strand
CCCCCACCAAGGCCCCGGTCCCGAGCCGTACGAGCGCCGCCCCGCCCACCACCTCCGGTCAGTTGGCGAGCGCCCAGGGCACGTGGTACTTCCGGATGCGGGACGCGAACGGCAATCTGCTCACCTTGCGGATCAACGGCACGTCCATGGCCCTGACCGGCCCCGACAAGACCTGCCCCGGGACCCTCACGTCCTCCATGGCCGCCTCCTTCTCCTGCGCCGGCAAGACCCTGAACGGCACGGCCCGGGTCAGCGGCCAGACTCTCTCCCTCAGCTGGACCGACGGCACCACGGACCAGTTCTCCCGCACCAAGCCCGCGTAACGGCGTAACGGCGTAACGGCGAAGGAGCCGCACATCCACCGATGTGCGGCTCCCACCGACGCCAGGAACTCAGCCGCAGGACCGCGCGCCCACGTGCAGGGCCACCGCCGTGTTCGCGCCGAGGGTCGCGGTGAACTGTCCGGAGGAGTCGACCGTGACGCTCCTGCCGCTCTGCACATCGCAGTAGCCGCCCGCGGGCAGCGAGGTCTGGAAGGTCCGGGTCAGCGAGGTGTCCTCGTGGTTGATGGCGACGTACGCCTTCTCACCGCGTCCAAAGGCGATGGCGTTGTTGCCGTTGTCCCACCAGTTGGTGACGGTCGCACCGCGCGCCGTATTGCGGAAGGCGACCATTTTGATGATCTCGGGCCATTTGTGCTGGCATTTCCAGCCGTCCTGCCAGCAGGCGTTCACCGTGCCTCCGTTCGGCGGCCCGGCGTCATTGTCGGAGAACTCATAGCCGGAGTGGACGTCCGGGGAGCCGTACGGCCAGGCCAGCATGAAGACATTGGCGAGGGTGTAGTTGGCGTTGTCCTTATAGGACAGGGTGGAGCCATTGCGCTCGGTGTCCCAGTTGTCGACGAAGACACCGGATTTGCCCGAGGCCATATAGCCCCAGCCCTCGCCGAAATTGTTGAGGTAGGCCAGCTTCTCGCTGGTGAAGACGCGCTTGAGGTCGCGGCCGTAGCGGAATTCCTGCACGTCGCCGTTGCCCAGGTACTCCGTCGGCGAGACGGCCTCGCCCGCGCCGTAGATGGCCTCCTGCTTCCAGTAGACGTTCGGGTTGCTCAGCTTGCTCTTGATCGCGGCCAGGTCCTCGGCCGCCATGTGCTTGGCCGCGTCGATCCGGAAGCCGTCCACGCCGAGTGAGAGCAGGTCGTTCAGATACTGGGCGATCCGGTCGCGCACATACGACTCGCCGGTGTCCAGGTCCGCCAGGCCCACCAGCTCACAGCGCTGGACGTTCCAGCGGTCCTGGTAGTTGCTGATCTGCGCGGTGCAGTCGTCCATGTCCTGGGACTGGTAGATGCCCGGGTAGGTGTACTTGGTGTACGAGGAGCCGCCGGTGCCGGTGCCGGACCCGGCGGACATGTGGTTGATGACGGCGTCGGCGACGACCTTGACGCCCGCCGCATGGCAGGTGTCGATCATGTTCTTGAAGGCGGTGCGGTCACCGAGCCGTCCGGCGATCTTGTAGCTGACGGGCTGGTACGAGGTCCACCACTGGCCGCCTTGGATGTGCTCGGTCGCCGGGGACACCTCGACATAGCCGTAACCGGCCGGTCCCAGTGTGCTGGTGCACTCCTTGGCCACCGAGGCGTAGGTCCACTCGAAGAGTTCGGCGGTGACGTCCTTGTCGCCGGGCGGCGCGGCCTGCGCCTGCCCCGGCAGGGCTATCAGCATCGCCGCGCCCGCCGCGAGGGCGAGGGCGGCCGCGAGGGGTCTGCTGGCCATCGTTCCTCCTGCTTGTGGGGGGACTGCGGAAGACGATCGAGCCTCGTGCGGCAACGCGCCGTGCCCGTAAGGCCGTTGAATGTTCTTGCGGCGAGGAGTCAGAGGGGTCGGCTCCTTGTCGGTCACCGGACCGTACTCCCGGCATTTTCTCGTTGCAAGACCTTACGCAAGTTATTGCGGCGGTGTTACGGTCGGCCCGCTCTCCGGTCCGGCCGGCCGGGGCCCGGCGACGGGCCCACGCGCCCGGCCGGTCGGGCCGGTCATCGGGATCATGCGTCGCGTTACGCTGGGTGCGAGAGAGCGTCTGAAAGAACAGCTCACGCCCATGGCACACACCAGCCCCGTCACCGTGGACCGGGAGATCGTCACCGACGCCATCCGCCCCGCCTACGATTTCATCGTCTGCGGCGGAGGGACCTCAGGTTCCGTCGTCGCGCGGCGCCTGTCGGACAACCCCGAAGCGAGCGTTCTCCTGCTGGAGGCCGGCGGAAGCGACCGGGTGCCGTCCGTCGTCGACTGCACCCTGTGGATGTCCAATATCGGCAGCGAGCGCGACTGGGGCTACCACGCCCAGCCGTCGTCCTCCCTCAACGGTCGTACGCCTCCACTGCCGATGGGCAAGGTGCTGGGCGGCGGCTCCAGCATCAACGCCTCTGTCTGGGCCCGGGGCCACCGCAACGACTTCGACTTCTGGGCCGAGGAGTCCGGCGACCCCGGCTGGTCCTATGCGTCCGTCCTCGACATCTACCGGCGGGTCGAGGACTGGACCGGCCCGGCCGACCCCCGCCGCGGCACCGGCGGCCCCCTGCGTGTCGCCCTCCCGGAGAACCCCGTCCCGCTCGCGTCGGCGCTGGTCGAGGCGGCATCCGGGAGGGGCATCCCCGCGGTCGCCGACCTCAACGCCGATCCGATGGAGTCCGACGGCGGCTGCGGCTGTCCCAACCTGCTGGTCGGCCGGGGCAATGCCAGGGTCTCGGTGGCCGCCACCTACCTCCACCCGGTCATGGGCCGTCCCAACCTCGACATCGTGTTGTGCGCCGAAGTGACCAGGCTGGAGCTGTCGGGGAGCCGGGCGACCGGAGTGGAGTTCATTCAGCGGGGCCATACGCGGAGCGTCCGGGCCAGGGAGGAGGTGGTCCTCTCTCTCGGTGCCATCAACACGCCGAAGCTGCTGATGCTCTCCGGCATCGGAGACCAGGCCGAACTCGCCGCGCTCGGCATCCCGGGCGTCGTGCACCTGCCCGGCGTCGGGAAGAACCTCCAGGACCACATCCTGCTCGCCGGCTGCATCTGGGAATACCAGGTCCCCGAGGCTCCCCGGAACAACGCCGCCGAGTTCGCCTTCTTCACCAAGAGCGACCCGCCGCTGCCCGGCCCCGACCTGATGCCGGTGCTCGACGAGCTCCCGCTCGCCAGCGAGGTCCTGGCCACCCAGTACGACGTTCCCTCCGGAGCCGATTCCGCCTGGACACTCGCCCCCGGGCTCGCCCGGCCCGCCAGCCGTGGATCCGTGCGCCTGACCAGCGCGAATCCTCTGGCGGCCCCGCAGATAGACGCCAATTTCCTGAGCGCCGGAGTGGATGTGAAGGCACTTGAGTACTGCGTGGGACTCTGCCGGGAAATCGGCAATTCCCCAGAGGTGAAGCCTTTCGTCAAGCGCGAGGTCATGCCAGGCCCGCTGAGCGGCGACCGACTCGAGGCCTTCGTCCGCAACGCGGCCGGCTCGTACTTCCACGAGACCTGCACCGCGAAGATGGGGCGCGACGAGATGTCCGTGGTCGACAGCTCCCTGAGGGTCTACGGCGTCGAGGGCCTGCGCATCGCGGACGGCTCGATCATGCCCCGTGTCACCAGCGGCAACACCATGGCCCCCTGCGTCGTCATCGGCGAGCGAGCGGCGGACCTGATCGCATCCGGTCACAGCGGCAGGTGAGTCCGCACGCCCGGCGACGGCTTCCCTGCCGCGCCCACTGGCGGGACTCTCTCTCCGCAACAAGAGCTATATTCGGCACATAAGGGACGTCAGCGGCCGGCGATCCCGGCATCGAATTCCCGAGGCGACGCAGGGGACGCCATGGGTCTGGATGAGCAACGCCCAAACATCGCGGACGCCCGGCTCAGTCGGTCGGCGCGGACGCGGCTTCGACTCCTGGGCTCCACGGAGGACAACCTGAGTGGCACCGGGTCCCTGTCGCTTGCCCTCGGCCAGGTGGTCGCCGAGCTCGGCGCCCTCGGGGGCATGATCCATGTGCGCGATGCGGACCACGGCGGGCTCCGCCTGTTGGCCAGCGTCGGGCTCCCCGATTCCCTGGTGGCGGGGTGGAAAGTCCTCGCGGAGGAGGACAGCGCGATCCCCGCGTCATGTCTGCGATACGGCACCCACATCCGGACATCTCCTCCGCCCGGCGACCTGCACCGGCCGTCTGCGCCGTCCCCCGGCGGCTCCTTCGCCACAGGCCTCGACCCCGGCGTCGACGAGCTTCCGCGCGGCAGCGGTATGACCTCCGTGCCGGTGGTCACGGCCGAGGGGAAAACGGTGGGCGCGCTGTCCATACTGGCGGACGCGCCTGGTGACCTCAGCGATGCCCAGTGCGTTTTCCTGCGGTTGGTGGCCGACTGGGTCGCCGGGCAGCTGAGGCCCGCCCGACCTGCCGCCGCGGACACCGGACACGCGAGGGAGCCGCCCGGCGGCCACGCCGTCGGCAGTGCCATGTGGCAGATGAACGACGGCCTCCTCATTCTTGATCGCGACGAACGGCTCACCTTCGCCAACGCGACGGCCCTGAGGCTGCTGGGATCCTCCGCGGAGGAGGTGCCGGGAGCCGAGCTGTGGGGCCACCCGGTGATCCGCCGGACCAAGATGGCCGCCTCCCACAGACGGGCCGTGGCCACCCGGGCACCGGTCGGCTTCGACACCCGGTGGCCCGGGAAGGCCGGCTGGTACCACGTACGCCTCGACCCGGTCCCCGACGGCCTGGTCATCCACATCATCGACATCAGCGAACGCCGGGAGCGGCAAGCCGAGCGGGTAGCGGCCGAGCGCACCGTGGCGGAGCGCGTCACCCTCATGGGAGAGCTCACCTCGGCCCTTGCCGAGGCGCTGACCGTCCGGGACGTCGTGAAGGCGGTCGCCGATCGCATGCTTCCGCCTTTCGGCGCGACCGGCCTGATCTGCCAGATCGTCGAAAACGGGCAGTGGCGGATGGTCGGTTCGGCCGGGTACCCGGATCACTTCCTCGAGATCATCCATAAGCTGATGGTGACGGACATGTCAGCCATCGTCCGTGTGCTCAACTCCCGCTCCCCGAGCTTCCTGTCCAGTCCGCAGGAGTACGCCGAACAGCACCCGGACGCCGTCGGGTACCTCTACAAAAGCGGGATGCGAGCGTGGGCCTTTCTCCCCCTGATCGCCTCCGACCAGCAGATCGGCTACTGCGCGGTGGCATTCAGCCGACCACGCCACTTCTCGGAGGAGGAGCGCTCCCTGCTCATCGCGCTGAGCGGACTGGTCGCCCAGGCGCTGGAGCGGGCCCGTCTCTTCGACGCCGAGCACACCCGCGCACAGCAGCTGCAGCGCGGCCTGCTGCCTCGTACCCTGCCCGTCGTGCCGGCCGTCACCGCGGCCGCCTGCTATCTGCCTGCCGCCGAAGGCATGCAGGTCGGCGGCGACTGGTACGACCTCATCCCACTGTCCGGTGAGCGGGTCGCCCTCGTCATCGGCGACGTCATGGGCCATGGGCTGGCCGAGGCCGCGACGATGGGCCGGCTGCGTACGGCCGTCCACACTCTCGCCGACCTCGAACTCCCACCCGACGAACTGCTCACCCACCTCAACGACCTCGTCGGAGATCTCGGCGACGACTTCTACGCCACCTGCCTCTACACGGTCTACGACCCCACCACCAACGTCTGCGTCTTCGCGAGCGCCGGGCACCCGCCGCCCGCCATCGTCGACCCCGACGGCACCACCCACTTCCCCGACGTCGTCCCCGACCCGCCGCTCGGCGCCGCGATCCCGCCCTTCGAGACCCATGAGGTCCACCTTCCCGACGGCAGCCTCCTCGTGCTCTACACCGACGGCCTGGTCGAATCCTCCACCGTCGATATCGATGAGGGCATGGCCCGCCTCGCCCAGGCCCTCACCCGTGCCGCCACACCCCCCTCGGAGCCACCCGACCGCGTGTGCGAGGCCGTCGTCGGCGCGCTGTTGCCAGAGCAGTCCGAGACCCAGGACGACGCCGCTCTGCTGATCGCCCGTGCATGGTCGCTGCCCTGTGACCAGGTCGTCTCCTGGAGCCTCCCGGACGGCCCCATCGCCGCCGCCGAAGCCCGCCGCCGGGTCACGGACCAACTGTCCAGGTGGAATCTCGACGAGCTGTCGATGACGACAGAACTACTGGTCAGCGAGCTGGTCGGCAATGTCGTCCGGCATGCCAAAGGCCCCATACGGCTGCGCCTGCTCTACGGCCGGACACTGATCTGCGAAGTCTCGGACGGCAGCCTCACCACCCCTCGTATCCGCCGCGCGGCCGACACCGACGAGGGCGGACGCGGACTGCAACTGGTCGCGGCGCTGTCCCAGCGGTGGGGCACTCGTTTCACGGCGACGGGCAAGTGCATCTGGACGGAGCAGATACTGCCCCCGCACGCCGTGCCGTCGCCCGTCGGCCCCCGGTAGCCGAGTCATCACGACGGCCCGGCGTCAGGACTTGGTCGCCCCGGCGGTGAGCCCGGCGACCAGGTGACGCTGGGCCCAGGAGAACACCAGCGTCGCCGGGATGGCGATCAGGACGGCGGCCGCGGTCATGGAGCCCCAGTCCGAGGTGTACTGGTTGACGAAGGTCTGGAGCCCGGCGGAGAGGGTCAGGTTCTCCTCTCCCGTCATGAAGGCGGAGGCGTACGCGACTTCCGCCCAGGCCGTGATGAAGGTGTAGAACGCGGTCACCGCAAGGCCCGGTTTGGCCAGCGGCACCACAAGACGCCAGAAGGTGCCGAAGGGGTTGAGCCCGTCGACCCGGCCGGATTCGTCGATCTCCACCGGGATGGTGTCGAAGAAGCCCTTCATCATCCAGGCGCAGAACGGCACGGCGACGGTGAGGTAGGTGACGATGAGGGCTATCGGCTGGTTGAGCCAGCCCAGCGTCGACATGATGTTGTAGAGCGGGACGATGAGGATGGCCACCGGGAACATCTGGGTGATCAGCAGCAGCCACATCAGGGGGCGCATCCCGGGGAAGCGGAAGCGGCTGACGGCGTATCCGGTGGTGGCCGCCACGAACACGCCGAGCAGCGTGGTGATCAGCACGACGAACAGCGAGTTGCCGAACCAGGTGAGGAACTTCGTATCGGCGAGGACGTGGTGGTAGTTGTCCAGCGTCGGGCTCTTCACCACATCCGTGGAGAACGCCTCGCTCTTGGGCTTGAAGGAGGTCACCAGCAGCCACAGCGGCGGGAAGACCGCGACGGCGGAGGCGACGATGAGGGTCGCGTGCAGCCCGACCGAGGCCAGTGGGGAACGTCGTTGGTCGCGCATGGTCACCACACCTCTCCCTGCTTGCGGAGTGCGCGGCGGTAGACCGCCGCGAAAAGCATGAGGATCAGCAGGATGAGCACGCCCCATGCCGAGGCGCCCGCGAAGTCGCGCGGACTGTTCACGAACGAGAGGCGGTAGGCGTACGTCACCAGGACCTCGGTGCTGTCGCCCGGTCCGCCGCGGGTGAGCAGGAAGATCACCGGGAACATGTTGAAGGTCCAGATGGTCGACAGCAGCACCACCGTGGAGCTGACCGAGCGCAGCCCGGGCAGGGTGATGTGGCGGAACCGCTGCCAGGGCCCGGCCCCGTCCATCTCGGCGGCCTCGTACAGCTCACCGGGGATGGACTGCAGTCCGCCGAGCAGCGCGACCAGCATGAACGGCACCCCGAGCCAGATGTTCACGGCGATCACCGAGACCTTGGCCATGGTGGGGTCGTTCAGCCAGGGCACGGCGTCGATGCCGCCGCCGTCCAGGATCTTGTTGAGGATGCCGTTCCGCTCGTTGTAGAGCAGGCGCCAGGCGAAGACCGAGACGAAGGCGGGCACGGCCCAGGGCAGGATCAGCAGCGACCGGTAGAGGGTGCGGCCGGCGAATCTGCGGTTGAGGATGACGGCCAGGCCGAGGCCGATGGCGAAGGTGAGGGCGACGCAGGCAGCGGTCCAGGTCACGGTCCAGACCAGCCGGTCCCAGAAGATCGGGTCCTTCAGGATCGCGGTGAAGTTGTCCAGGCCGACGAAGTCGTACGTCGCGGGGATGTGGTTCATCCCGATGTTGCGCTCGACGTTCGCCTCGTTGGCGTCGGTGAGCGACAGATAGATGCCGCGCGCCAGCGGATAGCCGATGATCAGGCCGATCACGAGCACGACGGGCGCGACCATGGCCCAGGCGTACCAGTGGCGGCCCAGCGCGTTGCGGATCCGGCCCGGGGGCCGCTTGTTCACCCCGCTCTTCTCGCCGGGCCTGCCGGGCTCGCCGGGCTTGCCGGGCTTGCCGGGCTTGCCGGGCTTGCCGGGCCTGTGGGTTGCGGCGGTCTCGCGGACCCGGCCGCGGGCGCCCTCCGCGCCCGCGGCCGATCCTGCCGACTGGCCGGTCTCGACAGCCATCGTCGCGGGTCCCTACTTCCAGTCGCCCTTGAGGAGCTTGCGGTACGCGGCGGCCACCGACTTGGCTGCCTTCTCGGGGGAGGTCCTGCCGGTCACCACGTTCGGGTACTCGACCAGGATCGCCTGGAAGAGACTGTTGCCCTCGGGGATCCAGGGGCGTTCGACGGCCTTGTCCACGGCCGCCTTGAAGAACTTGACGTTGGCGTTGGCCGCGACCGTCTTGTTCGCGTAGACCGAGGTGCGGGTCGGCAGCAGGCTCAGCTTCTCGGTGGTCTTGGTCTGGACCTCGGCCGAGCTCATGTACTTGACGAAGGCGTAGGAGGCGTCCAGGTTCTTGGACCCGGCGTAGACGGTGAGGTTCTGACCGCCCTGCGGGGCGCCCTGGGCCTTGCTGCCGGCCGGGACGGGGACCACGCCGAGGTTGGACTTGTCGTCCTTGAACGCCTTGCCGGCCAGGGTGTCCTCGATCGCCCACGGCCCGTTGATGGTCATCGCGACGTCGCCGTTCTTGATGGCGTTCTGCATGTTGTCCCAGCCGTCGGTGGCGTCGGTGATCGCCGCACCGGACTTGACCAGGTCGCGGGCGGTGGCGAAGGCCTTGACGCCGGGCTCTTCATCGACGGTGATCTTCTTGGCGTCGGTGTCCAGCAGGTCGCCGCCCTCGCCGTAGATGAACGGCAGGTAGAAGTAGGCGTCGTCGCCGCGCAGGTAGAGGCCGGTCTTGCCGGTCTTCTGCTTGATCTTCTTCGCGGCGGCCTTGAGCTCGGTCCAGCTGGTCGGCGGCTCGACGCCGGCCTCCTTCAGCAGCTTCTTGTTGTAGAAGAGGCCGAGGGTGTCGATGACCTGCGGCACGGCGTACGTCTTGCCCTTGAACTTGGTGCCGGCGGCGGCCTTGGGCAGATAGTCCGACTCGTCTGCGAGGGCGGCGGTGCCGTCCAGCGGGGCCAGATAGCCGATGTTGGCGAGGTCCTGGGTCCAGGCGACCTCGGTGCGCAGCACGTCCGGCGCGCCGGAGCCGCCGCTGCCCGCCGCGTTCTTGAAGTTCTTCAGCGCATCACCGAACGGCACGCTGACGTAGTTGACCTTGACCTTCGGGTACTTCTTGCTGAAGTCCTCGGCGAGCTTCTTGTACGTACCCTTCTCGGCTTCGTTCGAGGTGTCCCAGTAGGTCACGGTGCCGGAGATCTCCCCGGCCGACTTGTTGCCCCCGCCGCTGCCGCCGTCATCACCGCCGCATGCGGTCGCCGCGAGCGCCATCGCCGCGACGAGCGCAGTGGCCGCTATGCCACGTCGCATCTGAACTCCTCCAAAGCCGGCCGCGCCATCGCGGCGCCGAGTTGCCGAGGAACGTAACAGGGATGCAAATCGATCGAAAGACCTTGCAGCAAAATTCTGAAAGCGACCGGGATCGTTACTCTCACGTGTCCCTCCGGTGGCCGCCCGAGCGGTTGACACATGCGCCGGAGTGCCCCGGCGGGCGCCCCGTAGCCGCCCCGTACCACCCTGGAGCCACCCCGGAGCCGCCCCGACAGGCGTTGCAAGCCCCTGCAAGCTCTTCCGCAAGGCATTGCAGAGCTGTTACGTTCACCGGCATGACCCAGGAGCTCACCACCTCCCCCCAGACCGAGACCGCACAGCCGACCGGCGGCCCCGACTGGTGGCGCGACGCCGTCATCTACCAGGTGTACGTGCGGTCCTTCGCCGACAGCGACGGCGACGGCATCGGGGATCTGCGCGGCGCCCGCGAGCGGCTGCCGCACCTGGCCCGACTGGGCGTGGACGCGGTCTGGCTGACCCCGTTCTTCGCCTCGCCGCAGGCCGACGGCGGCTACGACGTGGCCGACTACCGCGCCGTCGACCCGCTGTTCGGCACCCTCTCCGACGCCGACGACCTGGTGCGCACCGCCCATGAGCTGGGCCTGAAAGTAATCGTGGACATCGTTCCGAACCACACCTCCGATCGGCACGTGTGGTTCCAGGAGGCGCTCGCGGACCGGCCTCGGGGGGCGGCCCGCGAGCGCTACCACTTCCACCCGGGCCGGGGCACCGACGGCGAGCTGCCCCCCAACGACTGGGAGTCGGTCTTCGGCGGCCCCGCCTGGACCCGCACCACCGGCCCCGACGGCACCCCCGGCGAGTGGTATCTGCACCTCTTCGCGCCCGAGCAGCCCGACCTCAACTGGGAGTGCCCCGAGGTCGCCGAGGAGTTCGCGTCCGTCCTGCGGTTCTGGCTGGACCTGGGCGTGGACGGCTTCCGTATCGATGTCGCACACGGCATGGTCAAGGCCGCGGGTCTGCCCGATATCGGCCGCACCGAACAGGCCAAGCTGATCGGCGCGCAGGTGCTGCCGTTCTTCGACCAGGACGGGGTGCACGAGATCCACCGCTCCTGGCGGCGGCTGCTGGACTCCTACAGCCAGACCCACGACGGTCCGGCGCGCATCGGCGTCGCGGAGGCGTGGGCCCCCACCTCCGAGCGGCTGGCGCTGTACGTGCGCCCCGACGAGCTCCATCAGGCCTTCAACTTCCAGTTCCTCAGGTGCCCGTGGGACGCGGCGGCGATGCGCGAGGTGATCGACGACTCGCTGGCCGCGACCGCCTCCGTGGGCGCCCCCACCACCTGGGTGCTCTCCAACCACGACGTGGTCCGGCACCCCACCCGCTACACCGAGGACAGCCCCGCCCAGGGCCTGCGACGGGCCCGGGCCGCCGCGCTGCTGATGCTGGCGCTGCCCGGTTCGACGTATATCTACCAGGGCGAGGAGCTGGGGCTTCCGGAGGTCACGGACCTGCCGGACGACTGCCGCCAGGACCCGGCCTTCTTCCGCACCTTCCACGAGAGCGGCCAGGACGGCTTCCGGGACGGCTGCCGGGTGCCCATCCCCTGGTCGCGCGGTGGGGAGTCGTACGGCTTTGGCCCCGGCGGCAGCTGGCTACCGCAGCCCGCGGACTGGCGGGATCTGTCGGTCGAGGCCCAGACCGGCGACCCGGACTCTACGCTGGAGCTGTACCGCGCGGCGCTCGCGGTGCGCAAGGAGGTGCCCGGCCTCGGCGACGCCCCGATGGAATGGCTGGCCGCACCCGAAGGGGTGCTCGCGCTGTCCCGCCCGGGGTTCGTATGCACCCTCAACACTCTCGGGGAGGAAGTGGAACTGCCCGTTCCAGGGCGTGCGCTGCTGTCCTCGGCCCCGCTGGAGTACGGGGCGGGCACGGTGCGCATTCCCGCCGATTCCTGCGCGTGGTGGGCAATCTGACATGCGACCGGTACAGTCCAGCCCCATGACCGCACGGCTCGCTGACATCGCAGCCCAGGCGGGGGTCAGCGAAGCCACCGTCAGCCGCGTTCTGAACGGCAAGCCCGGCGTGGCGGCGGCCACCCGCGAATCCGTCCTGGCCGCGCTCGACGTGCTCGGATACGAGCGGCCGGTGCGGCTGCGGCAGCGCAGCGCGGGGCTGGTGGGCCTGATCACCCCCGAGCTGGAGAACCCGATCTTCCCCGCCCTCGCCCAGGTGATCGGGCAGGCGC
This sequence comes from Streptomyces milbemycinicus, assembly GCF_002154605.1. Classification (GTDB taxonomy): domain Bacteria; phylum Actinomycetota; class Actinomycetes; order Streptomycetales; family Streptomycetaceae; genus Streptomyces; species Streptomyces milbemycinicus. The sequence continues at coordinate 3,781 of NZ_MUNE01000414.1, read as the reverse complement.
TGACCCGCCAGGGCTACACCCCGGTGCTGGCCACCCAGACGCCGGGCGGCTCGACCGAGGACGAGCTGACCGAGATGCTGGTGGACCGCGGGGTGGCGGGGATCATCTTCGTTTCCGGGCTGCACGCGGACACCAGCGCCGATATGCAGCGCTACGACCAACTGCACCGCCAGGGCGTGCCGTTCGTCCTGGTCGACGGCTACTCCCCCAAGGTGCGGGCGACGTTCATCTCGCCCGACGACCGGGCGGCGATGCTGCTGGCGGTGACCCATCTGGCCTCGCTCGGCCACACCCGGATCGGGCTGGCGCTCGGCCCCAAGCGGTTCGTACCCGTACTGCGGAAGATCGAGGGCTTCCAGCGCGCGATGCACGAACAGCTGGGGGTCGCGCCCGAGAAGTCCGAAGAGCTCATCCAGCACTCGCTCTACACGCTGGAGGGCGGCCAGGCGGCGGCCGGCGCGCTCATCGAACGCGGCTGCACGGCAGTGGTCTGCGCAAGCGACATGATGGCGCTCGGCGCCATACGGGCGGCCCGGCAGCAGGGCCTGGCCGTACCGCGGGACATCTCGGTGGTCGGCTTCGACGACTCGACGCTGATCGCCTTCACCGACCCGCCGCTGACCACCATCCGCAAGCCCGTGCAGTCGATGGGCCAGGCCGCGGTGCGGGCCCTGCTGGAGGAGATCGGCGGCACCCCGGCCCCGCCCAGCGAATTCGTCTTCCTCCCGGAACTGGTGGTCCGCGGCTCCACGGCCTCGGCCCACGGGGCGGGGGCGCGAGGCGGCGGGTCATAGGCGGGACGTAGACGGGACGTAGGCGGGACATAACCGGGCGTACGGCGGACCACGCCACATGCAGGGCGGACCGGAGTAGGACATAAGACGCCAAGACCGGACCGAAGGGCGATCTGCCGCTGGGCCGCTTCTGGCAGACTGTTGCCCTATGGGTGAAGCGACTGTGAGGACTCTGGCAAGCCGGACGGCCACTCCGTCACCCATCGAGGGCAGCCAAGCGGAGGCCGGCACGCGCCCAGCGCCACCCCAAAGGCTCCTGGACCGGCTGCGCACCCCCCGCAGACCCCGGCTCTGGTTCGAGATCGTCCTCGTCGCCGTCAGCTACTGGACGTACTCCCTGATCCGCAACGCCGTCCCGGAACAGCGGCATGAGGCGCTGCGCAACGCCGACTGGATCTGGGAGTGGGAGCACCAGCTCGGCATGGCCTTCGAGCACGGCGTCAACCACGCGATCAACTCGGTCGGCTGGCTGATCGTAGGAATGAACTACTACTACGCCACGCTGCACTTCATCGTGACCCTCGGCGTGCTGGTGTGGCTCTACCGCTGGCACCCGGGCCGGTACGCCGCCACCCGGCTGGTGCTCTTCGCGACCACCGGCGTGGCGCTGCTGGGCTACTACTTCTTCCCGCTGGCCCCGCCCCGGCTGATGACCGGGGGCCACTTCATCGATACCGTCGTGGCGCACGACACCTGGGGGTCGATGGCCTCGGGGAACCTGGCCAATATGTCGAACCAGTACGCGGCGATGCCGTCGATGCACATCGGCTGGTCGCTGTGGTGCGGCGTCACCATCGCCGTACTGGCCCGCCCGGTGTGGGTGAAGGCGCTGGGGCTGCTGTACCCGACGGCCACGCTGGTGGTGATCGTGGCGACGGCCAACCACTTCTGGCTGGACGCCGTCGGCGGCATGATCTGCCTGTCGTTCGGCTTCACCCTGTCGCGGCTCTGGTACGGCAGGCTCTCCTACCGGCTGCCGCGGCAAGTGGCGGAGGGAAGCGTGGCTGTCAAGGCGGCTTGATCGCACCCGCCCGAGCCGCCATTCTGGCTCAGCACTCAGGGGCTCGATCACCGGCTCGACCATCGCGCGGGGGCGGCGGTCCGCGTCGCGCGCGTGCCTGTGCGCGTATCTGTGCGCACCGCTGCGGGCCCAATGACACGAAAGGGACACCGGTACGTGCACACCGCTGACGCCACGCCGGCACCGGACACCGCACTCAGGCTGCCACGGCCCCGCTCGGGCTCCGCACCCTTCCCGGACTCCGCCGAGCTCCCGGGCTCCGCCGATCCGCCGCCCTTCCGGCTGGTGGCCACCGACCTCGACGGCACGCTGCTGCGCACCGACCTGACCGTCTCGGCCCGTACCCGCGCGGCGCTCGCCCTCGCGGACCGCGCCGGGGCGCGCCACCTGGTCGTCACCGGCCGACCGGCCGCCTCCTGCCGGGAGTTCCTGGTCGCCATCGGCTATCAGGGGCTCGCGGTATGCGGTCAGGGCGCGCAGCTGTACGACGCCTCGGCGGACCGGCTGCTGTTCTCCGCGGCGCTGGACCTGGACCTGGCGCGGGCGGTGGTCAAGCGCACCGAGGAGGAGCTGGGCGGGCGCCCGCTGGAGCTGGCGGTGGTCACCGCCGCGCCCGAGAACCGCTTCGTGATCACGCCGCGCTTCACCGACCGGATGCGGCCCGACTGGGGGCTCGTGGGCAGCCGGGAGGAGCTGTGGGCACAGCCGATCGAGAAGGTGCTGATGCGCCATCGCGAGCTGCCCGACGGCCGGGTCGCGGCGGCCGCGGCGCTGGCGGGCGGGGACGAGGTGTCGGTGACGCACTCCGAGAAAGGGATGATCGAGGTGCTGCCGGCGGGGGTGGACAAGGCCGTGGGGCTGGGGCGGGCGGCGGAGCGTATGGGCTTCGCGCCCGAGGACACGATCGCCTTCGGCGATATGCCGAACGACATCCCGATGCTGAAGTGGGCCGGGTACGGGGTCGCGATGGGCAACGCACACCCGGGTCTGATCGCCGTCGCGGACGAGGTGGCGCCGGACCATGACGAGGACGGGGTGGCGGCGGTCCTGGAGCGCGTGTACGGCCGCCCCTGACCGAGCACCCTTGACCTATCATCCACAACTAAACAGAATTTCTAACGTGCACCCTGAATCCAACCACCCGGAACCGGCCCCCGCGGCAGAACCCCACTACCTGGACGAGCGATCCGGCGCCCGCTACCCGCTCACCGACCCGCGCTGGTGCGGCGACGACGGCGCCCCGCTGACCGTCTCCCCCCTGCCCGGCATCACCCGCGACGACGTGGACACCGGCACCCGTTCGCTGTGGCGCTACCGCGCGGCCCTGCCCGTGGACATCGCCGCCCCGGTGTCGCTCGGCGAGGGCTGCACCCCGCTGGTCGAGAAGGTCTGGGGCGAGGTCCCGGTCCGCTTCAAGCTGGAGTGGTTCAGCCCCACCGGCAGCTTCAAGGACCGCGGCACCAGCGTGATGATCTCCCTCCTGGCGCAGCGGGGCGTACCGGAGGTCATCGAGGACAGCTCCGGCAACGGCGGCGCCTCCGTCGCGGCGTACTGCGCGGCCGCCGGCATCCGGGCCACGATCCTCGCCCCCGAGGCCACCTCCCCCGCCAAGGTGCTCCAGAGCCGCGCGTACGGGGCGCGGGTCGAGCTCGTCCCGGGCGACCGGGACGCCACCGCGGCGGAGGCGCTGCGCCGGTCGGAGCGTACGTACTACGCGAGCCACAACTGGCACCCGTTCTTTCTGCAGGGCACCAAGACCCTCGCGTACGAGCTGTGGGAAGACCTGGGCTTCGCGGCCCCGGACAATGTCGTCACCGTGGCCGGCGCCGGCTCCACCGTGCTGGGCTGCGACATCGGCTTCTCCGAGCTGCTGGCCTCCGGCCAGATCCGGCGCCGCCCCCGGCTGCTCGTCGCCCAGCCCGCCAACTGCGCCCCCATCCACGCGGCGTTCCACGCACAGGGCCCC
>NZ_MUNE01000413.1 GCF_002154605.1 Streptomyces milbemycinicus | reverse complement strand
CCTCGGCGGGGGCTCGAAGGGGGGTTCTGTCGAGGGTGCCGAGGTAGTCCAGGAGGGGCATCTCCACGACCGCAATGAGCTGGTCGGCGCGGATGCCCCAGGTGGGGGACGCGGTGCCCACTTTCGTCTTGGTCACAGGGAACCCGGCGGCCTGGCACCACTTGCGCAGGCGGGGAACGTCCCACCCCTGGAAGCCCCAGTTCTTGGCCTTGAGCCGGTCGAGGAGGTCGGCGATGTGGACTCCCTGGAGGCCTTCACCCTCGGCCATGGCGACGGCCTCCACGGTGAACGCGACCACAGTCCGGACGGCATCCGCGCCACGATCCTTCTCCCCCGCAGATTTTTCATGATCATTTGGGGTGGGTGTCTCCAGCCGGGGAGTGGCAGCGAACACGGCAGTGAACGCCACGACCACCCACCCGGCCGCTACGACAACCACGACCACGGGCATGTAGGGCGCCGCGTACGGGACCACGAAGAACCAGGCCAACACGCCGAGGAGGCCGAGGACTGCGAGCAGGATGAACAGGGCCAGGAAGCCGATGGCGCAGGAGTCGCCCGCGCTGGTCCGGCGGTGGCCTTTCTCGTCGGTGTCAAGGAACAGGCCGATCCACGCCCGTAGGCCCTTGAACACGGCATCCACGACGTACTGCACGATCAGGCGCGACCCCGTGAGGAAGAGCTGGAACGTCTCCTTGCTCCCCTGGAAGGGGATCGCCAGCTCACGCAGCAGCCCCCTCATGCCAGCCGCTCCAGCATGGCGCCGATCAGGTCGTAGAGGATGCCGAAGGAGCCGCCCGCGATGCCCCACGAGACACCGGCACCGATGCCGAAGAACAGAGGCCAGAACAGCTTTTGCCACTCCGGGAGGAAAGTCACCGCCGTCAGGAACAGGGCAATGCCCGCTGGGGTGACACCACCGGCCACGTTGGGATCGGCGAGGGTCGAGGCGGAGATGTCGTGCACGCCTTCCGCAATGACCCTCCACGTGCCTCCGGCCATGACACATAGGACGCCGAAGACGACGGCCGCGCCTCCGAGCCGTCGCGCGTCGCCGAGGACTTTCTTCACCGGCGCGGACTTGCGCCGGATGGCCATGATCAGGATTGCCCCCAGGGTGAGGGCCAGGGACGACAACCCCACCGCGAAGAGCCTCATGCCGTTGGCCCCGACAGCGGGCGCAGCAGATATGAGCAAGTTGAGCACAGGGGATCCTTCAAGGTCAGGACGCGTGCAGGGCGCAGGCGGTGACGGCCGTGGCGAGGGGGATGCGGGAGAACCAGCGGACGGGCAGGGTCTTGGCGCGGGTCTTCCACACGAGGAAGCCGGTTGCCCCGCAGAGGGCGACGTCCACGATGAGGAGGGCGACCTGCTGGGCGTCCAGGCCGGTGTGGGCGTGGATCGCGGCGGCCACAGTGGGAAGCAGATGCTCCCCGGTGCGGCGGCCGACCTCGGCGGCGAGGAGGGCGATTCCGGCCTGGCCGAGGAAGCCGTACGGGACGATCTCGGCGACGCCCTTGACCGTGACCACCTTCCAAGCCGCGGCCCCGGCAGCGAGGGCGCCCGCGAGCGCGAGCAGGCCGCCCGCGGCGCTCACGGCGTTCTGGGGGAACTGGCTCAGGTACATGTTGAGCCCGATCTGCCAACCTGCCGCGGCGGCGGTGCCGTTGAACAGCAGGAACATCCATGCCTTGCTGTCCCGGATCTGGCGGGGCAGCAATCGGCGTGCCCCAGTCGCGGGGGGCGTCGCCGGTGCCGGGGGCGCCTGCACCACCGGCTGCGGCTGCACAGGCTCTTCGACGAGACCGTCGTCCCGTCCTTCGTCTGGAGGCAGGGCGGCCACCTCGGGCGCCTTCCGGGGAGACAGCCGCCACCACTCGGGGGGCTTACTCCTCCCTTCCCCTTCTGCCAGGTCCTCCGTCTCTGCCTTGTCTACCTGCGGTTCTACCGGATCAACCGGGTCTGTAGACGGCGCGGAGGGGGGCTCCTCGCTGGTGTTGGCGGCGAGCAGGTCGGGCTTGCGCGGCATGCGCCAGTCGGGCAGGCGGGGCGCCCAGGTCGGACGCGGGCTGAGCACCGCGGCGGCCGGCGGGTACGTGGGCTCGGGCGGGGCCGCCACGGCGGCAGGCACAGGCTGCTGCTCGTCATCGGCGTCGTGGCCAGCAGGGCGGACGCCGAGGCGGCGCAGCGCCGCCCGGACCTTCGTCTCGTTCTCATCGGGTTCGTGGTTCACAGGTACAGCCCCGTTCCCTCTCCGATCCGCTTGCGAGCCTTCGCGAGCCGTCGGCCAGCAGTGGCCTCGCTCACGCCGAGGATCGGTGCGGCGTTGGTCTTGGTGAGCCGCTCGCCGCGCCTGAGCCGTTTGGCGAGCTCGGTGATCTGCTGCTCCTCGGTGCTGGCTACGGGCGCCCGATCCCGGTCCGGCTCGCGGTCCGGCTCAGCCGGGCTCGGGCCCGGCTCGCCGGTCTTCCGCGGGTTGAGGAGCGGGAGCCGCACGTTTGTCAGGGGCACGAACACCTGCCCCGCAGGCGCGACCGTCGCGCTGCGCTGCTGGTTGTCGTTGACGTCCGGCTTACGGTCGGGCTCGGTGTTCGGCTCAGCCGGGCTCGCGTCCGTCTCATCAGCCTCGGGCGCCTCAGTGGCGGGCACAGACGGCTCGGCCTGGCCGTCCTCCGGTTCGGGCGCGGCGACGGCGAGCGCGCTGCGGACGGTGGCGTTGAACCCGTCCGGCTCATCGCTCGACTCTGGCTCACCGAGCTCAGGCTCAACCGGCTCACCGAGCTCAACCGGCTCACCGGCAGTGAGCTCATGAGCCGGTGAGGCCGAAACAAGCATGTCGACGAGCGCAGCGTTCGCGCCCGCAGTGAGCTGCACCCGCTGGACATCGATGAGCTCGGCGCCGAGTTCGGCGTCGCCGTCCCCGGCCCGGCGCAGGAGCAGCCACGCAGCGAGCGCGGACCAGCGCTGGACCCATGCCCACGGGTGCCGCTCAGCTCGAGCCCGCTGGAACGCGATCCGTCGCATGATGCGCGCGTTGCGGCGCTGCGCCTCGATGTCGATACGGGTCCGGTAGACGACGATCCGACGGGCGAGCAGCCCGAGCCCCTCGGCCGAGGCGGACATAGCCATGGGCGTGATCCCGTACACCACGGCTTCTTTGAGGTTGTCGGCGACCGTAACGCCGGTGAGCGCGGCGCCGACCGGCGCGAGCCACAGCCCGAGGCGCACGGGCCATGGCGCGGCCTGCCCAAGCATTGTCAGCCCGACCATGACCAAGGCGAGGACGAGCGTCACGCCTTCGCCGGCGGCGACGACACCGATCGCGGTCGCCGCCCGGCCGAACTCGGTCACGACGTTCGTGTATGTGCCCCAGGCGCCGAGCCCGCCGGCGCCGACCATCGGGACCGCCGCGGCGATCAGGATGACGCACTGCCCCTGAGTGAGCTCGCGCGTCTCGGTCATGGGTCTGCCCTTCGTATGTCGATCCGGCGGATGGTCATCGGGCCCACGCCTCCCAGAGCCGCGTGCCATACGAGCCCCGTGTCTCGTCCGGCTCCGCCGGGGGCAGGAGTCCAAGAACCTCAGCAACCGGATCTGGGGCAGCGGGCGCCTGCTTGGCGATCTCCTCCAGTTCTTCCGCCCCAACCTGCTCAGCGATCTCCGTCAGGTCTTCCGCTGAGGAGTGCTCCGCGATCGCATCCATCTGTCTCTGGTCGATCTGCCGGGCAATCGCTGCCAGGTCCTCTGCTGCCGCCCGCTCCGCCAGAGCGAACAGCCCGCTGTCCGTGATCGCCTGCTCCGGGTCGCTGTCCCGCAGCACACCCGCGATCCCCAGCAGCCTTGCCCGGGCTTTCTCCGAGAGCGCATGGGGCGCGCTCGTCTGTTCGTTGGTGGCGCCCGGGGGATTATCCGGGCGCGCATCAGTACCCTGTGGCATGCGTCAGCCCCTGTAGTGGCAGGTCTGGCGTGGCCCCCGGTCGGCGTTTCCAAGGCCCCGACCGGGGGCCGACTTGTAGGCGCAACATGTGTTGCTTGCCTGACTGTATGGGACCCCCATACAGTCAGGCAAGCGGCCTTGGCGGACGAGGAGCCGGATGGCCGAGGAACAGGCAGGTAGCGAGGAGGAGGCGCAGAGAGTGTTCGACGCTCTGGACGCCCTCGAAGCGATGGAGGATGAGGGCGCCCGCGCACGCGCGATCAGCGCGGTTCTACGGGAGCAGCAGCCGCGGGTGAAGAGACTCAGCGATCTCCGCCGCGCCTACGTGCTCAAGCAGCGGGCCAAAAAGGTCTCAGTCCGGAAACTGGCGGCCGAGCTTCGCGTTTCCCCGTCCACCATCCAAGACATTGAGCGCGGCTGGACCGGTTCCGGGAAGGACCGGCCGCGCAAGGGGAGAAACCAGCACACAGACGGCGGAGAGGGAGACGCACAAGAGTCAGCCGGCGGCGACGCGCCATAACACGGCGAGGCACGAGCCGCTCACCACGCGCAACGCGTAGCGTCTATCGGTCTCGCAAGGGCTTCGCGGCTCAAGTACGGGCTCAATCGTCACACCCCCGTTTCCCTGCGCACGTGGAATTGCCCGGCCCCGGGCCGCGTTCGCGCAGTGCCGGGCTCGGAGGTGCGCCGTTCATCGATCGTTGCCCTGCGGCTGGGCGCGGCCCGCTGGGCCGATTCCTGTCTGATTCTGCGCGGGTCGCTCGTGGTGATCCGGTACGGTCTGCCCCTCTGAGTTGAAGGAGGGGGCGTCATGCGCAGATTCGGAAGTGTGTTAGCCGCAGCCGCGGCCGCTGCTGGGGCACTGACCGCGTGTACCGGCACAGAGGGCAGCGACTCGGCGAAGAACGACACCGCGACTTCGCAGGCGAGCCAGAGTGGCACACCTGCGAAGTCGAAGGCGCCGGTGGCGTCAAAGGACGTGCGGATCGTGAAGGCCGGTGTCGAGGATCACGAGGTGTGGGGGCCGAAGGCGTATGTGGTCCACTACGAGATCACGAACCACGGGAAGTCGGCGGCAGACTACTTCGCTCAGTTCGAGTTCCTGGACAAGGACGGCGATGTCCTGGGGGCGACCGGGGTGACGGCTGACAAGCTCGGCCCGGGCAAGACGCACAAGGGCGACTCGGCGCCGCTCGACTCGGAGATCACGAACGGCGCCATGAAGGACATCAAGAGCGTGCGAGTCTCGCAGGTCGACCGCACCTGACGGCCCTGTGCGTAGAGCCCCTGGCCGGGCGCGCTGTCAGGGGCTTGAGTAGTCAGGGGCCGTTCCGAACGTCATCCGCCGCGTCCGGAACGTTCGCGTCTAAGTGTGTCCGAATGGTGTCCGGGATGGCCCTGTGCATCCGACTTCGCCGTTACTGGGGCTCTCCGGAGTGTCCGGGCAGTCGTCCGTGGTGGGCATCCGGCGCGTGACCCCGGCGGCCGGTCAGCGGTTGGTCAGCACGTGGACGAGGCATATCTGTGGGCCCAGTTGGAGGACCAGACCGAGCGACAGCCGCTCATCACCCGGGGCGAGGCGCGGGCCGCCGTCGCGCTGCTGCGGCATCTGGCCGAGCAGCGCGGCAAGCTGGCTAACGTCGCAGAAGAGTTGGCGGGGAATCTGGCGCGCCGACTCCCCGCCGAGTAGGAGCTTCGCGACCTCGCCGCGCGCCTCGGTAGGGCGCACAGGCGTGCTCCAGGTGGGCGGCCTGGGGGTGCGTACGCATGCCAGCGGCGGCAGGCTGGCGGTATGACCGGGGTACCACGTGTGGTCGTCCAGCCGCCTTCACCGACGGGCGGCCGGCGGGTGCGCGTGGACGGGGTGATCCTCGGCGTCGCGTATGGGATCGCTGACCTGCTCGAATTCCTCCGCCGAGCCGGGCTGGAGGACGTGGAGAGTCTGGACCTGGAGACGTCACCCCTAATCGAGTGGCGCGGCGGCGGCCCCGACATGTGGCCGCCGCCCGCCAGGTCGTGATCAGTCGTATGGATGGACTTGACGACTGGCCGCGTTCACCCCCAACGGGTCGACGAAACCGACAGGGGCCCCGCGTATGCGCCCCCTCACGGAACTCGGTGTCGTCGCGAGCGATGTCCTCGAGGGGCGCCGCGGAAGCATCCGGGCGGTGCGGAGGCGGGGCACGGTTCACGCACCGCTCACCTCCCGTGCAGCCCCGGGACCTGGGAGGTGCTCGGCGTACAGGCAGTCAGGGCACCGACTCTTGGGGTCGCGGTTGTGGTGCTCCCGACCGCAGCCGCAGACACGCAAAGGTGCGGCCGGATCCTGCCGCGGCCAGGAAGCAGCCCCAGGGGCGCCTGGGGCGGACTTGCTCGTCCCGGATGGCACCGGCGTCAGGAACGCCCCTTGCACGGGCGTGTGATCGTCTTCCTGGGCCCCCGCCGCGGCGCGCTCGCATCCGCCGCAGAGCTCCTTAGTGGTGCGCACAAGCGGGATGCCGCAACGGCACCGGCGGAACAGCCGATCGCCGTCTTCTGCCTGTTCGCGGGATTGATCGTCGTCGTCCCGCGTACCCCCGCCCACCGGTGGCTGAGGTAGGTGAGAAACCCCATCGTGGTCAGGTTCTGGGTCCCTACCGGAGGTAGGGAGGACATGGTCCCCCCCGGCGGGAACGGGTTCCGGAACCCGTTCCGCAACGGGTTCGGTGGGCGTTCCAGAACGGGTTCCGGAATCCCCGGAACCCCCGGCGGGAACGGGTTCCGGAACCCCGGCCGGGAACGGGTTCCGGTCCCCGTTCTGCAACGGCTTCCGGACCTCGACGTCACCCACGTCGACCGCCATCAGGTCAGCGATCTCCTTCGCTTTGAGCGCCCTCTTACGGCGGGCCTGCCGGGTGTCGGTGTAGTGGTGGAGGTGCGCGTCCCACTCCAGCCGGCCGCCGCCGAGAGGCACGATCAGCTGGTACATGGAGGACTGGTTCGGCCGCCGCTTGCGCTGGAGGAGCCCGACTCCCATGAGCACCTTCACGGCCCTGGTGACGGTCTCCTCCGTGCACCCGGCGATGGTGGCGAGGGTCTTCCCGGAGGGAAACGCGTTGCTGCCGTCGGCGTCAGCGTACGTGGCGATCAGGATGCCGATGTGCACGCACTTGGACACCTCGGTCCGCCTCACACGCAGCGCCTCGTCACGTACGCGGTTGATCCACGCGTTCCGTACCGTCTGCACGCGGTCTTGGGTGTTCACGCGCTCTATTTCTTCCTCTGCATCGTTCTGGTGGAGCTGCCGAGCGCCGCGGGCGGCGGAGGGAGTCAGCCGCTGGTGGATGTCTCGCTGCGTGCGGCGGGGAGCGCGCCCCGGTCGACAAGACCGGGACCGACTGGCCGTGCCGTGCCCGTCACGACCCGTCCTGCGGCGGGAACAGCCCGTCGCACTGATCGCCGTCGGCGGGCCCCGGCCGGGGCTGGTGCCAGTCGGCAGCGTGGCCGGTCTCCTCGGTGACAGTCGCCGTCGAGTAGCAGGGGGTGCACAGCATCCGGAGAAGTCCGTCGCGCCGCGAGCGGTGCGCGCTCACATGCCGGGCGTGCCCGCACAGCAGGCAGCGGCCCAGTACCGGCACGGAGCTCGCCGTTTGCCCCGACCGCCCGGGGTTCGGCGTCCGGCGGCGGTGCGCGGCGAGGTCGACCACGTCCGGGGGCAGTTCTGGCGCCGGGCGCTGGGCCGGGCATGTCGCGACGTGCGGCATGTGCAGCCGCTCCCGCCCGGCAAGCGGCAGCTCCGCCGACGGCCTACGAGAGCGCCCCGTGCCCGTGCCGTCCCGGTACACCGCAGCGTTGCCCTCCGGGTTCGGCTCTGGGTCGACAGCAAGCCGCTTGCCAGCTTCGGTGACGGTCCACAGCAGGTCACGGCCGCAGTCCGGGCAGCGCGTGGTTCTACGCATCTGGCGCCTCCTCCTACGGGGCATCAGCGCAACGTCCCTGGCGAGGAGAGCGCGGCTCCAGGGGTGCCGCGCACGGGTCTCGGGGCGTGGGCGGACGGGGTGTCAGGCGAGGCGCGCGGACTCGTACGCGGCGGCGGCCTCCTCGGCCTGTCGGCGGAGCGCGTCCTCGGCGCACGTCTTGTGCGCGGGCTTCCGGGCGCTGTCTCGCAAGTGCGTCAGCTTGCCGCAGTACCGGCACGGGCGTTCCTCCCTGGACCAGTGAGCTGATGATGTCCAGTCGAGAACGCCGCTTTCAGGCAGCTTGGGCCGAGGCTCATGACGCCGGCGCCGAGGCATCGACCGCCTCCTCCGTCTGCTCCGCCGCTGCGGCGCCCCGCCCAGCAGCCCGGCGCAGCAGCGCCCGCCGCTCGGCCTCGTCCAAGCCGCCCCACACGCCATGGGCCTCGCGGCGCTCCAACGCCCCCGCGAGGCACTCGTCGCGAACGGGGCAGCGTTGGCAATAGCTCTTGGCCTCCGCAGTGAGCAGCCGGACCAGGCCCGCATCACCGACGGGGAAAAACACATCCGGGTCCCCCGACTTCCTACAGGCGGCACCGCGGTCCCAATGAACGGGGCGGGGCAACGTGTCAGGCGCTCTACGAGGGAAGAACGGCATTAGCAGCCACCTCCAGCAGTGCATCCGGATGCGTCCGGACCGATGTCTGCGGACATGCCCGGACACAGATCCGCGCAGATCAGCACCTCGCCCCCAGCCGTGGTCGGCCGGTTGTCCGCGCATTTCCGGACAGCAGCGCGGACACGCGTCCGCAGCGGTCCTCGGCGGGCCCGGTGTCGCCCGGTGGGCCGCAGTCGCCACCACGCGGCGACCACGACCACAACGGCCAGCAACGGGCCCCACACCGGCACGGTCAACACCAGGGGCGCCGCCATGCCTAAGACCGTCAGCCACACGTCAAGGGCTTCCATCGCTCACCCCCGCGTCCGTGCGCCACCGGGTGACGGTCCGCTCCGAGACCCCGAGCCGGGCGGCGATCGCCCGCGCGGGCATCTCCATGTCAGTGGTCATCAGCACCGCGGCGTGCCGCTGCTCGCCCTCTGTCAGCTCGGGCAGCGGCAGCACGCCGCGGACGACCCGTTCAACGGCGATGAGGTCCAGGCCGCGGTGCCACGTCGCAAAGGGCGGGGCCTCGATCACGCGCCGGTCTCCTTCCGGCGCCGCTCCTCGCGCATGGCCCTGTCCTCGAGGTGGCCGCCAGCCACGCAGAACGGGTAGTTGCACGTGGGCTGGACTTTGCCCTGCGGCTCCCGTCCCTGCTCGGCGCGGAACGCCCACCGGTAGACGGTCGTCGTCTGATTCCGCAGATTGAGCACGGGCGTACCGCGCGGGTGGGTCGCCCCGATCCAATGCAGATGACCGCCGTCAACGGCGACCGTCTGTGCGGTGAACAACTCCTCCAACGTCGCGGCAGCGGCGCGGCGCCCCCGCTGGTACGTGGGGATGTTCAGGCCCTGGCGCACCTCATCGACCTCGCGCCAGCGACAACCCAGACGACGGGCGACGGAGAGATTCGAAACGTCGGCGCTGTCCAGGGCGCGGGCGATCTCCTCCTTGGTGATCACGGCGCCACCTCCGGCCACAGTGCCCTTTCCACCGCGATGCGGTGGGCCTTGGGCACCAAGCTGATCGGCTTGCCGAGCCAGTCCCTGCCAGCCGCCATCAGCACCACGGCGTCACACGCGTTGTCGTTGCCGCCGGTCTGCCACTGCGGCCACCGGCGAGCGACCTGGTCGACGACGACGGTCTTGGCGCCAATCCCCTTGCCCGTGGCGTACGTGATCCGCTGGTTCGTGGACACGAGCCCGACGGGAATGCCCACGTCCGTCAGGTACTCGTACACGCGCCACCACAACCACCCGCGCTCGTGGGCGCCACCGCCGGACTGCGCCAAGGCGGCCCGTTCCAGGACGGCCAGGTCCGGGTGGCCGATGCCGGTCACCACGGCGTTGAGGACGCGCCGCATCTGCACCAGCCGCGCCCCGTACGAGAGCTTGGTGATCGGGTTGTTCTTGTCCTGGTAGCCGATGCCCCGGCACCAGCCCTGGGAGCTCGCGAGGCCGGTCGCGGTCAGGCTGGTGTCCACCCCGACCACGCGCGGGCCTTCACGGCCGGGGACATCCTCGGCCGGGTCCGACGAGAAACGCAGCAGCTTCGGCCCGTTCACGCGTCACCGCCCGAGGCCTCGTCCGCCGGGGCGCCGTCCCCGTGCCCCGCCCCCGGGTCCATCCAGCCGTCGGGCAGCGGCGGGGCGGCGCGGATACGCGTGAGGACCACGTCGTCGGCCGTGGCTGCACGGCAGTTGGCTTCGGCTTCCAGGAACGTGCCGGGCAGCTCCTGAGGGTCAAGGCCAGTGTGGGCAGTGAGCTGGTCCAACAGGACTGTGACCGGCTCTTGGATGTGCCAGCCGACCACGACGACCGAGGCAGTACGCGCTTGGAGGTCAACGGCCAGCACCTCGACCGGGGTGACGAACCGATGGTCTCCACGCACGGCGAGGTACAGACAGCCCACCTCGGTCACCACGTGGCCGGCCGTCTCGGTTTCGAGGGCGAACCCGGCCGCCCGGAGCCGGGCGAGGGGCTGCGTGTCCTCAACAGTCCCGCCGTCGGCAAGGGCACGGAGCGTGACCTCCACGTCCGGCGGTAGCGGGTGCTCGGTGGCGTACCGGGTTACCCGGATGCGCTCGGCCCGCCACGCGTGCGTGCCGCGTGTGGCCGGCGAGGAGCACGGGCAGCGGTAGACGGTCTGGCGGTGCTCGTCCGAGGTCAGCCCGAAGCACTGCCTCAGGCTGGTCCGGCCGCGTTCGCACAGCTGCGCCGTGCAGCACCGGCAGTTGGGACAGTCTCGTTGGGCGGGCCGTACGTAATCCGGCCCGAACGGTTCAATGGTCACTGATCACCTGCGGTCTCGTGCCCGCAGTTCCAGCAGCACTTGGAGCCGTCGACGCGGAAGGCGTGCGGCTGCGTGCGCTGCTCGCGCGGGCAGTGGTCGTAGTCGGTGGCGTCGACATCGCCATCCGCGAGGAGCGCGGCGAGGTTGATGTCCGGGGGAAGCTCCGGGGCCTGGTCCTCGTCGCCGGTGGCCGGGACGGTCGCAGCGCTCGGCGCGCGAAGGCTTCGAGCGGCGGTCGGCCACAGGCGGGCCGCAACCGTGAGGCCAACGCCGCACACCATCACTGCGGTGCCGATGACGACCGGGTCGTTCATGACGGCTCACCAACCCGCGGGGCCGGGATGAGCGGCCACTCCAGCCGGACCGTGGCGGCGAGTTGTTCCTTGCCTGGGGTCCGGGCGAAGTGGTCGCGCAGTCCGGACTGCTGCTCGTACGCCCACCGGACCTGCTCGGCGTGCAACGCCTCCAGCGCCAGGCGCGTGAGCCACCGATGACGGAGGCCGATCTTCCAGACGACCGCGCAGGCGGCGATGGCGTCGGTGTCGGCGGAGTGCGCGCCGTCCAGCGCCACCACATAGTGGCGGCACAGGTCTGCCAGCGTCCGCCCTCCCCGGCGGAAACGATCGACGCGCTTGTCCAACACCTTCGGGTCGATGACGTGCGGCGTCACCAGGTCGAACAGCGGGGTCACACCGTGGCGGCGGGCCTCGCGGTCCAACATCGTCAGGTCGTACGCGGCGTTCATGGCGACGATGGGCCAGCCCTGGCCGACCGCCGCGACGAGCGCGGCGGTGATCTCGGTGACGACGGCCGCGGCCGGGCGGCCCGCAGTGCGGGCCGCCTCGGTCGTGACGCCGTGCACCGCCGTGGCCTCGGCCGGGATCGCCACGCCAGGGTCGGCGATCCACGTCCGGGCCTCCGTGGGCTGGCCGCCGCCGTAGATGACGACGCAGCCGGTCACGATGCGGTCCCGTTCCGGGTCGGTGCCCGTGGTCTCGAAGTCCAAGCCCACCAGCGGGCGACGGTGCCACGTGATCATGCGCGAGCCCGCCCCCTCCGGTCTCGGCGGGTCGTGCGCTTCGGCTGGCTCCGCTTCCTCCCGCTGCGCTTGCGAAGCAGCAGCGGCGTGGCGGCCGGGCCGTCCTGCGATCCCTCCGAAGCCGTGTGAGCCCGCTCCGCCTCGGCGACGAGTTGGGCGGACTCGGGGTCCGGGGCGTGAAGGATCTGCGGGGTACCGGCTTCTCCAGCGTCCTCAACGGTTTCCAGCGCGCGGAGTTCCGCCGACGTCGGCACGAGCTTCGACATGCGGCGGATCGCCGACTTCTGCCACATCTGGTCAAAGTGCGTGTGCCAGGTCGAGTCGTGCGTCCCGGCCTCCTGCGCGCGCTGGTACGCCTTGCTCCAGCCGTCGCGGATCTCCTCGGCCTCCTCGCGGTTGAGGAGGGCCACCTGAGACCGGGAACCGCCCTTGAGCCACGCGAACGCGTACGCCAGGACCGGCGCGCCGCGCTGCTCCTTCGGCAGCTCCGGGCGGGGCTTGTGTGTGAAGTCCAGCGGGGCCGGGGCGGTCGGGGTGAACTCCCACTCGTCGCCCTCGTAGATCAGCCCGACGTGGACTGATTCGACCCGGCCGGACCGGTACATCAGGTCGACATAGCCCTGATACATGGGCACGAACGTCGCGAGCGCGCCGTCCCGGACGATCGCGGCGTGGCGGCCGTCGGGGACCAGGCCGAATCGCGCCGAAGTGAGGAGGGCTTGCAGGACGCTCGCCGGGGTGCAACGGGTCAGCGTCGGCAGCACCGCCCGGACAGCGGCGAAGAACGCGCCCTTGTCGACGTGCGACGGGAGCGCGTCGGTGAAGTGACCTTCGTACCGAGACAGGAACATCATCACGGCGTCGGCCGCAGCAACGTCCTCGTGTCCGCCGGCCTGCTCGGCCTCGGCCGTCTCGTCCGCCTGGTCGTGGCGCACGGGACCATTGGGGACTGACCGCTCCTCGGTGGCGGCGCGAACGCGGTCCCTAAGCGTGGAGGGGATCATCCGTCACCGTCCCTTCGCCGGGACGCGCAGCACGCGGGCCCGGTACTTGCGGTAGGTCTCCGGGTGGTCGGCGGCGAGCTGATCGGTGTCGATGGCGTCGACCCGCCGCGTGTAGGCAGCGGCCAGCTCCGGCATCTCCTCGCGGAACCGGGAGGAGGCGAACGTCCCGTTCTGCTTCCATGTCCACGCCGACTTGGAGCCGACCCGGGCGACCTCGGCCTCCCCGGTCAGGAGCCGCATCTCGTTTTCGACGGTGCGCAGTTCGTCGACGACCGCCTTCTCCTGCTCCTTGAGCGCGGTGCGCTTCTCGCGCAGCCCCACCGCCCGGCCGAGGTCGACGTCCACGACCTCACCGGGCTTGACATCCCACAGCTTCGACAGCAGGTCAGCGGTTGCCTTGAGCCCGTCGGCCGGCGGCGGGAAGCCGTCGACAACGTGGTCCTGATACCAGCGCCCGCAGTGGTCGACGAGGTAGCCGATCAGCTCCTCATCCCGCTCCAGGCGGTACTTGCGCAGCCGATTGCCGCCGATCAGCGCGGCCACCCACGCGTGCGACCACCCGCACGTGGCCATGTACCAATGGGCCTGGATCGCCGGGGAGTCGGGGACGCCCTCTTCCCAGTCATCGGCCTGGTACTCGCTGCGGTTCTTACACTCCAGCGGGGCGACCACCACGCCGTCGTCGTCGAGGACGAACCGGTCAACGTTGGCGAGCTGCCAGGCTCGGTCGACGTGCGCGAAGGTGCCAGGCGTCTCCGCGGTGTCGAGGCCGGTCTCCTCAGTGAACGCCTCGGCTATCAGCGCCTCCAGACGGCGGCCCCACTTCATCGGCTGCGTATCACGCTGATCGCCGCGGCCGTGCTTGGTCTCGTAGACGTGGCGCGGGCCGCGGTAGGGGTCCAATGCGAGAATCGCGGCGACGTCGGAACCGCCGATCCCGGCGGCGCGCACGGCGTGCCATTCGGCCTCGGAGGCATCGGCGGGGAGGATCAGGCGGGCGGTCGGCACATCGGGCCGACCGGCGGCCGGGGCCTCAACGGCCCCGGCCAGCACGGTCATCGTGGTCATGTGGCGACACCTCCGGCGGTTTCGTCATCGGTGAGGGAGTGGACGGCGTCAGCCCAGACGGAGTCGACAGCGACTGACCTGACGGGCGCGGCCGGGGCCGGGCGCTTCCAGACGTCGCCGTACGCGGCCTCGTGGCGGGCGGCGATCCGGCGGGCGGCCTCCGGACCGGCGAGGACCTCGCCCCGCGCCATCTGGCCGAGAACCCGTTCGTGGTCCTGCATGCGATTCATCGGGCACCGTCTTCCGGCTGGTCATTGGCAGCGGCGTGGTCGGGCCTGGCCTGGCGCGGGGGCTGTTTAGGCACGGGTGTCACCGCCCTCGGTGACCTCGGTCCAGCCGTTGAACTCGCCCTCGTCGCGGAAGTCGCCGTGCCACAGCGATCCGGGCTCCCCGGCCCGGGACCACCCGATCGCGCGGAGGTGACCGCGGTCAGGGTGGCGGGTGACGTGCTCGACGCGGAAGAGGGTGGTCATCTCAGGGGCCCGGTATCCGGTCTGGCCGTGGGCGTAGGTGCGGCCAGGCTGGAAGAAGTCGGCGGGCTGGGCGACCTCTGCCCCGGTAGGGGTGACCTTCCCCGCCTCCCCAGCGGCCGGAGCGTCGGTGAACCACATCTGGAGCTCGACGATCAGCGCGTCTCCCGACGGTGCCCGCCGCATCCCGGCGCCGCCACACGCCCCAATCAGCGGCGGCTGCCCGTCGATGATGAGCGTCGAGCAGAGGGGCCACGAAGCGACGGCCAGCTGCCGGAACGCCGTCTCGCTGTTGGCGTGCGGCTCGCCGTAGGCGTGAGCGGCGCGGGTGATCTCGCCCCCGGCGGGGGTGACCTCCCCGGCCTCGTCAGCCATTTGCTCCAGGAACTCCTCCTCGCTGACCAGGAAGAGGTGCCCCATGCGGCGGGCCTCACGGAGTGCGGCGGCGGCCTCACGCAGCACCGTGGCGCGTGCCGCGTGCTCAGCCTTGCGGTAGTGCTCGGGGCCGGTCACAGCGTCTCCCTTGTCTTCCGGTGGCGGCCGTGGGGGGTGAACAGGTCACCGGCCGGGGCGGCCTTGTTGAGCAGGGCGGCACTGTCGCGGCCCCACGTGACGGCGGACGCGCCGGTCTTGGCGTCGGCGAGGCGCATCGCCCAGAAGAACGGCACCAGCGCGACGGCGTACAGGGTGATAGCGAGAGCGACGCACGCGATGACGTCGGCGAATGAGGTCGTGTCGCTCATGTGGCGACCGCCTGGCGCTCGTGGTGGATACTGCTTTCCATGGGATACCGAGCTCTCCTAGAAGTAGAGGTGTCCTGATGGGCGGTCCGGACCCGGCCCGGTTCGGATCGCCCCTGAAATTGCCGCTACGCCGCGGCGTGTGTCCGGCGTCCGCGTGACGGTGTGATCGACCGCCAGGCAGGCCGTGTGCTCTGCGGCTCAGCCGGTTCGGCCGTGAACCGCGCTTGAATAGGGCGGAGTTCGCAGGGGCAGAACGCCACGCTTTCGCAAGCACGGTTCCGGGCCGTCACGCTGCCGCCGACCCCACGGGTTCCGGGACACCCGATCCAACGGGCTCCGGGACACCCGCGCGGCGTGCCTCAAGGACTACGAGCGGGCAGTTCAGCTCGGCCGACAGAATGCGCAGTTTCGCGGGGGTCGCATTGCGCCGCCCGGACTCGATGTCATTCAGCAACTGCTCGCTGAATCCGCAACGCTCGGCCAAGGCCCGCTTGGTGAGCCCAGAGCGCTCCCGGGCGAAAGTGACGGCTTCGGGGACATGGTTGAGGGGGGCGCCGCGAGGACGCCTCTGGTGGTCAGCCATGACTTCAACTTAGCGCGTAGATACGCGTACTTCAATATCTACGCGAAGGCATGCGTAGCGATGCGCAGCTCGGCGCAGTTCGTGAGCCAGGTGCGCCGTAGCGCGCCCCCCGCACTACTACGCGCCCATGGATCGGAAATCAGCTCAAACTCCGGACCGATGTGGTATGTAGCGCGTAGTTGTGGGAACCTGCGCGGTATGACATCCAAGACGAACCCCACCCCCCCGCCAGAGGCCGCGCTCATCAAGACGGCCCTGAAGCGAACCCGTATCTCAGGACGCGCAGCAGCCAAGCAGGCAGGCATCAGCGACGCCCGATGGCGGCAAATCATCTCCGGCTACCAGAGCGTCAGCGGCACGAAGATCGCCGTACACGCACCACCAGACACCCTCGCCCGCATGGCACTGGTCGTCGGCGTCACCCCTCAGCAGCTCGCCGACGCAGGCCGCAACGACGCAGCCGAAGCCCTCGAGGAACTCGCCATGGCAACAGCTGGGCGACCGACCGGGCCCTATGCCAACGACCCCAACGTGGAGGCCATCGCCACCCTCCTCCGTAACCTCCCCACCGAAGCGCAAGAGGAGGTCCTGCGGCGGCTACGCGGCGCCGAGCCGGCACACGACGAACCCGGGGCGATTACTCAGCGCCGTCACGCGGGTTGACTGGCGTAACAGCAGACACATAGAAAGGGGTCTTTACGCTGATCTACGCCTAAACCAATGGCATATGCCTTTGGCGATGGCGTGGGAGAGGGGACAGAGTGGTCGACGTCTTCCTGTCAGGGGTCCTAGGGGCCGTAGTCTTGGCGCTCGCACTCATCGCCCGCCAGCAAAGAAATCTCACAGCAGCAATTACTCAGCTGAGGGTGGAGGTCACCGCCCAGAAAATCGCCACCCTCACCCACCGCGCATCCCCCACCAAGACGCCCGAGGACACTCCCGAACCGGCCCGCCGGAAGCGCCATCTAGCGCTCTACATCGGCGGCGGCGCGGTGGCTGCCTTTACAGCCCTGGGCGCCTTGTTCCGGTCCATATGGCGGCGGCACCGCGCCGCAACCGCCGCCGCAACCGCCGTGACCGTCGCAGCCGCCGGAACCGCCGCCGCATTAGTCCTCACCGCCGCGCCCGGGACACCCCCCGCACGCGACGTTCCCAAACCGTCGGCCACCGCGCCAGCCCGCTCCGATGACAACGATGCCAGGAACCCGGCGGCCGACGAGGACCCAGCCGCGTACAGCAACGACGATGCGACCTCACACCCGGCCACAGGCGCCCCTACGAGCCCGCCCAGCCGGGCTCCGGCCGCCGCGCCCGTCCGGACGCACACGTCCCCCAACACGCCGGGCGCGTCCCCCACTGCAACTACGCCGACGCCAACGGGGACCACGCCCGGTCCGGACCCCACAACGGACACCCCGACGCCTACCGATACCGCGCCCATACCAACGGGGACCACGCCCGGTCCGGACCCCACGACGACCATCCCGAAGCCGTGCCACACCGCGCCGGGCCCAGACCCCGCGCCGGACCACGGCAGGATGCCCTCCGCCCACGGCAGGCACGACGGCCGCAACGACGCGCGCCACGGCCACCGGCACAACCGGCCCCCGAGCCGGTGCCGCTAACCCGTCCCGGGCGCCGTCCGGGCGGCGTACGGACGCCCCCAGACCCCACGGGCCGGGCTCAACGGGCGGCCTTCTTCTCGAGGACCCATACGTAGTGCCACTTGCCGTGCGCGCGTTTGGGTTTGATGTCGGCAAACGCCTGGATGGTCGGCCACAGGCCGGTGGCACCGGCCGCGATCGTCGCACTGGAAGCGAGCGCACCTTGGAGGGCCTCGGGACGGACTGCGGCAAGGACGGCGCTCGTCGTACCCAGTACCGCGCCGCAGCGGTTGAGTGCCCGGGACCGGGTCGCGCTGCTCATCTCAGCGGTAGCGGCGTTCAGCTCGTCACGGATGGAGAGCGCGACCCGTTCCAGAGCTACCTGGGAGTCGACCGCTTCGAGTGCGTCGTCGAGTTCGAGG
Organism: Streptomyces milbemycinicus; assembly: GCF_002154605.1. Taxonomy (GTDB): domain Bacteria; phylum Actinomycetota; class Actinomycetes; order Streptomycetales; family Streptomycetaceae; genus Streptomyces; species Streptomyces milbemycinicus. The sequence continues at coordinate 3,614 of NZ_MUNE01000413.1, read as the reverse complement.
AGCCGGGAGCGCATGAAGTCGCGGTACTGGCTGTAGGAGTCGAACTCCTCACTGGTGACTTGTGCGAAGTCGCTGAGGCTGAGCCCGTTGATGAAGGGGAGATCAATCTCCAGGATCGGCCGGACCACCCGGCTGGCGAGAGGCTTCGCCCTCGCCAGATCCACGGCGCGGCCGTGCTCCACCACGAAGTCGATGGACCGGTCACTGAACGAAGGGAGCGGACCGGCCGGCCTAGTATCCAGGTCAAACCCCGAAGTCCCTCCCGTGCTCCCTTCTTGGAAGACCGGCCCATACCAGACCAGCCCGCTGCGCAGCAGAGGCTCAGCGTCCAGGAGCCACTGACCCAACTCGACAAGATCCCTGGTCACCATCCCGTAGCGCCATCTCCGGATTGCGGTTCCGCCTTGGGAAGCACCACCGCGAGTGTCGCTTCCCGCCGGATAGGTCCGGACTTCCTCCCCGAGTTCGTGCACCGCTCCGACCCCGTGGTCGGACAACAGCATCGTGTCCGCCACCAGGACCACCCGCTTGGTGACATGCGTGAAGCTCCCCATGTCTGAGGACAGCCCGACGTAGTACGGGGAGGTCGAGACGGCCTTCGCCCTCAGGAGACTCTCGTAGCAGGGATAGAGAGTGCGGCCGTACTTGAGGGCGACGTCTTGGACAGACGCTCTCTTCTGCGCCACGAGCGAGTCGTAGAACTCGTTCATCCGGACCGCCACGCCCCGGTTCTCCCAGGCTCGCCGGCCCTGCCACGCTCGCCATGCACGTCGGAACATCCGTAAAGCATGATGGGTGGCTGAGCACCCGGTCCAGCAGTCGACATCCCCAGGGCCGGGGCCTCGATCTCGCCGCTCGGGTAAGAGGAGCAGTGCGAAGGGGCCCCACCACGCGAGCCCTCTCCGGCACGTTCGGCTGTCAGAGTGGGGTTATTTCGCTTCGTCCGAGCACTGGCCGAGCTAACGATCTTGCTGGATGCAGAAAGGCCCCCACCCGAGCGGGGGCCTCCATGTTTCCGCAGGTAGAACGGATTCTGCCCGCGTAGTGCCCGGTGGGGCGGGTGGGACTCGAACCCACGGCCGACGGATTATGAGTCCGCTGCTCTAACCGGCTGAGCTACCGCCCCGTAACGGCGCGTCGCGCACATCCGCGCGCGCCGTCTGCCGCAGCATAGCCGCTCATACGATCTGTTGCTTCGAGGGGCCGGGGATGGGTACCCCCATGTCCGCTTACTGGGGGCCATGACGGGCCGGAGGCCGGAGCGGTCGGGCAGGGGGATCAAAACGGGGCGGGGAATGAAAAAGGACCCCGTGGGGTCCTCTCCCGCTGCTCCCCCGACTGGACTCGAACCAGTAACCCTCCGGTTAACAGCCGAATGCTCTGCCAATTGAGCTACAGGGGACCGAGCTCCCCCGACTGGACTCGAACCAGTAACCTGCCGGTTAACAGCCGGCTGCTCTGCCAATTGAGCTACAGGGGATTGCTCCGTGTGCACCGACCGCGACCCCATCCGGGGCTCCCGGACGGCGTGCGCTCGCTGCGACACATACATTAGCGCAAGCAGGGGGGTGCTCCGCCAATCGGTAACCTCGTGGGTGTCCACGGCGGCCGTGGGTGATCTGCGGCCGGGACGGGTAGGCGCTGCACGACCCCAGGGTCCGATGCGAGGGACAACCAGAAGGGCAGGTCGATGCGGTACCGGCTGACGTTCATCACGGGGCTGGCTGTCGGATACGTGCTCGGTACGCGGGCCGGCCGCGAGCGGTACGAGCAGCTGCGTACATGTGCGCAGCAGTTCGTACGGAATCCGGCGGTCCGGAACACCGCCGAGACGGCCGCGCTGGGCGGGCGGCAGGCGGCGGCCAGGGCCTTTGAGAAGACCAAGCCGCTGCGCGAGCGGATCGGGCAGCGGGAGAAGTCCGCCGGCGGGGAGGACGACTGGGGGACGAGCAACACCTAGCCCTCCGCGGTGGCATGATCTGGGTCCATGGGGATAGTCGCCGGGTTGGACAGTTCGTCCGAGAGCACACGGATCGTCGTCTGCGATACGGATACGGGAGCCGTGATCAGGCAGGGTTACGCCCCGCACCCCGCGGCCGACGCCGCGACTCCCCCAGGGGCCGCCCCCGCCTCGCCGTACGACGTGGACCCCCAGTCCTGGCTGCTGTCGCTCGGCGAGGCCGCCGGGGGCAAGCTGCTGGAGGGGGTCCAGGCCATCGGCGTATCGGCGCAGGGGCACGGGCTGCTCACGCTGGACGCGGGCGGGGCGCTCGTACGGCCCGCCCTGGTGGGCAACGACAAGCGCGCCCAGTCCGCGGCCGCCGACCTCATCGACTCGCTCGGCGGCCGCGCCGCATGGGCACAGGCGGTCGGCGCCGTGCCGAGCGCGACGCAGGCCGTCGCCAAACTGCGGTGGCTGGCCCGTACCGAGCCGGACGCGGCGCGGCGGGTGACCGAGCTGATGCAGCCGCACGACTGGCTGGTGTGGCAGCTGCTGGGGCGGCCCGCCCGGCGCACCACCGACCGCGGCACGGCCTCCGACACCGGCTACTGGTCCGCCGCGACCGGCTCCTGGCGCCCCGACCTCATCGAGCTCGCGCTCGGCCACCAGGTGCGGCTGCCCGAGGTCATCGGCCCCGCCGAGGCCGCCGGCCACACCCCCGAGGGGCTGCTGATCTCCGCCGGGACCGGCGAGACCATGGCGGCGGCCTTCGGCCTCGGCGTCGGCATCGGCGACGCGGTGATCTCGCTCGGCGCCTCGGGTTCCGTCTTCTCCGTCCACCACGAGGCGCTGGTCGACCCCTCCGGCACCATCACCTCATACGCGGACGCCACCGGTATGCATCTGCCCGTCGTCCATACGCTCAACGCCGTACGGGCGCTGCGCGGCACCGCGGAGCTGCTGAGCGTCGACCTGGAAGAGCTCTCCGCGCTCGCGCTCAAGTCCACACCCGGCTCGTACGGGCTGGTCCTGCTGCCCTACCTCGAGGGCGAGCGCACCCCGCATCTGCCGCACACCGCCGGGACGCTGACGGGGCTGCGGCGCGAGAGCATGAAGCCCGAGCACCTGGCCCGCGCCGCCTTCGAGGGCATGCTGTGCGGGCTCGCGGACGCGCTGGACGTGCTGCGCGGGCGCGGGGTCGCGGTGCGGCGGGTGTTCCTGCTGGGGCCCGCGGCGGACCTGCCCGCGGTGCGCGCCATCGCCCCCGCGCTGCTGGGCGCCCAGGTCGTGGTACCCCAGCCCGCGGACTACGCCGCGCTGGGCGCCGCCCGGCAGGCCGCCTGGGCCCTGGGCGCCGCGCACGGCACCCTCTCACCGCACCAGCCACCGCTGTGGCCGGCGGCCGCGAGCCAGGTCTTCGAGGCGGGCGAGGAGCTGGCGGTGGGGCAGGCGGTGCGGCAGCAGTACGTCGCGGTGCGCGAGCAGACCCACCCGGGGGCGTTCGAGGCCGGCCCGGGCGTGGGGCAGCTGGGGTAAGCCCGGGTGTGGGGCAGCTGGGGTAGGCCCTGGCAGCGGTTGGTTCAGGCGGCCGTCAGTCCAGGTAGCCGCGGAGCTGGTCCGCGAACGCATGGTCCCGCAGCTTGTTGAGCGTCTTCGACTCGATCTGCCGGAT
>NZ_MUNE01000412.1 GCF_002154605.1 Streptomyces milbemycinicus | reverse complement strand
CGACGTGCACGTCGGCCGCTCGCGCGTTTCTCAGGTCGAGCGTGATCCCCACAGGGGCAGCCTACATACCCGCTGGCAGCGGCATCGCGGGCGGCCACGGCGGGGCCCGCCGCGGCGACGGGCCGGGGCCTGGGCCGGGGTCACACCAGGTCGACCCCGGGCCGTCCGTTCTCCACCCGCAGCCGCGCCAGGGTCCGCGCCGCCGACTGGGGCTGGACCACGGTGTCCACGATCCGGACCTGGGCGTCGATACCGCCGCGGTCGATGTCGAAGAGGTGGTATCCCCGGTGGGCGTCGAGGAGCTTCCAGTGCGGGTTGTCGGGCACCAGTGGGTCGAACTCGGCGTGGAAGGCGGCCTGGTCCTGGTCCCCGTTCGAGGAGATGGACGTGCCCACGAACTCGGCCCCCACCACTGGCGAGGCGGGGTCGGCGAAGTCCCGCTTGAGGTCGCTGATCATCGTCAGATGGCGGTCCCCGGAGAGCACCACCGGGTTGCGGACCTGGGCGAACTCGGCCATCAGCTCATTGCGTTCCGCCTGGTAGCCGTCCCAGGCGTCGTAGAACCAGAGCTTGCCGGGGCCCGCGAGCCGGTCGGTCTCGGCCATCATGATCTGTGAGCCGATCAGGTTCCAGCGGGCGGGCGAGCGGCGCAGCCCGTCCAGCAGCCACTGCTTCTGCTCGGCCCCGAGCATCGTCAGCAGCGGGTTCTGCGCGGCCTCCTGCGTGGTGACCTGGTCGCTGCGGTACTGCCGGGTGTCCAGCACCTGAAGCCGGGCCAGGCTGCCGAAGTCCAGGCTGCGGTACATCTTGATGTGCGGGCCGTTCGGCACCGCGGTGGCGCGCACCGGCATGTGCTCGTAGTACGCCTGGTAGGCGGCGGTCAGCCGGGCGACGAACGCGTCGTGCGGCTGCTTGTCCGGGTCCTGGGGGATCTCGCCCGCCCAGTCGTTGTCCACCTCGTGGTCGTCGAAGGTGACGATCCAGGGCGCCTGGGCGTGCATCCGGGCGAGGTCGGGGTCGGTGTGGTACTGCGCGTACCGGTTGCGGTACTGGACGAGTGAGTACGGCTCGCCGCTGCCCTCGTGGCGGCGTGCGCCGGTGGCGGCGGGCGTGCTCTCGTAGATGTAGTCGCCGATGAACAGCACGGCGTCCGGGTCCTGTTCGGCCATGTCGGCGTACGGCGTGAAGTAGCCGTGCTGCCAGTTCTGGCAGGAGGCGAGGGCAAGCCGCAGCGGGGTTGCGGCGTGCGGCGAGGGGGCGGTGCGGGTGCGGCCGGCCGGGGATATCTGGTCGGCGGCGCGGAACCGGTACCAGTACTCGCGGTGCGGCCGCAGACCGCGTACGTCCACGTGGACGCTGTGGCCGAGGGCGGGCAGGGCCTGTGCGGTCCCCTGCCTGACGATGCGCCGGAAGCGCGGGTCCTCGGCCACCTGCCAGGCGACGTCGACGGCCCGGTCGGGCATACCGCCGCCGTTCAGCGGATCGGGGGCGAGGCGGGTCCACAGCACCACCCCGTCGGGCAGCGGGTCACCCGAGGCCACGCCCAGGGTGAAAACGCCGCTGGGGAGCGCGGGATCCGCGGCGCGTGCGGTGCCCGTGAGGGCCAACTGGCCCACGGTTGCCGCGCCGACGGCCGCGGCGCCGGCGGCGAGGAATCTACGTCTGTCGGATGGGCGTCTGTCGGATGGCTGTGCTTCGGTGGCCTGTCCAGGCATGGCGGTCCCTCTCGTCCGTCGAACGATGGATCATTGTGACCGGACGAGACGTTTTCAGGCAGACCTGGGACGGACCCTTAACGACAGCCGTCCAGAAGATGACGCGTGCATGTCCAAAATCGTTTCATTGGGCGCAACGGGCCTGTCGGGCCGGTTGTTTGTAGTAGAAACCGCAGCCCGGAGTCGGGCTTTCGGTCAACACGGCGCGGGGGCACGGCAGCCCGTCGCGACAGCGTCACGAATTTGAAAGCCGGTCGCCAAGGATTCAGTGAGGGACGTCGGTTCGCCGCACCCATACCCATATAATTTCGGCCAGGGCGCCGCCCCGCCTTCTTCGCGAGGCACGGCCCCAGCATCGCTCTATGCCTGGTCGCGGATGCCCAGGCCCGCACCACCGGGGGGAATCGTGCCTTCTAACCGCTCAATTTTGGCCACGGATAGGCTGGTTGCCGCAGCACTCGCCCTCACCGCCCAGAACGGCGGCATCGCGCACGCCGGAATGTGTGCGGACCGAAGCGCAAACAGTCGCGGGTGACAGCCTCCACGCAGCAGGCCGGAAGGTAATCCGGGTGACGGAAGAGATCTCACCCGGTGGTGCGATCACGGGCACGGCGAAGATCGCTGCCTGAACCAACACCGTTGATCCCAAAAGTGGGCACTTGCTCGGTTCTCGTGCCACGGCGTGTGCTCATCAGCTCGGTGAGACGTGTCGCGGCCGCCCTCCTTCAACACCAGGCAGGCACTTCGACATGACGGTCACCGCCTCACACCCCGCGGTCACCCCCTCCCATCCGTCCGCACCGTCCGCCCGCGCTGTCATCACCACGCTCCTGGGCGCCACTCTCCTGATCAAGGCATGCGGATTCGCCTACGACTTCCTGGGCTACTACATCGGCGAAGCCCACGGCACCACGGCGGCCGGTGCCGCGTTGACGGTGTTCGGCGTCGGCTGGTGCGCCGGGCAACTGGCCAGCGGCGCGGTGACCGACCGGCTGGGAGCCCGCACGGCGTGTTCGATCGGCCTGCTGCTGGCCGCGGGTGCCTGTGCCGGCCTCGCCGCCGCCGGCACCCTGCAGACGCTGCTGCTGCTCTCGTTCTTCCTCGGCTGCACGATGGACGTATCGCGGCCCGCCGTATCCGCGGAGATCAACGACCGGTTGACGAGCGAGGGCGCTCGCACCCGCGCCCAGGGCTGGATGTACTGGGTATCGAACGTGGGCGTCTCCCTCAGCGGCGGCGTGGGCGGCTACCTCGCCCACCAGCACGGCTACCGGGCGCTGTTCGTCGCCAACGGTGTCGCCTGCGCGGCGGCAGCCGTGCTCGCACGCCGAGTGCTGACCGGCCGTCCGGCCCCGGCCCGGGCCGAACGAGCGCACCGCTCCTCCGCGCAGATGCTGTCCGACACTCCCCTGCGGTGGATGGTTGGTGCCGCGATCGGCACGATGGTGTGCGCCTATGGTCTGGTCAGCGTGCTTCCGCTGGTGATGAACGATGACGGCCTGCCCCCGTCCGCGTACGGCACCGCCATGATCGCCAACACCGTCGCGGTCCTGGTGCTCAGCCCGCCTCTGACCCGTTTCCTGGTCGGCCGGGACGACCGCGTCCGCTACCCCGTCGCCCCGGTGCTCGCGGCCGGCAGCCTGATCCTGGGTGCCGCCATGGGGCTGGCCGCAGTCCAACACACCACCCTCGGCTACTCCACGGCGGCCGTGGCCATGGTGCCCGGAGAGGTCTGCTACTGCGTCGCGACCGGTGCCTACCTCGCGACGGCCGCCCCGCCCGGCGCGATCGGCCGCTACCAGGCGGCACTGAGCGGAGCCGGAGCCATCGCCTCGCTCACCCCGCTCGGCATCGCCTTCGCCCTCGACACCGGTGGCCGGATCCTGGTCGCCGGCCTGCTGGCGGCCAGTGCGGCTCTCGCCGCCCTGGCGTGCGTGCCGCTGTCCCGGTCCCTGCGCACATCGCTCACCCCCCGCACCGCCGCCGAGCAGGTCCAGTCCCAGCACTGACCATGCGGCGACGAACCACCGCGCCGCTTTCACCGCTGCGAGAGGAACAACCACATGAAGGTCGTGATCGTCGACGGGTACTCGACCGGAGCCGCTCTGGTCCGGCGACTTGCCGAAGCGGGCGTCGAATGCGTCCACGTCCAGAGCCATCCGGACCTCAAACCCTTCTTCCTCCGGGCGTTCCGCCCGGAGGACTATGTGCTCGACCTGGGTTTCACCGACGACACGACGGCGCTGGTGACACAGCTTCGCCGCCATCACGTCTCACTCGTTCTGGCCGGCACGGAGTCCGGTGTCCTCCTGGCGGAGTCGCTCGCGCACGCGCTGGGCCTGCCGACGAACGAGCCCGAGCTGCTGCACGCGCGCCGGGACAAGGCCCTCATGGCCAAGGCGGCCCGTGCCGCGGGCCTGGCGACTCCGCACAGCACCGTCGTACGGTCCCCTCGCGCGGCAGCGGACTGGTTCGCCGCATCCGGTCTGGCCGAAGCCGTCGTCAAACCCCTCGCCAGCGCGGGCACCGACGGGGTCACCTTCTGCCATTCGCCGGAAGAGACCGCCCGAGCCGGCCACGCCATCCTCAGCTCCCGCAACGCCTTCGGCGAGCCCAACCACGCCGTCCTCGTCCAAGAACGCGTGCACGGCGACGAGTACTACATCAACACGGTCTCGTCGGCCGGCGTCCACCACACGGCGGAGATCTGGCGCTACACCAAGCGACTGGGCCCGGCCGGTACGCCCATCTACGACTTCGAGGAGCCCGTCGCCCCCGCCAGTGCCGAAGGCCAGGTCCTGATGAGCTTCGTGGGGAAGGTGCTCGACGGTCTCGGCATCGCCGAAACACCCGCGCACACCGAGGTCATGCTCACCTCCGACGGCCCCGTCCTGATCGAGACGGGCGCCCGCCTGGGCGGAGCCACCGCGCCCGACGTGGTGGACACCTACCTGGGCACGTCCCAGACCTCGCTGGCCGTCGCCGCCATCACCGATCCTCCGTCGCTGCGCAGCCACCGCCCCGCCGACGCTTCCGGCGGCCATCGGCTTCGCTGCGTGGAGTTCATCAACCACCACCGAGGAATCGCCGCCGCCGAGGCCCTCACCAAGATCTCGGAACTGCCGAGCGTCGTGTCCGTCTCCCACGCCGCCGACCCCGGCACGCTCCTGGAGCCGACCACCGACCTTCTGACCTCTCCGGGCTACGCCTACCTCGCCGCCCCCAGCCTCACGGAACTCACAGGAGACTACGAGACCCTGCGCGCCTGGGAACACGAAGGCATCTACACCGAGCCGCCCGGAATATGACGCGCACATGTTCAGTAGGCGTTCAACAGGCCTGTCGCGCCAGCGGTTTGTAGTAGAAGCTGCAGTCCTGGAGGGAGCCCGCCGGATCGGCGGCGTACCCGGGGACAATGCCGTAGCGGGTCCAGCCGGCGGCGCCGTAGAGATGGTCCGCAACGCTGCCGGTCTCGGTGTCCAGCATCAGCAGGGTGGCCCCGGCCTCGGCGGCGGCCTGTTCCGCGGTGGCGAGGAGCGCCCGGCCCAGGCCCTGGCCGCGGGCCTCGCGGTGCACGATGAGTTTCAGAACCTCGGCGCGGTGGCGGCCGTTGGGCTTGCCCTCCAGGGCCAGACTGACGGTACCCGAGATGCCGTCGGGGCCCTGGGCAACCCAGACGGCGAGGCTGCTGTCGGCCACCGCGGGCTGCCGGGCGCGCCACCAGTCCACCGCCGCGCACTGGTCGAAGGAGGCGAGGAAGCCGAGGGAGGAGCCGCCGCGAACGGCGTCGACCAGCAGGTCGGCCAGGCCTTTGACGCTGTCGTGGAATGCGTCGGCGGACAGGCGGGTGATGGTGTGCAAGACGTGCTTCCTTCGCTCGGCGCTGGACAGGGCGGTGGACGGCGGCGCGACGGCCGGGGGCACGCGCTCGCGGCGTGCCGGGGGCGCACGCTCACGGCGGGACGACCACCACGGCGTAGAGCACCGGATCGGGCCCCGGGCAGCGGAACCGCGACCGGTCCCACAGCCGGAAGCGCAGACAGTCCCCCGCCCGCAGCTCATGCGCCGCGCCACCCACGGCGACCTCGAGGACCCCGTCCAGCACCCAGATGTGCTGCTCCAGGCCGGGTACGGGCGGGGCGTCGTACGAGATGTCGGCGCCCGGTCGCAGAATCCCCTCGACGAGCTCACCGCGCAGCCCGGGGTGGGGCGGGGACACCGACCGCCGGGTGAAGCCCGACTTCTCGTCCCGCCACACCGCCTGCCGGTCGGCCCGGACCAGCTGCGGCGGCTCCTCCTCCACCTCGGCGAGCAGCCGGGACATGGTCCGCTCGTACGCCGCGCACAACTTGCCCAGCAGCGCCGCGGTCGGGCTGATCTCCGCCCGCTCCAGCCGGGACAGCGTGGAGCGGCTGACGCCCGTACGCCGCGCCAGCTCGTCCAGGGACCAGCCGCGCTCCACCCGCAGTTCGGCGAGGCGAACTGCGAGCCGGGCCTCCAGGGGCTCGGGGCCGGGCGACGCGCCCTCGTCCACCGATGACACCTCTCTCATAACCGGGAATGTATCCCAGATATGGGAGAGCGGGAAGAGGCCGGGTCCTCAGGAGCCGTCGGTCCGGTCCGGCCGGTGGAGCAGCGCCTCCATGAGGGGAGGGACCCGGCTGTCGGTGCGCTCGGCCGTGCCGAGCCACCGCAGGGCGTACGCGGCGCAGTCGTCGTACTGTCCGGGCGTCAGATCGGGCCGGCTCAGGAGCTCCGCCAGGAAGTTCCCCGCGAAGGTGTGCGTGGCGTGGACGTCGAGCCAGCCGAGCGCCATCGAGACGACGTCGCCGCCGGCCGCGTCGAGATGACCGTTCTTCAGCAGCTGCTCCAGGATCAGGCCGGAGAAGGTGGTGACCGGGTTGGCCCGCAGCCACTCCAGCGCCCGTTCGGCGGCCCGCTCCTTCCGCTCCGCGTCCAGATCGGCCCGGGACAGCAGGACGCGCAGCGGCTGCCCCCATTTGCCCCGGGTCGGGCTGTCCGCCAGGTGTTCCAGCGCACGGTCGGCGAGCCGCGCCACCTGGTCGGGGTGGATGTCCCGACGCCGCAGCACGGGCGGCAGCAGTTCCCGGACGCCGCGCCGCGAACCCATCAGCGCCAGCGCCTGGTCGGCGATGCGGGCGCCGAGCTCGGGGGGCACCTCGCCGAGTCGGCACAGCTGCCGTACCCGCTGTGAGCCGAGCTCCGACGGGTGATCGACGAGCCGCTGCAGGGCGAGTTCCGCGGCGCGGCAGCGCTGCTGTGGGTCGAGCCCCGGCTGCCCCAGCAGCGGCCACACCACCAACCCGGCCTGCCTGCCGACGTGGTGGATCTCCAGCCAGCGGAAGGCATGGCGTACGGCCTCGTCCGCCCACTCGGGGTCGGGGTCGGGATCGGTGTCCTGGGCGGCGGGGTGCCCGTCGGGGTGGCCGAGCAGCCGTCGGAGGACGTACCCCGCGTGGTCGGCCGTGCCATGGGCCCGCAGCCAGGCGAGGGCGAAGGTGATGGCCCGCTCCTGGCCCGGATGGCCTTCCTGGCCCGGGTGTTGGCCGGGCTCCGGATGTCTGAGGACGGCGCCGAGCACGAACCGCGCCTCGGCGTCGGTATGGCGGGGCTCCAGCCAGGTCAGGGCGGAGCCGACGGCGGCAGCCGTGACGTCGTCGGCCAGATCGTCGCGCGCGAGCAGACGGCGGAACACGAACGACGCGGCGTCGCTGGTGCCGTGTCCGGCCAGCCAGGCCAGCGCGTACCCGATGGCGTCCTCGGCCCGCTGCCCGTCGAGCGCGGGATGGTCGAGCACCGGGTCGAGCACGTAACAGGCTTCCAGGGTGGCGTGGTGGACCTCGAGCCAGCCCAGCGCCGCGGCACAGGCGTCCGGGCCGTGCGGGCCGGGCAGCGCGAGCAGTCCGGGCAGCACCGAGCGGGCTGCCCGGTGGTGGGCCGCGAGCCAGGCGAGGGCCCGCTCGGCGACGGGGGCGGTCAGCGCCGGTGGCAGGGCCGGGTGGTCGAGCAGGGACCGCAGTACGTAGGCGGCGTCTTCCCGCGTGGTGTGGTGCTCCAGCCACATCACGGCGGCGGCCGTCGCCTCGGCCGTCCAGATCCGCTCCGGATCGTCGCGGGACAGCAGCGGCCGGAGCACGAACGACGCGTCGGCGCTGGTGCCTTGGGCCACCAGCCAGCGCGCCGCATGGCCCACCGCACGCTCGACGTCCCCGGCGGCGAGATGGGGGTGGGCGAGCACATGGCCGACGACGAAACTGGCCTCCCTGGACGTGTCCTGGACCTTCAGCCAGGCCAGCGCGTGTCCGATCGTCCCGGCGTGCCACGGCGCGTCGGTCTCCGGACGGGTGAGCAGCGGCCGCAGGACGAACGATGCCTCGGGCTTGCCCTTGTGGGAGGTGAGCCACAGATGGCCGAGTCGGACGGCGCGGTCGAGCCGGTCGCGGGTCAGGTCGGTGCGGTAGAGGACCGTCCGCAGCAGGTGGACCGTCGCCGCGACGGGAAGGTAGCGGCGGATTCCGGTCAGTCCGAGGTCCAGGACGCGCTCCATGACGTCGGCCGTGAGGTCGTCCCGGTCGAGCAGGGCCACGAAGACCGGCCGGTTGCGCGGGCCCACGCCGTGGATCGCCAGCCACTCGACCGCCTCGTGGACGGCAGCGGCCCGCTGCTCGTCCGGCAGCCCGGTCGCCCGGGCCAGCGCCTCGACGACGCCGCGGGCCTCGGCCTGGTCGCGGTGGTGCCGCAGCCAGTCCAGGGCGGCGGCGGCAAGGCGCTCGGGGACGGCGTCGGAGGTGTTCCTGACGGCGTTGGCGAACAGGTTCCGGACCAGGGGCGGGGACTCCTGCCCGGCCGTGCGCAGCCAGGGCTCCACCAGCCGGTCCCACGCGGCCATGGCGCCGGACTGCCAGGGCGCCCCGGCGAGCAGGGTCAGCAGGGCCGTACCGCCCGTCTCCCGCTCCGCCGGGCCGCTCAGCCGCTCGCCGAGGGTGAGGGCGTGGGAGTCGAGCCAGTCCTCGCACACCAGCCGGACGTCGGTCTGCGCCTCCGCGCCCAGGTCGGCGGCCCAGCGGCGGACATGGCCCGCGGCAAGGCGCAGGGTGCGGGTGCTGACGAGGGCGGCGGAGAACAGCTCCCTGGCCGTATCGCCCTGGAACCACGGCCCGTCCGGGAAACACGCCTTGTGCAGGAATTCGTCGGCCACGGTGTCGTGTACGACGTCGAGTTCGCCGTCCGAGGACAGCAACCACCCCAGCCGGACCAGGCCGCCGATCACGCCCTCGGCCCCGGTCGCCGGCTTCGGGCCCTCGTGGTGGTCGAGGAAGTACCTGACGGCCTTCTGGACCGCCGCCCGGTCCTGCGCACACGCCACCGCCGCGACGGCCGCGGCGAGCAGCGCGGTCCTGGGCTGTGCCGGGTCGACACGGCCGCCGGGCCCGCCGGTGCCGGGCGAGCCGGGGAAGTCCTCGTCCGTGCGCTGCCGCGCCCAGAACGACAGGTCGTCGCTGCCCACCGTGGACAACTCCCGCAGCGTCGCGCCGTCGCGCGCGCCCGACTCGATGGCCTGGGCCCGCATCAGGGCGACGGCCGGTCGGCGCCCGCCGCACAGCGCGGCGACCGCCACCTGCCCGAATTCGGCGACCGCGCTCGGCGCGACACTGGTCAGGATCCGGTCGGTGACGGCCCTTTCGTAGTCGTCGTCCTGGCACATGTCCTGCCATTCGAAGAGCCGGCGCCGGTCCTGCCGCTCGACGATGCTCCGCCTGCCGGGACGTACGGAGGCGATGCACGCCACCCGTGTCCCAGGCGACTCACGCTCCTCCAACTCGTCGACGAGATGGGTCAGGTTCAGCTCCGCGTAGGTGTCCAGGTAGTCGAAGACCAGCAGTACGTTCTGCCGGGGCGGCATGCTCACCGCGGCGACCAGGTCCGCGGCCGTGACCCGGGCGTCCGCCGCGATATGCAGCACCCGCCAGCCGTCCGCCCGGTCGGCCAGGGCCGCCACCTCGAAGCAGGTGCGGGTCTTGCCGGCCCCGGCCGGGCCGATCAGGATCACCCCGCGTGCGGGCCCCGGCGAGGGCGCCGTGAGCCGGGCCCACAGGTTGTCCGGGTCGGCCGGGTGCCGCCCCTGCTGGGGGTGGACGAAGGGGAGCCGGTCCTCCGTCAGGTACTTCTTCTTGTTCGCGCCGCGCGCCAGCTCCTGCGCATGGGTACGTACGCCCCGCACGGGCCGCGGCGTGCCCTCGTCCGGCGCGGTTCGCGGCGGACTGGAGTGCTCCACCACGTCCGGCAGGTCGGCGGGGCGCAGACGGTGGCCGAGCAGCGACTCCAGCCGGTCGAGTTCGGCCCCCTCGAGCCCCTTCTCCAGCACCTCGGCCCAGCGGCCCACATGGCTCGCGGCCAGCCGCCCCGGCCCCTCGAACGTATGGTGTTCCGCGACCACGCCGACGAGCCGGCCACCGCTGAACACCGCCGCGCCGGACATGCCCTCCCAAGGGGAGCGCCCGGGGCCGACGCTCGCCGGCGGGACGTCGACCTTCAGCTCAAGTGTGCCTTCACGGCGGTTGGAGAACGCCGGGCAGGTGGCGAACACATGCGCCAGATCGCGGTATCGGGCATCGCCGTCACGGAGATCGCCATCACGGAGCTTGTGCAGCGGAAACCCCGCGGCGCTGCACCGCACCTCGGCGTCGTGCTCGCCGACCCGGCCCAGCGGGGTGGCGGACACCTCCTCCGGACCGGCCCCGGCGAGGGTGAGAACGGCGACATGGATCCCGTCGTGCCGCCACGCCACCGACGCCTGGAATGTGCGCTCCGCGGGCCGGTCGGCGTCGAACCGCACGGCCACCGTGACCGCGTCGTCCACGACGTGTGCGGCGGTCAGCACCGTGCCGGTCGCGATCAGATAGCCCGAGCCCCGGCGCCCCCGGTCCTCCCCCAGCGCGACGATGACCTCGGCGACCCGCCCGGCCTCGACCTCGGCTCCCCCTGCCATGCGGAGCATGGTAATCACCCTGGCGGCGGCCGGGCCAAGTCCCGCCCGTCTACGGCGAGTCCGGGCGGACCCCCCGCGAACATCCCCGGTCGGTACAGCTAGCCGACTTCCTCCCCCTGGCGCAGCGCGTCGGCCACGAAGTCATACGGGGCCAGCGGCCCCAACAGCCGCAGCCGGACCCGGCCCTGCCACCGCTGGGCCAGCTCCTCGACCGCCTGGCCGAACACCTCGCGCTTCTTGTCCTCGACCAGGAAGGCGGCGTCCACCACTCCTTCGGCGGATACCGGCTCCGAGGTGGCCACCGCGAGCGCGAACGGCGCCAGCCGGTGCTCGATCTCCCGGGCGTCCGCCTCCCGCTTGGCTCCGACGGCCTCCACGACCAGCTGTCCCAGCTGGATGCGCAGGTCGTACCCGGCGGCCTCCGGCAGTCCTTCCAGCTCCTCGCGCAGCCGCCTGGCCTCGACGTGTTCCTCCAGCACCTCACGCAACACCTCGTCCTGGACATAGCGCGCCCTGAGGGTGAACTGCGCGCTGCCCCGGAGCCGGTCGAGGGCCCAGCCGAAGTCGTCGTGGCCCTCGGTCAGCAGTTCGTCGGTCACCGCCCGCGGATCCCGCACCACCGTGCCGAACCGCAACGGCAGCACGGGCATGCCCGAGGCGGCCAGCATGTCCAGCACCCCGGCGTGGGCGCGCAGGTCGTCGGGGGTGCCGAGCGGTTTGCCCGTGGGCACCTCGCTCACCACCGCGGCCAGCCCGCCGCGCCTGATGAAGGTGATCGGGGACCGCTCGTCGCCCACGGCGGGCAGGTCCTTGACCGCCTGGTCGGCCCGTTCGCCCTGTGCGCCCTTCTCGTCGGGGACCACCCCGTACACGTAGCAGGCGTGTCCGTCCTCGGCCATCACCCCTCGCGCTCCCTGTCACTCGGCCGGCTCCTCCTGCGCCGGGGCTCCTCGTCCTCGTCCTCGCGCTCCTCGTGAGCACATTATGAGGACATATGACTCATTATGGAGCATTCGCCCCATCGGACCACCGGCACGGGGGCACCCACCGGGGTGAGCCGAGATATCGCATGAGCTTGGGTTATTGAACCTTCACCCAGTCAAGCGTGCGTTCGACGGCCCGTTTCCAGCCCGCGTAGCCCTCTTCCCGCCGCTCCCGGCTCCACTGGGGCTCCCACCGCCTGGACTCCTGCCAATGCGAGCGCAGCTCGTCGGTGTCGCGCCAGAACCCGGTGGCCAGGCCCGCGGCGTAGGCGGCGCCCAGCGCGGTGGTCTCGGCGATTCGGGGGCGGCTGACCGGGACGCCGAGGACATCGGCCTGGATCTGCATGCACAGGTCGTTCGCGGTGACCCCGCCGTCCACCTTGAGCACGTCGAGGTGGACACCGGAATCCTGGTCCATGGCCTCCACCACGTCCCGGCTCTGGTAGCAGATGGCCTCCAGCGTGGCCCGCGCCAGATGGCCGCCGCTGTGGTAGCGGGACAGGCCGACGATCGCGCCGCGCGCGTCGGAGCGCCAGTACGGGGCGAACAGCCCGGAGAAGGCCGGGACGAAGTAGATCCCGCCGCTGTCCTCGACCGTGCGGGCCAGCCGCTCGCTCGCGGCCGCGTCGTCGATGACCTTCAGCTGGTCGCGCAGCCACTGCACGGCCGAGCCGGTCACCGCGATGGAGCCCTCCAGGGCGTAGACGGTGGGGCCGTCACCGAACCGGTACGCCACGGTGGTGAGCAGCCCGTTGTGGGAACGGACGAGTTCGGTACCCGTGTTGAGCAGCAGGAAGTTACCGGTGCCGTAGGTGTTCTTCGCCTCGCCGGGCGAGAAGCAGACCTGGCCCACGGTGGCCGCCTGCTGATCGCCGAGCACACCGGTGACGGGGATGGCCCTGCTCAGCGGGCGGGTGGTGCGGGTGTGGCCGAACGCCTCGGGGTGGGCCGAGGGGTTGATCGTCGGCAGCATCGTCCGCGGCACACCGAAGATCTCCAGCAGCTCGTCGTCCCAGTCCAGGGTCTCCAGGTTCATCAGCATGGTGCGGCTGGCGTTGGTCACATCGGTGGCGTGGACACCGCCGCCGGGGCCGCCGGTGAGATTCCACAGCACCCAGCTGTCGGTGTTCCCGAAGAGGGCGTGGCCGCGCTCGGCGGCCTCGCGGACGCCGTCGACGTTCTCCAGGATCCACTGGATCTTCGCACCGGAGAAGTAGGTGGCCGGCGGCAGACCGGCCTTACGGCGGATGACCTCGCCACGGCCGTCGCGTTCCAGGGCGGCGGCGATGCTGTCGGTGCGGGTGTCCTGCCAGACGATGGCGTTGTAGTACGGCATCCCGTTGCGCGGATCCCAGACGACGGTGGTCTCCCGCTGATTGGTGATGCCGATCGCGGCAAGGTCGGCGGGCGCCAGTTCGCTGGCCCGGATCGCGTTCTGCATGACCGAGTTGGTGCGCTCCCAGATCTCCACCGGGTCGTGTTCGACCCATCCGGAGCGCGGCAGGATCTGGCGGTGTTCCAGCTGGTATTTCGCCACTTCCGCGCCGTCGTGGTCGAAGATCATAAAACGGGTGCTGGTGGTTCCCTGGTCCACCGCACCGACGAATTCCGGCATCCTGCCGCCTCTCACTCGTGGCTCGGGGTTCGGCTCAGGTCTCGGGGGACGGGGTCTGCCCCACCTCCTGCGGCCCGGGCCCGAGCACCGGGAGGAAGGGGCTGACCAGGATCCGGTAGAGGGCCGCGCCGACCAGGCCGCCGACCAGGGGGCCGACGATGGGCACCCAGAAGTAGAAGTTTCCGTACTGATCCCGCCAGGCGGTGTCATAGCCGGTGATGAAGCTGGCGAGGCGGGGCCCGAAGTCACGGGCCGGGTTGATGGCGTACCCCGCGTCGGTGCCCCAGGCCATGCCGATGGCGACCACGATGAGCCCGATGACGACGGCGGCGAGGTTGGCGCCCGGGGGCGTGTTCAGCAGGTCGGTGACCGCGAAGACCAGCAGCATCAGGATCGCGGTGCCGATGACCTGGTCGCGCAGCGCACCCCACTCGCTCACCGGAAGCACACCGTTGCCGGGCAGGGTGGAGAAGACGAACTGGGTCTTGAGGGTGTGGCCCGGATCGGCCTTGGCCAGCACCTCGGTGTAGTTCCAGCGCACCAGCAGGGCCGCCACGAACGCCCCGGCGGTCTGCGCGATCGCGTACGGCAGGACCTTGCTCCACGGGAAGCCCTTGAACGCCGCCAGGGAGAGGGTGACGGCGGGGTTGAGGTGGCCGCCGCTGAGCCGGGCCGCGACGTACACCCCGAACGTGACGCCGAGCCCCCAGGCCCAGGCGATGCTGTCGTGGTCGCCGAGCCCGCCTGCGACGACCTGTGCGACAACGCCGCAGCCGAAGAGGATGAGGACCATGGTGCCGACGAACTCCGCGGACAGCTCGCCGATCAGCCCCGCCCTGTGCGCATCTCGCTTCTGCTCGCTCATGGGGCCACCCGTCTCCGGCGCTTTGACGACCATCGTGGACGGGCCGGGTCCCGTCGGCTCGCGCAGGTGGGCCGATCGGGGCAACGTCACGGCGCTCGGGGCTGTACGGGGAGGTGGGCGGCCCTGTACTACGGTCATGGCCGCCTCGGCGGCCGATCACTTTCAGCGGAGCCGAACACTTTCGTGAGACAGGATCAGGAACGCGGATGCCGACAAGCGGAGCCCCCACGAACTGGGCCGGCAACATCACCTTCGGCGCGGCGCGGGTGCACCACCCGGCCTCGGTCGCCGAGCTGCGACGGATCGTCGGCTCCGCCGAACGCGTCCGCGCGCTCGGCACCGGCCACTCCTTCAATCGCATAGCCGACACCACAGGCGATCTGATCCGCCTTGACCGGCTGCCGCACCGGGTCGAGATCGACCCCGACGGCTCGCGGGTGACCGTCGCCGCGGGCATGCGGTACGCGCAGGTCGCCGAGGCCCTGCAGACGGCCGGGTATGCGCTGGCGAACCTCGCCTCGCTGCCGCACATCACGGTCGCGGGGGCCTGCGCGACCGGCACCCACGGCTCCGGCAACGGGCAGCGGAGCCTCGCGGCGGCGGTGGCGGGTCTTGAGATCGTCGGCCCGGAGGGGGACCTGACGCGGCTGAGCCGGGAGGCGGACGCGGACCGGCTGGCCGGGGCCGTGGTCTCGCTGGGCGGTCTTGGCATCGTCACCGGCGTCACCCTGGACATCGAGCCGACGTACGAGGTGGCGCAGTGGGTCTACGACGGGCTGCCCCTGGACCGGCTGGCCGACCGGTTCGACGAGGTGTCCGGCGCCGCGTACAGCGTGAGCGTGTTCACCGACTGGCACTCCGGGGACGGGGTGGTGTGGCTCAAGTGCCGCGCCGACCGGCCCGGTCCGCCCCGGCCGGACCAGCCCCGGCCGGACCAGCCCTGGCTGGGCGCCCGCCCGGCCGACGGCCCGCGCCACCCCGTGCCCGGTATGCCGCCCGCGCACTGCACCCAGCAGGCGGGCGTGCCCGGGCCGTGGCATGAGCGGCTGCCGCACTTCCGGCCGGACTTCACGCCCAGCAGCGGCGAGGAACTGCAGTCGGAGCTCATCCTCCCGCGCGGCGCGGCGCCCGAGGCCTTCGCGGCGCTGCGTCGTCTGGGCGCCCGGATCGCGCCGGTGGTGCTGGTGTCCGAGGTCCGTACGATCGCAGCCGACGACCTGTGGCTGAGCCCGGCGTACGGCCGTGACAGCGTCGCCCTCCACTTCACCTGGGCGCCGGACCGCGCCGCGGTGCTGGACGTCGTCGCCGCGATGGAGGAGGAGCTGCTGCCGCTGGGGGCGCGCCCGCACTGGGGCAAGCTGACCGCGGCTACGCCCGGGGACGTGGTGGCGGGCTATGAACGGGCCGCGGACTTCGGGCGGTTGCTGAGCGAGTACGACCCGGCGGGGAAGTTCCGCAATCCGTACCTGGACCGGCTCTTCCCCGTGGGGTGACGGGGGCCCGGGTGACGAGGGCCCTATCGCCGTTGGGCCGAAGGTCCTTCGCGGGACCCCGGGCAGCCCATGTGGCCCGGGGTCCCGCCGCGGGAGGCTGGTCGTACAGGGCGGAGAAGGAGCCCGCGATGAAGCACCGCAAAATCGGCAATGTGATGACCGACGACGTCGTGCGGGTCGGCTCCGGTGCCTCGCTCCACGAGGTCGGGGAACTGCTCGCGCGGCATCGCATCGGCGGGCTGCCCGTGGTGGACGAGGACGAGAAGGTCGTCGGCGTGGTCTCGGGGGCCGATTTGCGGACCGGGTCGGCCGCCCGCACCGCCGGGCAGCTGATGTCGCGGCCCGCGGTCACCGTGCGCCCGCAGGACAGCGTGGTCGACGCCGCGCGGACCATGGCGCGGCACGGTGTGGAGCGGCTGCCGGTGATCGACGAGGAGGACCGGCTGGTCGGCATCGTCACCCGGCGCGATCTGTTGGGGGTCTTCCTCCGCCCGGACCACGAGATCCGCGCCGAGGTGATCGACGAGGTGCTGGTCCGCTCCCTGTGGCTGCTGCCGCACGCGGTCGACGTCACGGTGACCGATGGGGTGGTGCGGCTGGAGGGGCAGCTGGAGCGGCACAGCGAGGTGCCCATCGCGGTGC
>NZ_MUNE01000411.1 GCF_002154605.1 Streptomyces milbemycinicus | reverse complement strand
CGCAAGCACCGGATGGCCATGACGGCGGGCATCCGACAACCGCTCAAGCAACAGCATGCCCGCCCCCTCACCCCAGCCCGTACCGTCCGCGTCCCCGGAGAAGGCCCGGCACCGGCCGTCGCGCGACAGCGCGCGCTGGCGGCTGAACTCCACGAACACCGCTGGTGTCGACATCACCGTCACCCCGCCGGCGAGCGCGAGCGAGCACTCGCCCTGCCGCAACGCCTGCGCCGCCAAATGCAACGTCACCAGCGACGACGAGCAGGCCGTGTCTACCGTGACCGCCGGACCTTCCAGGCCGAACGTGTAGGACAGACGCCCGGACACCACACTGGCCGCGCTGCCCGTACCGAGGTAACCCTCAAGACCCTCCGGCGCATGCTGCAGCAGAGCCGAGTAGTCCTGGCCGTTGGTTCCGGCGAAGACGCCGGTACGGCTGCCCTTGAGCGAGGCCGGGTCGATTCCCGCGCGTTCGAAGACCTCCCACGAGGTCTCCAGCAGCAGACGCTGCTGCGGGTCCATGGCAGTCGCCTCGCGCGGCGAGATCCCGAAGAACGCCGGGTCGAACTCGGCGGCTTTCTGGAGAAAACCGCCCTCCCGCACATACGAGGTCCCCGGCCGCTCCCGATCCGGGTCGTACAGCGCCTCGACGTCCCAACGGCGGTCCATCGGGAACTCGGAGACCGCGTCGCCACCCGCCGCCAAAAGGTCCCACAGCTGTTCCGGGGAGCTCACACCACCTGGGAAGCGGCAGCTCATCGCGACGACCACGACCGGATCGTCATCGATTGGGACGGCTCCCGCAGACGCGTCCGCCGGTGCCCAGCCGGTCTCTCCCACGATCTGGGCCCGCAGGAACTGGGCGAGGGCCGTGGGGGTGGGGTAGTCGAAGACCAGTGTGGCCGGGAGGGTCAGCCTGGTGGCCACTTGAAGCCGGTTGCGGAGCTCGACGGCGGTCAGGGAGTCGAAACCCAGCTCCTTGAATGCCTTGTCCGGCGCGATCGTGTCGGTGGTGGCATGCCCGAGTACGGCCGCCACCTGCGTACGCACCAGCCCGAGCAGCGCGCGGTCCTGGTCGGCCGGGGAAAGTCCAAGCAGCTGGGCCCGGAGTGCCGAGGAGGACTCGACGTCCATGTCGGCCACGCCACCCCCCGCCGCCTCCATGGCCTGGCGGGCTTCGGGAACTTCGCTGATCAACGGGGATGTACGCACGGCAGTGAACGCCGGGACGTATCGCTCCCAGTCCACCTCTGCGACGACGGCATACGTCTCGTCCCGGCCGAGCACCTGGCCCAGAGCCGCAAGCGCCTGCGCCGGGTCCATCGCGACGACTCCGCCGCGGCGCATCCGCTCTTCCCGGCTGTCGCCCACGGCCATTCCGGCCTCGGCCCAGGGGCCCCAGGCCACGGAGGTGGTGGGCAGGCCGAGGGCGCGACGTTGCTGCGCGAGGGCGTCCAGGAAGGCGTTCGCGGCAGCGTAGTTGCCCTGGCCGGGGTTGCCCACAGTTCCGGTGAAGGACGAGAACATGACGAACGCGGAGAGGTCGAGGTCCTTGGTGAGTTCGTGCAGGTGCAGCGCGGCATCCGCCTTCGCGCGCAGCACACCCGCGAGGCGGTTGGCAGTCAGCGACTCGATCACGCCGTCGTCCAGCACACCGGCAGCGTGGATCACAGTCGTCAGCGGATACTCGGCGGGAATGGAGGACAGCAGCCCTGCCAACGCGGTCCGGTCGGCCACATCACACGCTGCCACCGTCACCCGCACGCCCAGCCCCTCCAACTCGCCCACCAGCTCGGCAGCGCCGAGGGCGTCCAGGCCACGACGGCTGGTCAGTACGAGGTGCTCGGCTCCGTTACGCGCCAGCCAACGCGCGACATGCCCACCCAGCGCGCCCGTACCACCAGTGACCAGCGCCGTACCACTCGTACGCCACCCCCCGACACCTCCACCACCGCCGGCACGCAGCAGGCGACGGCCGAAGACACCCGCCGAACGCACCGCCACCTGATCCTCACCACGAGCGCCCTTCAGGACGTCGACCAGCCGCTCCAGTACACGGTCTTGCAGCACCTCGGGCAAATCGACCAGGCCGCCCCAACGCTCGGGATGCTCCAGACCAACCACCCGGCCCAGACCCCACACCTGCGCCTGCACCGCACTCAGCAACACCTCCGAATCGCTGACCGACACCGCACCACGCGTCACCACCCACAACGGCACCCCTACCCCGGCATCACCCAGCGCCTGCACCAACCCCAACGTGCCGGCCATACCCGCCGACACACCGCCACACAACGACTCATCCAACGCCACCAACGACACAACACCGCTCACGGACGAACCGCCCGACTCCGATACAGCCTGCGCCAACTCAGCCCGACCGGACCCTGACTCGACGACAACACGCGCAATCTCCGCCCCACGGCTCTCCAACGCCCGAGCAACATCGGCGACCCACGCGTCCTCCACCAAACCGGCAGGCACAGCCAGCAACCACATCCCCGGCAACACCGCCGACGACTCAACCGACACCGGCTTCCAACCGACCCGGTAACGCCACCCATCCAACCGCGACCGCTCCCGCTGCCCCCGCCGCCACGACGACAACACAGGCAGCACAGCACCCAACTGCTCACCGTCCGACAGCTCAAGCGTCGAAGCAAGCGACTCCAGATCCTCCCGCTCCACCGCCTCCCAGAACCGCGCCTCCACCTCATCCACCACAACCGCCTCAACAGGAGCATCCAGCCAAAACCGCTCCCGCTGGAACGCATACGTCGGCAGATCCACCCGCGACGCCCCCGTACCGGCGAACACCTCCGCCCAGCGCACAGCCACGCCATGTACCCACGCCTGCGCCAGGCCCGACAGCAACGACTCAGCCTCAGGACGCCCCGACCGCAACACCGGTACAAAGACCCGATCAACGGCGGACTCCGCGCCCATCGCGCTCAGCACCCCATCGGGGCCCAGTTCGAGGAAGGTCGTGATGCCCTGCTCGGCGAGCGCAGCCACGCCATCCGCGAATCGCACCGCTTGCCGAACATGCCGCACCCAGTAATCAGCCGAGCCCAACTCCTCCGGCGCAGCCGGAGCACCAGTCACATTGGAAACCACTGGGATACGCGGGGCCGCGAATGTCAGGGTCTCGGCTACCATGCGGAAGTCGTCCAGCATCGCGTCCATACGAGGCGAATGGAACGCATGCGACACCTCAAGACGCTTGGTCTTACGCCCCTGACCCCGCAGCGTCTCCGCCACAGCAAGGACAGCATCCTCGTCACCCGAGACGACCACCGAGGTCGGACTGTTGACCGCGGCAACGCCGACCTGGCCCTCATACTCGGCAAGAAGCGGCGCCACCTCGTCCTCGGCCGCCTGGACAGCCACCATCGCACCCCCGGCGGGCAGCGCCTGCATCAACCGACCCCGAGCCGCCACCAACCGAACCGCATCCTCCAACGAAAACACACCCGCCACATGAGCCGCCACGATCTCACCGACCGAATGACCACCCACAAACTCCGGCACCACACCCCACGACTCAACCAACCGGAACAACGCCACCTCAACGGCAAACAGACCAGCCTGCGTAAACACCGTCTGACCAAGCAGAACAGCATCATCACCGAAGATCACATCACGCACAGACCGCTCGACATACCCCGCAAGTTCCCTGTCCAGCAGCCCGCACACCTCGTCGAACACTTCCGCGAACACCGGATACTGGCCATACAACTCACGGCCCATACCCACCCGCTGACTGCCCTGACCCGAAAACAACACCGCCAACCGACCCGAACCCACACCCTGACCGACGACAACACCAGAAGCCGACTCACCCCGCACCAACGCGCCCAGCCCAGCCAGCAAACCAGCACGATCACCCACCACCACAGCACGGTGCTCAAAGGCCGAACGCCCCTCAGCCAACGACCACCCCACATCCACCGGCGAAACCCCCGCGTTACGCTCCACATGCGACAACAGTCGCTGTGCCTGCCCCCTCAATGCCGCAACCCCACGCCCCGACACCACCCACGGCACCACCCCAGGCGCTCCGGGAGCCACCACTGCCGAGTCTCCCGACCGCACCTCGACCGCAGGCGCCGCCTCCAGAATCACGTGCGCATTCGTCCCGCTCACGCCGAAAGACGACACACCCGCCCGCCGCGGACGGCCACTCTCCGGCCAGGCCCGCTGCTCCGTCAACAACTCGACCGCGCCGGACTCCCAATCCACCTGCCGGGACGGTTCATCGACATGCAGGGTCTGAGGCAGCTCGCCGTGCTGCATCGCAAGCACCATCTTGATCACGCCCGCGACGCCCGCCGCAGCCTGCGCATGACCGATATTCGACTTCAACGACCCCAACCACAACGGCCAGCCCTCCGGCCGCTCCTGACCGTACGTCGCCAACAACGCCTGCGCCTCAATCGGATCACCCAGCGTCGTCCCCGTACCATGCGCCTCCACCACATCCACCTCAGCAGCGGAAAGCCGGGCGCTCGCCAACGCCTGACGAATCACCCGCTGCTGCGAAGGCCCGTTCGGCGCCGTCAAACCATTCGACGCACCATCCTGATTCACCGCCGAACCACGAACCACCGCCAACACCCGACGCCCATTGCGCCGCGCATCGGACAACCGCTCCAACAACAACACCCCCGCACCCTCAGCCCACCCCGTACCATCCGCGCCCTCAGCAAACGACTTACAACGACCATCAACCGCAAGCCCCCGCTGACGACTGAACTCCACAAACACCGTCGGCGTCGACATCACCGCAACACCACCCGCAAGCGCCAGCGAACACTCCCCCGACCGCAACGCCTGCATCGCCAAATGCAACGCCACCAACGACGACGAACACGCCGTATCCACCGTCACCGCAGGACCCTCAAGCCCCAACGCATAAGCCACCCGACCCGAGACGGCGGCGGTCGCACTGCCGGTCAGGAAGTAGCCCTCGCTGCCCTCGACGACCTGCTGCATGCCGATCGCGTATCCCTGCGACGAGGCTCCGGCGAAGACGCCTGCCTGGCTGCCCTTGAGCGAGGCCGGATCGATGCCCGCACGCTCGAACGCCTCCCACGACGTCTCCAACAACAACCGCTGCTGCGGATCCATCGCCGCCGCCTCACGCGGCGAAATCCCGAAAAACGCCGCATCGAACTCGGCGGCGTCATGCAGGAAACCACCCTCCCGCACATACGAGGTGCCGGACCGCTCCGGATCCGGGTCGTACAGGTTCTCCACGTCCCAGCCGCGGTCCATCGG
>NZ_MUNE01000410.1 GCF_002154605.1 Streptomyces milbemycinicus | reverse complement strand
AGACCGCACAGCTCGCCGAGGACCTGGGTGTCGTGCCGCAGGATGGCGGTGTGCAGATTGGACAGCCCGGGGCTGGGGTCGAGGCCGAGTTCCTGGGCCAGGAACGTGCGGAACCGCTCGTACTGTCGCAGCGCTTCGACGGACCGTCCCGCCCCGTACAGCGCGCACATCAACAGCGCCCATGAGGCCTCGCGGAGCGGGGCGCCGGCGGTGAGGTTCTCGGCCACCCCGATCGCCTGCTCCAGGTCGCCCTGTTTGATGAGGATCGTGGCCTGCAGCTCGGTGGCGTCTTGCCGGGCGGTGTTCAGCCGGGCCGTCTCGCGCGCCGCGAAGGCGTGTTCGGCGGTCTCGCCCAGGGCCTCGCCGCGCCACAGGCCGAGCGCGTCGTCTATCTCCTTGCGGGCGACGTCCAGTTGGCCGCGGCGCATGGACTGCCGGGCCCGGGCCACGGACATCTCGAAGCGCGTGGTGTCACGAGCCTCGTCGGGCACCTTCAGGGCGTAGCCGGCCGGGCCGTTGACCAGGAGGGTGGAGCGGTTGCGCGGCACGGGTTCCAGCACCGAGCGCAGTCTGCTGATGTGCGCGCGTACGGAGGAGACGGCCCCGGTCGGCTGGGACCCCTGCCACAGGTCCTGGCAGAGCTGTGCCAGGGAGACGGGCCGGCCGTCCTCGATGAGCAGGCGGATCAGCAGCACTCGGCGCTGCCGTGGCCCCAGGGCCAGCGCTGTGCCGTCCCGTACCACCTCGACCGGGCCCAGCAGGCTGTACCGCGTGGAGTGATCGTGCACCGAGTTCCTTCCCTGTCAGCACGCGTGGGGGTTCTCCCACGGCACTGCGCGGCAGGGTCCGTGGGAAGGGGTTGCCGTGCGGGATGAGTTGTCCGGCAGGGACCGGAAAGCCCTCTTGGTGTTGCCACCACGGGGCGCAGGCGACAAGCCCAGATACTCCGAACGTGACGCTATAGAGCCCACTTTGGGCCGGTCCAGGTGCGCCGGGGCAGTCTGCCTGGGTCTTTTGGGCAAGGGACGGGCCCGTGGGGGGTGCGCGGCCCGGCGGCGGCGGGTTCCATGAGCGGGAGCGGCCACCGGGGTCCTCGCCGACCGGCCGACGCCCATCGCCCCGCCCGAGCCTGCCTGCGCGTTCCTGTGCGCGCCATGGTTTTTCGAGGATTTTCCTTAGCGTTTTCGCTGTATAGGTTGCCGGTGATATCGGAACGATAAAGGAGGATTTCGAACGCACGGTCGCCGACGTCGGCTACCGTATGATCACATCCGGAGCCCCACAATCCGTTTCGCGGTGGACAGAGGGAGAACATTGCGCGCCTCTTTAGAGCCGCCGAACCCACGGTCGGCGACGAGGGAATCCAGGCGCAGGATTTCCGTCGTTATCCACGCGCAGGACCCGATCTCCCAAGAGGGGGCGATCGGCCAGCTGCGTCGGCACCCCGAACTCGCCCTCGTCGACGAGTCGGACGCCCAGGTGGGAGACGTGGCAGTGCTGCTCACGGACTCCGTCGACGAGACCACGCTCAACGGTCTGCGCAGACTCGTGCACGACGCGGGGCTGCGCGTGGTCCTGGTCGCCGGCCTGATCCGCCGGGCCGAACTGCTCGATGTGATCGAATGCGGCGTCGGGGCCATCGTCTGGCGGCGCGAGGCCACCGGTGACCGGCTGTTCCAGGCGGTCCTCGCGGCCTCCCGCGGCGACGGCGACCTCCCCACCGATCTGATCGGCCAACTCGTCAGCCAGGTCGGCGCGCTACGGCCCGGAGCGGTCGGCCGCCTCGGGGTGCCGCTCGGCCTGACACCGCGTGAGACCGATGTTCTGCGGCTGGTCGCGGAAGGGATGGGCACCGGCGAGATCGCCGTCAAACTCGCCTACTCCGAACGGACCGTGAAGAACGTCATCCAGGGCCTGACGACCCGTCTGGGCCTGCGCAACCGCGCCCACGCCGTGGCCTACGCCCTGCGGGAGGGCTACATCTCCTGACGGCGCATGCGCAGTGGTGGTCACCCGCCGGTGAAGCCGCTGGAGTGGGCGCCGGCGCCGTCAGACCAGCGCCTCGTGGACAAAGCACCACCGCCAGTCCTCACCCGGCTCCATCGGCTCCATGATCGGGTGTCCCTCCTCGTGGGCATGGGCGCGGGCGTGCCTGAGCGGTGAGGAGTCGCAGCAGCCGACGTGTCCGCAGGTCAGGCAGAGCCGCAGATGCACCCAGGCGGATCCCAGACGCAGGCACTCCTCGCAGCCCTCGGGGGTGCGCGGGGTGACATCGCGGACCATGGACAGATGCGGGTCCGGCTCGAGGGCCATGGCGTTCACCCTTCCTGTGGTTCCTGCTCGTAGGTGACGACCAGTTCGCCGTGCTGGGCGTCGACGCGCACCGTGGCGCCCTCCTGCACGTCGCCGCGCAGCAGGGCGCGTCCGATCAGGGTCTCGACCTCGTGCGAGATGAAGCGGCGCAGCGGCCGTGCCCCGTAGACGGGATCGTAGCCTTCGTGGGCGATGACCTCCCGGGCGGCCTGGGTGAGCTCGACGGCGATCCGGCGCTCGGCCAGGCGCTGCCGCAACTCCTCGAACTGAAGATCCACGATCCGCTCGATCTGGGGCTCACCGAGCGGCTTGAACAGCACGATGTCGTCGACCCGGTTCAGGAACTCGGGGCGGAAGTGTGCGCGCAGCTCGCTCATCACCAGGCCCTGGGCGTCCGGTTTGAGCTCGCCTTCGGAGGTGACGCCGTCGAGGAGGTGCACCGACCCGATGTTGGACGTCATGATCAGGATGGTGTTGCGGAAGTCGACCACCCGGCCCTGGGCGTCGGTGATCCGCCCGTCGTCGAGGACCTGCAGCAGGGTGTTGAAGACATCGGGGTGCGCCTTCTCGATCTCGTCGAACAGCACCACCGAGTAGGGTTTGCGGCGCACCGCCTCGGTGAGCTGGCCGCCCTCCTCGTAGCCGACGTATCCGGGCGGCGCGCCGAGCAGCCGGCTGACGGTGTGCCGCTCCTGGTACTCGCTCATATCGAGGCGGACCATGTTGTCCTCGGTGTCGAACAGGGCCGCGGCCAGCGTCTTGGCCAGCTCGGTCTTGCCGACGCCGGTGGGGCCGAGGAAGATGAACGACCCGATGGGGCGGCGCGGGTCCCGGATCCCCGAGCGGGCCCGGATGATGGCGTCGGCGACCACCTTGACCGCCTCGTCCTGGCCGATGACCCGCTCCCGCAGGATCTCGTCCAGGCGCAGCAGCTTCTCCCGCTCGCCCTCCTTGAGGCGGGAGATCGGGATTCCGGTCCAGGCGGAGACGATGTCGGCGATCTCGTCCTCGGTGACGACCTCGCGCAGCAGCCGGTGGGCGCCCTGTTTGGCGGCCAGCTGCTCCTCCTGGGCGGCCAGCCGGCGCTCCAGCTCCTGGAGCCTGCCATAGCGCAGTTCGGCGGCGCGGTTGAGGTCGTAGACGCGTTCGGCCTCCTCCGCGTCGCGGCGCACCTCCTCCAGCTCCTTGCGCAGTTCCTGCACCCGGCGGATGGACTGCCGCTCGGCCTCCCACTGGGCGCGTTTGGCGTCGGCCTCGGCGCGCAGATCGGCCAGTTCCCTGCGCAGCTCCGCCAGCCGCTGCTCGCTGGCCGGGTCGGTCTCCTTGGCGAGCGCGGCGTCCTCGATCTCCAGGCGGGTGACCCGGCGGGTGATCTCGTCCAGCTCGGCGGGCATGGAGTCGATCTCCGTACGCAGCCGGGCGCAGGCCTCGTCGACGAGGTCGATGGCCTTGTCCGGCAGGAACCGGTCGCTGATGTAGCGGTGGCTCAAGGTCGCGGCGGAGACCAGGGCGGTGTCCTGGATCTTGACGCCGTGGAAGACCTCCAGGCGTTCCCGCAGCCCGCGCAGGACCGAGATGGTGTCCTCGACGGACGGCTCGTCCACCAGCACCTGCTGGAACCGGCGCTCCAGCGCGGCGTCCTTCTCGATGTGTTTGCGGTACTCCTGGAGCGTGGTGGCGCCGATCATATGGAGCTCGCCGCGGGCCAGCATGGGCTTGAGCATGTTCCCCGCGTCCATGGCGCCTTCGGCCGCCCCCGCTCCCACCACGGTGTGCAGCTCGTCGACGAACAGCAGGATCCTGCCCGAGGCGGCCTTGACCTCGCTGAGCACGGCCTTCAGCCGCTCCTCGAACTCGCCGCGGTACTTCGCCCCGGCGACCAGGGACCCCATGTCGAGGGCGAAGACGGTCTTGTCGCGCAGCCCTTCGGGGACGTCGCCGCGCACGATGCGCTGGGCCAGGCCCTCGACGATCGCGGTCTTGCCTACGCCCGGGTCGCCGATCAGCACCGGGTTGTTCTTCGATTTGCGGCTGAGGATCTGGGTGACCCGGCGGATCTCGGCGTCCCGGCCGATGACGGGGTCCAGCTTGCCCGAGCGGGCCTCGAGGACCAGGTCGCGGCCGTACTTCTCCAGCGCCTCGTACGCCACCTCGGGGTTGGCGGAGGTGACCCGCTGGCCGCCGCGGACCTGGGTGAGGGCGCTGAGGAACGCCTCCTTGGTGACGCCGTGTTCCTTGAGCACCCGCCCGGCGGCGGTGGCGGATCCCTCGTCGGTGAGGGCCAGCATGAGGTGTTCGACGGAGACGTACTCGTCCTTGAGCCGCTTGGCCTCCTGCTCGGCGGTGTCCAGCAGCTTGGCCAGGCGCTGGGTGACGAAGACCTGTCCCGGGGCGGCGCCGGGGCCGGTGACCTTCGGCTTGCGGGCCACCTCGGCCTCCAGCATCGTGCGCAGCGCCGTGGGGTCGGCGCCCACCTGGTCGATCAGCCGGGGCACCAGGCCCTCGGGCTGGTCGAGCAGGGCGAGCAGCAGATGTTCGCCGTCGACCTCGGTCTGGCCGAGCCGCAGCGCCTTGGTCTGGGCGCCCTGGAGGGCTTCCTGGGACTTCTGGGTGAGGCGGTTCATGTCCATGGGGGTTGATCACTCCTCGCGCCGGTGCGGCGCAGTGCGGCCTCGAGCCGGGCGATGCGGTCGAGCA
>NZ_MUNE01000041.1 GCF_002154605.1 Streptomyces milbemycinicus | reverse complement strand
CACGCTGCCGCCGAGGCCGAGCCCGACCACCAGGCACGCCGCGCCGATGGCTGCACCGACGCCGAGTGCGGTACCCGTCGACCGGGTCACCGCCCCGCGCCAGGACGCGTCCGACACGCCGCTGAAGCGCACCACGAGCGGATCGGTGGCCAGCCCGCGGGAGACGTTGAGCACGACGCCATAGGTCACCCAGGCGAGGCTGAACACGCCGAACGCGGTCACCCCCAGCGAGCGGGCCACGTAGATGCCCACCACGAAGTTGCTCATGCTGGAGGCCGCCTGGTCGGCCAGTCCCCAGGACAGCCGGCCGACGAGGGCCCGCCGGGTGGATCCGGCCGGTGGCGCCGTTGTCCGCGGATTCTCCCCCTCGCCGGTCATCGGCGTCATGCCTTGATCAGCCCGGCGCCGTGCAGGGCGCCGGCCGCGGCGGCGACGGTGTCGAACGGCAGCCCGGACCGCTCGGCGACGTCCAGCAGACTGTGCTCGCCGTCGGAGAGGTTGAGCACCCAGAGCATGGCCATCTGGGCCTGCTTGGTGTCGCTGCGGCCGCCGAGCGCGTCGTACAACCCGCGCCGGCCCAACTGCGGTTCGCCGTAAGGGCTGAGGTTGAGGTACCGCCGGTTGCGGTCGAGGACGGCGAACGCCTCGCGGCAGAGGGCGAGGGTGTCCGCCATCGCCTCCGGGGAGACGAAGTCCAGGTTGTCCGCCGAGGTGTGGTACTCGGGGTAGCCCGCGTACGGGGTCCGGCTGAGCGAGCCCACGCCGAGATCGAACCCGGGCGAGCAGAACTGCCGCTCGTCGTAGCCGTACGGCGTGAACTCGGCGACGCGGTGCGGGCGTTCGGATGCGGCCAGCACATGGCGCATCACCCGGTCGATCTCCGCGTCGCCGCGCCTGCTCTGCTTGTACGTCAGTTGGCCCGGGTCGCCGGCGCAGGCCAGCACCAGCCCGTGCTTGACCTGGTCGATCCGCTCCGCGTTGCGGGCCAGCCAGGTGATCGCCCCGATGGTGCCGGGTGCGAATATGAACCGGTAGGTGTAGTACGGCGTCTGTTCGGCCAGCGCCCGGGCCAGGAGCACCGCCACCGCGATGCCGGCCAGGTTGTCGTTGGCCAGCGACGGGTGGCAGACGTGGCAGGAGACGATCACCTCGTCGGGGACCTGACCGGGGACCACGTGCTCGGCGTAGGTGAGGTGGCCGTCCGCGAGTGTGGAGTCGACGCACACCTCGTACTCGCCGTCCGGCAGCGCGTCCAAGGTCTCCTGGGCCAGGCAGAACCCCCATTCCGGCTTGTAGTAGCTGGTGCGGTACGGCACCCAGGTCGGGTGGTCGGGAAGGGTGTGCAGGTGTCCGCGCAGCTCGGCCAGCGGCATGGTCTGCGACACCGGCACGCTGTAGCCGAGCACGTGCAGGCTGGACGCGGCGAAGTCGACGACCCGGTTGCCCGCGGTGTCGGCGATGTACGCGTCCCGGATGTTCCACTCCTGCGGCACCGTCCAGTCGAGCACCTGAGTCCCGGTCGGCACCTCGTGCACCTGCAGCGGGACGTACTCGCCGACGATCGCCAGGGTGGCGCGCACACCGTCGCCGGTGATGCTCCGGCACAGCGGGTACAACCGCTCCACCAGCGCATGCATCTCTTCGCCGGCCGTGGTCATCGGCGCCACCGCAGGGTGTCGTCGACGGCTCCGGCCTCGGTCGCCGCGCGCAGCACGGCCAGCCGGGTGAAGCGTCGCTCGAAGTCCTCCCGGGTCAGCCCGTGTTTCCGGTAGGCGTCGGCGAGTTCGAGCGCGCCCTGCTTCACCGTCCACTCGCAGTCGAAGCCGGGCACCGCGGCGCGGAACCGGGAGAAGTCCACCCGGTAGGACCGCGGATCGGCACCGGTCTCCCCGGTGATCACCACCTTCGCGCCGGACACCGCCTCGGCGACCTGCTCGGCGATCTCGGCGACCGTGACATTGTTGATCTCGCTGCCGATGTTGAACGCCCGGTCGTGCACCGCTTCCCGAGGCGCGGTCAGCGCGGCCGCGAAGGCCCGTGCGATGTCGGCGGCGTGCACCAGCGGGCGCCAGGGGGTGCCGTCGGAGAGCACCAGCACCTCGCCGGACAGGAGCGCGTGGCCCACCAGGTTGTTCAGCACGATGTCGGCGCGCAGCCGGGGCGAGTAGCCGAAGGCTGTGGCGTTGCGCATGAACACCGGGCTGAAGTCGCCGTCGGCCAGCGCGTGCAGGTCGTCCTCCACCCGCACCTTGGACTCCGCATACGGCGTCACCGGGCGCAGCGGGGCGTCCTCGGCCACCAGGTCGCTGCCGCCGGCGGCGCCGTAGACCGAGCAGGTCGACGCGTACAGGAAGCGCCGCACTCCGGAGTCGCGGGCCAGCCTGGCGAGGCGTACGGACGCGTGGTGGTTGATGTCGTAGGTGAGCTCCGGCGCCAGCGATCCCAGCGGGTCGTTGGACAGCGCGGCCAGGTGGATCACGGCGTCGACCCCGGCTACGTGTTCGGCCGTGACGTCGCGCAGGTCCACCTGCGGCCCCGGCGGGTCCGCGGGCGTCGGGCCCAGCACGCAGTCGGCGAACAGGCCGGAGTCAAGCCCGACGACCTCGTGCCCGGCAGCCGTGAGGACCGGGGCCATGACGGTGCCCAGGTAGCCCTGGTGCCCGGTCAGCAGTACGCGCAAGGTTCATTCCCCCAGGTTGAGAGTGAGTTTGGTGACGGCGAACGCTTCGGCGTAGCGCGCGTGGCATTCGATGCCGCGGATTCGTGCGAGGCCGAGGAAGGCCTCGCGGTCGTACCAGGGCCGGTGCCGCTGCGAGGGGTAGTGCTCCTGCAGCAGCCGCACCTTCTGTTCGGCGATCTCCGGCGACAGCGGCTGGTACGCCGCCGGACGGCCGAGATCGCCGTCCCACTTGACGATCTCGTAGCCGAGCACCAGGTGGTCGCGGAACGCGGTGGTCATCAGCTTCGCCAGGCCGCGGTGGTCCTGGTGCGCGTCATCGGTCCGCGGGGCCAGCACCAGATCCGGCTCGGTCCGCATGCGCAGCTCCTCGACCGCGGCCTTGGCCTCGTCCCAGTGCGCGGGCAGCCGGCCGTCCGGCAGCTTGTGCACGGTCAGCCGCAGGTCGGCGCCCGGGCAGAAGGCGGCGAGCGCGGCCTGCTCCTCCCGCTCCCGTTCGCTGCCACCGCCGGAGAGCACCAGCGCCTCGACGCGGATGCCCGGCCGTGCGAGGCACAGCGTCAGCAGCGTGCCGCCGGCGCCGATGGCGATGTCGTCGCAGTGCGCGCCCACCGCGACGATCCGGTCCAGGCGCCCGGCCCCGAGCCGGATCACGCCCGCGCTCCGGCGCTGTCCCGTTCCCATACGGCCCACGGGCGGTCGCCCCGGGCGTAGGCGGTGTCGAGCGCGGCCCGCTCCTTCACGGTGTCGGTCGGCTTCCAGAAGCCGCGGTGCTGGTGCGCCACCAACCGGCCCTGCTTGGCCAGTTGGGCGCATCCGTCGGCGACCAGGTCCCCGTTCTCCGGTATGTGGTCGAAGACTTCCTGGCGGAGCACGAAGTAGCCGCCGTTCTCCCACAGCGGCAGGTCGCTCACCGCGGTGATGCCCCCCACCAGGCCGTCCTCGCCCAGGTCCACGCAGTGGAACGAGGACTGCGGCGGCACCACCATCATCGACGCACCGGCGTCGCGCCGGGCGAACCGGCCGATCATCTCGTCCAGCGGGGCGTCGGTGAGCACGTCGGCGTAGTTGGCGAGGAACATGTCGTCGCCGTCCAGGTGGTGCCGCACCCGGCGCAGCCGCTCCCCGATCGGTGACTCGATGCCGGTCTGCGCGAACGTGATCGTCCAGTCGGAGATGTCGGTGGACAGCAGCTCGGTCCGCCCGCCCCGCAGGACGAAGTCGTTGGACGTCGTCTCCTCGTAGTTGAGGAAGAACTTCTTGATGTGGTGAGCCCCGTAGCCGAGGCACAGGATGAACTCCGTGTGCCCGAAGTGCGCGTAGTAGCGCATGACGTGCCAGATCAGCGGTCGCGGGCCGACCATCGCCATCGGCTTGGGCACGTCGTCTGCGGCACCGCTCCGCATCCGCATCCCGTAACCGCCGCAGAACAGAACGACCTTCATGCTGTGACCTCTTTCAAGACGCGACCTCGACAATGCTCAGTTCCGGGATGGGGAAGACCAGCCGGCCGCCCCAGTCGTGCACGAAGGACAGCTGCTCGACCAGCTCGGCCCGCAGGTTCCACGGGAGGACGAGGACGTAGTCCGGTCTGTCGGCGGCTATCTGCTCGGGCGGCAGGATCGGGATGCGGGTGCCCGGGGTGAACCTTCCGTGCTTGTAGGGGTTGCGGTCGACCGTGTACGGGAGCAGGTCGGGCCGGATGCCGCAGTGGTTGAGCAGGGTGTTGCCCTTGCCCGGGGCGCCGTAGCCGACGACCGTCTCGCCGCGCTCGGCCACCTCGATGAGGAACCGCAGAAGGTCCCGGCGCACCTTGGCCACCCGGGCGGAGAACTCGGTGTACCCGGACAGCTCCTGCAGCCCGGCGGCCTTCTCCCGGGCCAGCACGTCAGCCACCTGGCGGCTCGGCTCGCCGGCCGCCTCGGCCGGCCGGGCCCACAGCCGGATGGAGCCGCCGTGCGTGGGCAGCAGCTCGACGTCCACGAGCGCGAGTCCACCGGCGGCCAGCGCCCGGATCGCGGACGCGACCGTGTAGTACTGGAAGTGCTCGTGGTAGATCGTGTCGTACTGGTTCTCCTCGATCAGGGTCAGCAGGTGCTGCACCTCGATGGAGACCCAGCCGTCGTCGGCGACCAGGGCGCGCAGCCCCCGGGTGAACCCGACCACGTCGGGGATGTGCGCGTACACGTTGTTGGCCACGACCAGGTCCGCCGGGCCGTGCCCGGCGCGGACGTCCGAGCCGGTGGCCGGGTCCAGGAACGCCGTGAGCGTGGGCACACCGGCGTCCCGCGCCGCGGCGCCGACGTTCA
>NZ_MUNE01000409.1:9849-10281 GCF_002154605.1 Streptomyces milbemycinicus | reverse complement strand
GCTGTGGGGGGTGTCGGGGTGTGGTCGCCGCTCTGGCCGGAAAGGTTGCCGCCCCTTCCCGTGGAATTCCCGCGCCGGATTCCTGGACGGAGGACGCGCGGCCGCAAGCGCTCTCACTGCCGCCCTCTACCGCCCGACTACTGTCCTCGCCCCTACTGCCTACTGGTGACCACGTCCTTGGCGACCAGCCGCCCGTCCGAGAAACACAGCCGGTACGCGGACCGCCCGTCGTATCGGCGCACCCCGTAGTAAGCGCAATCCCAGCCGCGGGGAGGCGCGGCGATGCCGTCCGGAGGCCCGTCCATCGTGTACGGCGGCATCCGCGACTCGACATCGGCACGCGGCTCGCCGATCTCCAGCCGGTCGTAGGTGCGCCGGTCCAGCACCGAGTGGTACTGCGTATAGAAGGTGAACCCGCCCCACAGGACCGCC
>NZ_MUNE01000409.1:0-9830 GCF_002154605.1 Streptomyces milbemycinicus | reverse complement strand
CGTGCTTGGCGGCGTTGGTCAGCGCCTCCTGGACGACGCGGTAGACGGCGCGGTCGGCCATGGGCGGCAGGTCAGCCCCCTTCGCGCCGTCTGCGTCGTAGCGGCGCTCGCCGTCCTCGGGCCCGTACTCCAGCTCGACGGCCAGCCCGGAGGACCGCGCGCGCTCCACCAGCGCGCCGACACCCTCGTCGGCGGGGGCCGTCGGGGCGGGGTCGTCCCCGGTCCGCAGCACACCGATGATGTCCCGCAACTGGCTGGTGGCCGTCGAGGCCGCCTCCCGCAGTTCGGCGGCCGCCGCCCGGTGGCGGTCGCTCAGCTCCGGGTCGATCTGCAGGGCGGCGGCGCGCAGCGCGATCAGGGCCAGGTCGTGGCCGAGCGAGTCATGCATGTCCCCGGCGATCCGGGACCGCTCGCGCAGCCGCGCCTGGTCGGCGACGGCCCGCTGCTCCCGCTCCATCCGGTCGGCGAGCTCCCAGCCGGCGTGGACCAGATGCTCGTACTGGCGGCGGTAGCGGCCGAGCAGCCACGGCACCACGACGTTGAGCAGCAGCGTGGTCAGCGCGGTGAACCAGGTCCAGACCCCGGCGTCCGTCGCCCAGGTGAGCAGCGCGCCCGCCACCGCGAAGGCCGCGAAGAACCACAGCGCGGGCCGCGCGCCCGCAGTCCACCGCCCGGTGAGATAGCCCCACAGCGCCAGCGCCGCCCAGTACGAGGAGGTGTACAGCTCCAGGTTGAGGGCCAGGCTCAGCCCCACCGCGACCGCCAGCCCCACCAGCGGCCGCGTACGACCCACCGCCGCCGCGCCCGCCAGCAGCGGAAACCCGGCCAGCAGCAACCACAGATCGCGCCCGCTCGCCGATGTGGCCTTCAGCAGGACGGGCGCGCAGGCCGTCAGCCACAGGAGCAGGGCCGTTCGCGCGGCGCCACCGTGTCGTATCCACCGGATCATGCGCCCCAGCATCCCCCGCGGCGGGGCGGGTGCGCCTCTGACGAAAGTAGGGCTTCGGTCGCAGGACACACAGGGTGCGGAAAAGGGTTGCGGGGGCGGAGTCCCCGCGTGTTTACATGGGCCCCATGGTGTCCACCGACCGTCTCCTCGCCTTCGCGGCCATGTCGTTCCTGCTGATCGTGATCCCCGGCCCCAGTGTGCTGTTCGTGATCGGCCGGGCCCTGGCCCAGGGGCGCCGGGCCGCGCTGACCACCGTCATGGGGAACACGGTCGGCGCCTATGTGCTCGTGGTGGCCGTGGCGCTGGGGGTCGGCACCATCGTGGAGCGCTCGGTCCTCGTCTTCACGGCGCTGAAGCTGGTGGGCGCCGCGTATCTGGTGTACCTGGGGGTCAAGGCGGTGCGGCAGCGGGGCTCGCTGCGCGCCGCGTTCAGCGGGGACGGTCCGGCTGAGCAGGGCGCCCTGCGCACGTTCTGGGAGGGGTTCGCGGTCGGTGTGGCCAACCCCAAGACCATCGTCTTCTTCGCCGCCGTACTGCCCCAGTTCGTCGACCGCGAGCAGGGGCATGTCGCGCTGCAGATGCTGCTGCTCGGCCTCGTCTTCAACGTCATCGCCGTAACCTCCGACAGCATCTGGGGCCTCGTCGCCGCCACCGCACGCGGCTGGTTCGCCCGCTCACCGCAGCGGCTGGCCATGGTCGGCGGGGTCGGCGGGCTCGCCATGATCGGTCTCGGCGTCACCGTCGCCGCGACCGGCCGCAAAGAGTAAGTACGCCGACGGAAGGTTGATGAAAAAGTGCACTACCGCGAACTGGGCCGCAGTGGACTGTCCGTGTCCGAGATCGGCTACGGCGCCTGGGGCATCGGAGAGTCCAACTGGGTGGGCGCCACCGAGGACGAATCCGTACGCGCCCTGCACCGCGCCATCGACCTCGGCGTGAACTTCATCGACACCGCCCGGGGCTACGGCGAGAGCGAGCGGATCGTCGGCCAGGTCGTCCGCGAGCGGGCCGGATCCGGCGACGAGGTGTTCGTCGCGACCAAGGTCCCCCCGAAGAACCGCGTCTGGCCGGCCCCCGATGGCCTGGACCCGGCCGACACCTTCCCCGGTGCGCACATCCGCGAAAGCGTGGAGACCAGCCTGCGCACCAGCGGCCTGGACCACTTCGACGTCCTCCAGTTCCATGTCTGGAGCGATGAGTGGGTCGGCCGCGGCGACTGGCTGGAGACGATCGCCGAGCTCAAGCAGGAAGGCAAGATCCGCCTGTTCGGCGTCTCCATCAACGACCACGAGCCCGACAACGCCCTCGCGCTCGTCACCAGCGGCGCCGTCGACAGCGTGCAGGTGATCTACAACATCTTCGACCAGTCGCCCGCCGAAGCGCTGCTGCCGGCCTGTGCGGAGCACGGCGTCGGCGTCATCGTACGAGTGGCCCTCGACGAGGGCGGCCTCACCGGCCGCATCACCGCCGACGCCACGTTCCCCGAGGGCGACTTCCGCAACCGCTACTTCCGCGACGACCGCCCGGCCCAGGTCGAACAGCGGGTGTCCGCGATCGTCGCCGACCTCGGCATCACCCCCGACGAGATGGCCGAGACCGCGCTGCGGTTCGTCCTCAGCTCCCCGGCGGTGTCCACCGTCATCCCCGGTATGCGCACCGTACGCAACGTCGAACGCAACACGGCCCTGAGCGACGGCCGCCCGCTGACCGCCGACCAGTTGGCCGTACTCGCCAACCACCGCTGGCAGCGCAACTTCTACAGCTGACCCGCGCGCCCGCCGTCACAGCCCGCCCCGCGATGCGGCGGCACGGTCGGGGCGGCGGGCGTCCTGCTGCCGCCGGGCGTCCTCCTACCGTGCGAGGTCGTCCCCGAATCGCGCCTCCTTCTCGGGCGCGCCCAGCGCGCGCGGGCCGAACGAAGCGATGTCGCCGGTGATCAGGCCCGACCTGGAGCCGCGCAGGACCCACACGGCGCCCGAGTCCGCGTAGCGGCCGTCCTCGTAGGGGGTGGCCACCGCCAGGTCGGCGCGGTGGTCGGCGTTGACGTCGGCGAGGAGCACGGTCCGGCCGAAGTAGTCGCCCTCTTCGGAGATGCCGGGCACACCCGGGGTCGACTGGTGGAAGGCCTGCGCGCCCTTGCCGGTGAGGCCCGCCGCGCTGCCCTTGAGCAGAACGACGGCGCCCGCCTCGCGGACCGAGCCGATGTCCTCGCCGGGCACGCCCACGGCGATGTCCGGGTAGCCGTCGCCGGTGACGTCGCCGGCGGCCAGGGAGTGGCCGAACAGATCGCCGGAGTTGACGTCGTGGTCGCCCGCCTCGCTCGTGCCGGGGACGCCCGGCGTGTCCTGGGTGATCTTCGCGGTACGGGTGGAGGGGCCGGACGCCGAGCCGTAGACGACGCGGAGCGTGCCGGCGTCGGCGTCGCGGTCCTCCGAGACCTGGTCGACCTGCGGGGCGACGAGGTCGCCGTAGCCGTCCTTGTTCACGTCGGCGATGACCCCGTCGGTCGTGTAGTGGCCGGTGGTCCTGAAGGTGCGGCTGAGGCCGTCCTTCCCACCCGCCCAGAAGCGGGACTTGCCCGGCACATCGTCGAAACTGTGCGTCGTGACGATGTCGTCTGCGCCGTCGCCCGTCATGTCGCCCACGGCGATGGCCTTGGGGTGGTCCCCGTCCTCGAAGGGGAGCGTTTGAACGGAGGCGGGCACTCCGGCGCGGGAGAAGGGGCCGTAGCGCACCTGGAGGCCCTGGTCGTTCTTGGTCACGAGGTCGGCGTGGCCGTCGCCGTTGATGTCGCCCGTCGCCAGGGTGGCGGCGGGTCCGGGAAGCGCGCTGCCTGTGCGCAGACCCTTCGCGGAGCCCCAGAGGACCGCCGGGGCGGAGAAGTCGCCCACGACCAGGTCCGTGTAACCGTCGCCGTCGAGGTCACCGGCGGCCGTGGTGCGGCCGAAGGCGCCGTACTGCTCGACGTCCCCCGGCACGCCCTCGGTCGCCCGCGTGATCAGCTTCGGGTGTGCGGTGTCGACACCGGCCGTGGAGCCGTACAGCACCGATATGTAGCCCGCCTCCGAGAAGCCGGAGACGGTGCCGCCGGGCGCGGAGACGGCGAGGTCCGCGTACCCGTCACCGTTGAAGTCGATGACGGGCCTCGTGCTCTTGGTTGCGGTTGCGGTTGCGGTTGCGGCGGCCGGCGCGGCGAGTCCGCCGGACCCCGCCAGGGAGGCGGTCAGCAGGACGGCGGTCACGGCGGCGGGCCGGCGGTGGGTGGGGCGGGACATCCAGGTTCTCTCCAGTACGTCGGTTCGCCCATCGGCCACAGCGCTTCGGCACTGACAGTTGGGCCTGTGTACAGCAGTCGTTCACCTTGACCGTCAAGCCCGGTAAAAAGTTGTGGCCTTAGTTCCAGGGCCGCCCGGTGGCCGGGTTCAGGCCCGCCTCGTGGCGGCGCTCCCGCTCACGCCAGTTGGCGAAGGCCCTCTCTTCCGGCAGCGTCACACTGATCGTCTCCTCCTGGAACTCGGCATCGCCGAGGAGCCGTCGAAGGAACTCGGCCATGCCGAAGGGGTGCACCTGGAAGGACGGGCTGGTGTGCCGCCCGCACACCAGCACCGGCCACCGGTCCGGATCCTCGTCCGTGGTCAGCCAGCAGTAGATGTCCGCCCCCGTGGTGACACCCCACGCCACGATGGACTCGGGGTCCACGTCGAAGTCGGCCTCGTCCGCGCACATTTCCCAGGTCAGGCGGGCGTTCTCGGTCTCGTCTCCCAGGCCCGACGCATCCGTGTACGTGCCGGCTCGCGGCACCGGCAGCAGAATCACGATCTCTTCGCTGACCAGCCCGGCCCCATACACCTCCATGAAGCGGACACAGTCCGAGGGGAAGCGTCTTCCCCAGATCCCCTCGACCTCGCTCCAGTCGATCCGCTCGTCCACGCCGTCCGCCACCGGTATGAGCGGCGCAAGTGCCGCCACCGATTCGTCTCCGCCCACTGGCCTGCTCCTTCTTCTGGCCTGCCGCCCGTCGTGGCGGCCGTCCAAGCAGCGCAAACCTACGCTGCCCTTGGCGGCTGGCAGGCGTGGGTGCGGACAGCGAGGCCCGGCCTTCTCCCCGAAGGCCGGGCTTCCCTGCCGTGCCGCATGGCTGTCAGGCCGCGGAGGTGGCGCCCGGACGAGCCCGTGGCCTACCTGGGCCTCAGCTTCGGCGGACACTGGGCGGTCAAGCTCGCCGTGCGTGGCGTGGTCGACGCGGCGGTGAACATTGGCGGGCCGACCGGCGCCGACGAACCCGAGACACCTGAAGATCGCAGACGCCCGACAGTTCACGGAGCCGCGTTTCAGAAAGTGTGACCCCGCCCGCTAGCGATTCAGGCGACTCGCCAATCTCCGCTGCACGGACGGCCAGCGATGAGGCCGGGGGGTTGAGTCTCCCGTAGGGGGAGACGCGAAGGTAGGGGCATGGACGGCGGCGCGCTCTACTCGATCGGTCAGCTGGCCCGGCGGACCGGGCTCACGGTGAAGACCATTCGGTTCTACTCCGATCGCGGCATCGTCGCGCCGACGGACCGCAGCCCGGCCGGATACCGGCTGTACGGCGTCGACGCCGTCGCGCGTCTTGAGCTGGTGCGGACGTTGCGTGAGCTGGGGCTGGATCTGGCGACGGTTCGGAAGGTCGTGGACCGGGAGCTGTCGCTGGCGGAGGTCGCGGCGGCGCATGCGGAGGCGCTGACGGTGCAGATCCGTACGTTGCGGCTGCGGCGGGCGGTGTTGACGGCGGTGGCGGAGCGTGGGGCGAGCCCGGAGGAGATGGAGATCATGCATACGTTGGCCAGGCTCTCCGAGGATGAGCGCCGAAACCTGATCGGGGAATTTCTGGACGCCGTTTTCGGCGGCCTTGACGGGAACCCGGAATTCGCGGCGGTCAGGCGCTCGATGACGCCCGAGCTGCCCGAGAGTCCGGAGGCCGAGCAGGTCCGGGCGTGGGTGGAGTTGGCGGAGCTGTCGCGTGACCCGGAGTTCCGGGCCAGGGTGCGGCGGGTGGCCGAGGAGCACTCGGCGGAGCGCAATGGCGTGGGGCCGTGCAGGGACGTTGTCGCGGTGGTGCGGGACTGGGTCGGGCCGGTTGTGGCGGCCGGGGTCGAACCGGCCTTGCGGCAGGCCGACCCGGTTGTCGAGGGGGTCGTGGGGCACTACGCGCGGCTCGTCGGCCAACCGGACGGCGCCGCGCTGCGGCGTCGGCTGCTGGCCCGGTTGGAGAGCGTCAACGATCCGCGCAGGGAGCGGTACGTCCGGCTGCTCGCCCGGGTCAACGGCTGGCCGGCGCCGGACAGCTTGACGCCGGTGCTCGAGTGGGCCGTGGCGGCCCTGCGGGCTCGGACATCCGACTCCCGGGCTGCTGCATCGATGAGCTGAGCTGAGCAGAGGTGAGCCGTGGCGGCGGCAGTACGCCCGCCCCGCACCGCACTCGTCCGGACTGCCGCCGCTCTCAGCGGTGGGGCGAGCGACGCGTGGCGTTCGGATCGCCGGACGGCCCCGAGTCCGTCGGTGCCCGGGAAGCCGATCGGTCTTGCCCCCGCTCCAAGGGATCCGGTTTCCCGTCCGGCGGCGCCGCGTCCTCGTCCCGCCTGACCGCGGAGAGCTTGTCCGGGTTGCTGACGAGGTAGACGCTCGAAATCTGGTCGCCCTCCGGGGTCAGGTCCATGACCATCACGGCGTACGGGGCATCGCCCGCGAAAATCACCGCCGAGGGGTCGCCGTTGACACTCCGGTACTGGATGTCCAGGCCCTGCGGGGGGCGGGAGGAGTATCCGGTCAGCGTGCGGGCGACCTTCTCCCGGCCGTGGATCGGCCGCAGGGCCGACCGTGCCTTGCCTCCGCCGTCGGTCCACAAGGTCACCTCCGGTGCCAGGACCTCCATGAGGGCGCCGACGTCGCCGCCGAGCGCCGCGGAGACGAATCGCTCGGTCGCCTGGCGCTGGACGCGTGGATGGGCCTGGTAGCGGGGGCGGCGGGCGTGGACGTGCTCGCGGGCGCGGTGTGCGAGCTGGCGGACGGCGGACGGGCTGCGGTCCAGGATGTCCGCGATCTCGGTGTGGGCGTAGCCGAAGACCTCGTGAAGGACGAACACCGCCCGTTCCAAGGGGGTCAGGGTCTCCAGGACCACCAGCAGCGCCATCGACACGGTTTCGGCGCGCAGTGCCCGGTCGGCCGTGTCGACGGTGTCCGCCGGGGGGTCGGCGGCGGTGTCGGTGACCAGGGGCTCGGGCAGCCAAGGCCCGACGTAGGTCTCACGTCGGCGATTGATGCCGGCCCGTCGGGCGAGCGCGTGGTTCACCGCTATCCGCACCAGATAGGCGCGCGGATTGTCGATCTCCGCCATCGGCGAGTGGCGGCTTCTGCCCGCCCAGGACAGCCAGGTCTCCTGGAGTACGTCCTCGGTGTCGGCGATGCTGCCGAGCATGTTGTAGACAACGGAGAACAGCAGTTCACGGTAGCTGACGAACACCCGTGTCGCGGCGTCCGCCGGGCTCTGTGCCGGGCTGTCGGACATGGCATGCCTCCTGTGCGCGCTCTCTGCTGAGAGGCGCCGTGCTGCCCGGAGTGTGACATCCGCCCGGGGCAATGTGGCCCAGGTCATATCGGATTCCGGGATGTCACACTCGCCGCCGCCGGTGCCCTCTTGGGTGGCAAGACCATCGTCCGTGAGAGGGAGAAACGAGTGAAGCTCGCCATATTCGGGGCGAACGGACCGACCGGGCGGCAGGCCACCGAGCAGGCGATCGCCGAGGGCCACACGGTCACCGCCGTCACACGCCGGCCCGAGTCCTTCCCGCTGAGCGATCCGCGGCTGCGGGTGGTCGGTGCGGATGTGCTGGACTCCGGCGCGGTCGAGCGCACCGTGGCCGGGCAGGACGCGGTGATCTCGACGCTCGGGGTTCCCTACGGCCGGAGCCCTGTCACGGTGTATTCCGGGGGCATGGCCCACATCACCCGGGCGATGACGGAACACGGCGTCCGCCGTCTGGTCTGCGTGAGCTCGACGGTGCTCTTCGAGACGCCGGCGCCCGGCGAGGGTCTCTTCTTCCGGAAGGTGCTCGAGCCGTTCATCGTGCGCTTCGTCGGGCGCACCGTGTACGACGACATGCGGCGGATGGAGGAGGTCGTGAGCGAAAGCGAGCACGAGTGGACGGTGATCCGCCCCGCGGGTCTCTTTGATGCGCATGCGGTGAGCGACTACCGGGTGTCCGCCTCCCGCCTTCCCGGCCGTTTCACCTCGCGTGCCGACCTCGGAAACGCGTTGCTCCGCCAGGCGGTCGATGGCCACCATGTGCGCGCTTTCATCGATGTGCGCACCACAGAAGGGGTTCCGAGCTTCCTCGACGTCATCCGGAAGGAGGCGTTCAGCGGTAAGAAGTAAGGTCTGGTGGGCCGGGCGGGCAGCACGCCCGCCCGGCCACTGGGACAGCTGTCAGTGCGTCACCGCACGTTGATGCCGCCCCAGGCGTTGTTGACCGCCTTGTACTCCGCGCTGGTCCCGCCGTACAGGGCCTTCGCCGCCTTGAGCGTCGCGGTGCGCGCCTTGGCGTAGTTGGTGGTGGAGGTCATGTACGTGGTGAGCGCCTTGTACCAGATCTGCTCGGCCTTGGCGCGGCCGATGCCCGTGACGGTGCGGCCGTCCTTGGTCGGGCTGTTGTAGGTCACGCCGTTGATGACCTTGCGGCCGCTGCCCTCGGAGAGCAGGTAGAAGAAGTGGTTGGCGGGCCCGGAGGTGAAGTGCGGGTCGTCCTGGGCGATGCTGCTGGACCAGTAGTCGTAGGACATACCGTCCTTGCTGGGCTTGTCCATGTAGCGCAGCGGGGTGCCGTCCCCGTTGATGTCGATCTTCTCGCCCATGAGGTAGTCGCCGGGGTCCTTCGGGTTCTTGGCGTAGAACTCGACGGCCGTGCCGAAGATGTCGGAGGTGGCCTCGTTGAGGCCGCCCGCCTCGCCGCTGTACTCGAGCTTCGCGGTGGCGGCGGTCAGGCCGTGGCTCATCTCGTGGCCGGCGACGTC
The DNA here is from genome assembly GCF_002154605.1 of Streptomyces milbemycinicus. GTDB lineage: Bacteria > Actinomycetota > Actinomycetes > Streptomycetales > Streptomycetaceae > Streptomyces > Streptomyces milbemycinicus. The sequence goes on along the minus strand of NZ_MUNE01000409.1, from coordinate 835 downwards.
GAGCTGGGTGAGCGGCTTCTTGTTGCCTTCGCCGTCGCCGTACGTCATGCAGAAGCAGTCGTCGTCCCAGAAGGCGTTGACGTACTCGTTGCTGAAGTGGACGCGCGAGTAGGCGGCCTTGCCGTTGTTCTGGATGCCGTTGCGGCCCAGGACCTTCTTGTAGTAGTCCCAGGTCTTGGCCGCGCCGTAGTGGGCGTCGACGGCGGCGGTCTGCGCGATGGTCGGCTTGCCGTTGCCCCAGACGTCGTCGGCGTCCAGGAACTTCGACCCCTTGCCCTCTTCGGCGTGCTTGAGGTTGTACGTCATGTGGCCGCCGCGCGCGGTGTCCTTGAGCAGGTACTGGGTGCCGCTCTTGGTGGTGCCGAGGGTGACCTTGCCGTTGTGCTGGCCGGTGCCGGTGCCGTTCTGGACGGCCTGGAACTGGTACAGCTTCTTGCCGGTGTCGGCATCCGTGATGACGTGCAGCTTGCTGGGCGTGCCGTCGTCCTGGAAGCCGCCGACCACGGTCTCGTACGCGAGGACGGGCTTGCCGCTGGCGGCCCAGATGACCTTCCGGGGGGTGGCGGAGGCGTCGGCCTTGTCGCCGGCCTCGGTCTTCGCCACCCCTACGGCGGTCCGCTCGGCGGCGGCCGGGGCAACGGCGGCCGTGGTGTCGGCCACCTTGATCTTGGCGTCGGTGGCCTTGGTGACCTCCTCGGTCTCGCCGTCGGCGGACTTGTGGACGATCAGGTCGCCGCCGAGGACGGGCAGTCCGTCGTAGGTGCGCTCGTACCGGGTGTGGACCGTGCCGTCGGCGTCCTTGATGACGTCCCGCACGACCAGCTTCTCCTTGGCG
>NZ_MUNE01000408.1 GCF_002154605.1 Streptomyces milbemycinicus | reverse complement strand
GCCGGGGTAGGCGTCGACGAAGGCCATGTAGTGCCAGGCGCCGTTGGCCGTCTGCACCAGTCCGCCCTGGTGCGGCACCCCGCCGCCGGAGACCGGGCCGCGCAGGTCGAGGAGGACCTGCCGCAGCGTGTAGGGCCCGAAGGGGCCGCTGGTTGACTTCAGGATGTACTGGCCGTTGGCGGGGCGGGTGAGGAAGATGTAGTAGTTCCCGTTGATCTTGTAGAAGCGGGAGCCCTCCAGGGTGCCGATGCTGGACGGTGTGGAGAACACCTGCTGGGTGCGGACCTGGGTACGTCCGTCCGCGGAGAGCTGGGCGACGCTGATGGTGGTGTTGCCGTACGCCACGTACAGGGTGTCGTCGCTGTCGACGAGCAGACCCGCGTCGTAGTACGCGTTGTCGATCGTGGTGAGCCTGGACCAGGGCCCTTCGACGGCGGTGGCGGTGTAGATGTACGTCTTGGCGAAGTCGATCTGGCCGAGCCAGTAAAACGTCCTGTTGCTCGGGCGGTAGGCCAGCGACGAGGCCCAGATGCCCCGGACATAGCCGCGCGCCCCGTTGAGGTCGTACTTGGCGCCGAAGTCGAGAACCGGCACCGAGTGTCCGGCGAACTCCCAGTTGACCAGGTCGTACGAGCGGAGGATGGGCGCCCCCGGCGAATAGTGCATCGTGGAGGCCGAGTAGTAGTAGGTGTCACCGACGCGGATGATGTCGATATCGGCGAAGTCCTGCCAGACCACCGGGTTGGTGTACGACGCGGCAGCGGCGGACGGGCCCTGAGCCTCGGCCGCGCGGGACGACGCGGTGGCGCCCGGGGCGGTGGTCATGGGGACGGCGGTCGCGGCGATCAGGCCGGTGGCCGTCGTCAGCGCTCTCCGGCGGCTGTGCGGGTGATGGGTCCATGACATATGACGCACTCCCTTGCGCTGTGGAACCGCTCCCACGGAAGGGCGCGGGACGGCGGGAAGGCCTTGCCGGTATGGGGGGTGTGCATGCTGCCGTGCTCGGTTTGCACTGTATGCCCCGGTCTGACGGCGCGTCGTTCGGCATGCCGAATGGCGGCCGGTTATCCGGACGTTGAGGATGATAGGTGACTCGCCGGAAGCGTCAATACCTCTCGCATCATCCGGCACTGCGGCACCATGCCGCGCCGACGAAACCAGCGGTGTTCCAGGGGAACACCGCTGGGGGAGAAGTCGACTGCGCGGGCGTGGCTAAACGTTGACGCCGTAGTCCTTGGCGATCCCGGCGAGACCCGTCGCATAGCCCTGGCCGATGGCGCGGAACTTCCACTCGCCCTCACGCCGGTAGAGCTGGCCGAACACCATCGCGGTCTGGTCGTACGCGTCCTCGGTCAGCTCGTAGCGGCACATCTCCACGCCCGTCGCCTGATGGACCACGCGAATGTACGCGTCACGGATCCGGCCGAAGGTGATGGCCGCCCCGCCCTCGTTGTGGATCGACACCACGAACACCACGGACTCGGCTTGCGCCGGAAGCAGGTTGAAGTCCACGGCGATCTGCTCGTCGTCCCCCTCGCCCTCGCCGGTCTTGTTGTCGCCGGTGTGGCGGACCGACCCCTCCGGTGTCGTCCGGTTGTTGAAGAAGACGAAGTGCTGGTCCGACAGAACCCGACCATCGCTGCCCAGGATCATCGCGCTGGCGTCCAGGTCGACATCGCCGGGGCCGGTGTTCACCTTCCAGCCCAGGCCGATGACCACGCTGGCGAGACCGGGCTCGGTGCGGGTGAGGGAGTAGTTGCTGCCCTTGGTCAGGCTCACGGCCATGAGGTGTTCCCCTTTGGGTGTGCGGTGTTCGACATGCGGTGTTCCGTAAAGCGGACGGGCATGCCGAGGCGCTGGGAGCCGCCGCGATCAGCCCGTCCGTCGGTCAACAATCTACAGCCATGTAGAAATTGATGGAGCGTCGAACGTTCGATCTCGGCCACGTGGCCCGGCCCGGCGGCCTCTGCTCACGCGGTCGACCTGCGTGTGTGCAGGCTCAGCACGGCACCGGCCATCAGCAGCAGCGCCCCCGCGCCCTGCACCCGATCGAACGACTCGCCCATGAAGACCGTGGCGCACACGGTGTTGACGACCGGGACCAGGAACATCATGAGAGATGCCGACGCGGGCCCCACAGCCGCGATGCCCCGGTAGTACAGCAGGTTGGCGACAGCGGCGGCGCACACGGCGAGATACGCGGCGTTCAGCCACACCCCGGTCGGCAACTCGCCCCAGCGCACCTTTGGCAGATCGGGCACGGCGATCACCGCCAGGAGGACGGCGCCCGCACACGTGGCGTAGGTCGTGGCCCGCAGCGGCTCGATACCGGCCAGCACCCGAGGCCCGGCCAGGGTGTACGCGGCCCAGCACACCGCACTGAGGAGGAACAGCGCGTCCCCGGCGAGCCGTGTCGAGTCACCGCCTCCGGATGAGGTGCCGCCCGTCCCGAGAAAGAAGACCACGGCCCCGGCCAGCCCCGTCCCGAGCCCGGCGACACGCGCTGCCGAGGCCCGCTCACGCCGTACCACCAGAAGGAAGGCGCTGGTGAGCACCGGGCTCATGACCGGAATGAGAATGCCGGCGTCCAAGGAGGGCGCCAGCGACAGCCCCCAGAAGAAGAACGCGTTGTACGCGAACACGCCCAGCACCCCCGCCAGCGCCGCGCGCCAACCGTGGCGCGCCGCCACCTCCGGCCGCCGTCGGCCCCCGGACACCCGTACGGCCAGCAGCAGCGCGAAGGCCCCACCGCCGAATCGCATCAGCGCGGCGACGGTGTGCGGCACATGGTCCACCACCGACTTGGAGCTGGAGAAGGCGCTGCCCCACAACACCATGGTGACGAAGAGGAGCGCATAAGGACCGCTGGGGCCCTGTTTCGATGCCATGCCCCCACCCTGGCCACCCGCCCCGCGCCCGTCTTGAACGCCTGTGCGCCCACCATGTGCAGCACAATGAGGCCATGGGAACGGAACGGAGCTGGGTGCGCTACTGGCGGGACGGCTCGTATCCGCTGGAGGCGATGCACGCCCACTTCTTCGACCACGTGTACGCGCCGCACAGCCACGACACGTACTCCTTCGGCATCACCGATATCGGCGCCCAGCGATTCCACTGCCGCGGCGCGGCCTACACCAGCGGCGCCGGGATGGTGATGGCCTTCAATCCGGACGATGTGCACGACGGCCGGGCCGCCGCGGAACTGGGCTACCAGTACCGCATCGTGCACATCGGTCCCGCGCTGGTGCGCGACGTCCTCACAGACGCCGCCGGTAAAGGCGCCGCGGCCATGCCCCTGTTCGGACAGCCCGTCCTTCACGATCCCGCGCTCATCGGCGCGCTCTCCCGCCTCCACACCGTGCTCAGCGGACCCGCCGACCCCGGTGTACGGGACGAATGCCTGACCGCGGCTGTGCTCGCGATGGCCCGCCGCGGCGCCACCCGCGCGCCCCGCCTCCGCACGGAGTCGGCGAGCGCCCAGCGGCAGATCGCCCGCCGGGCACTCGCCCTCCTCCGCGAGTCCTGTCTCGAACCGTCCCTCGCGCCACTGCCCGCTGACGCCCTGGCCGAGGCGATCGGCTGCAGCCGCTACACCCTGTACCGCGCCTTCCGCGCCGAATACGGCCTGGCCCCCAGCGCCTACCAGCGCCAGCTCCGCCTCCGCCGCGCCCGCGATCTGATGACCACCGGGATCAGCCCCGCCGCGGCGGCGGCCGCCACCGGTTTCGCCGACCAGGCCCACTTCACCCGCTGGTTCCATCGCGCCTACGGCCTGACTCCGGGCACCTTCCGCCGTGCGCTGGGGGTCGGCTAACCCAGGCCGGCCGGGCCGTCAGACGGGGTGAGGCGGTACGTGTGGCCGGGGACGGTGTCGAACGAGGTGAGGTCCGGTTCGGGGTGGTCCGTCTGCACGGGCTTCCCCTGTGCGATGACCTTCAGGCGGGTCGTCGCCCGGACCACGGCGCGGGTGCCGATACGGGAGCGCAGCCGGCAGTCGGCCAGGGCCGCGTCGCTCCAGGTGAGATCCACCTCGAAGCCACCGCGGGCCACCAGTCCGTGGATCCGGCCGTCGGGGAGTGCCGGAGGCAGAGCGGGCAGGAGGTGGAGTTCACCGGCGTGGGACTGCAGCAGCCACTCCGTGATCCCCGACGTGGCGCCGAAGTTGCCGTCGATCTGGAACGGGGGGTGCAGATCGAAGAGGTTGGGCGCGGTGCGCTCGGGTGTGAGCAGGTCGCCCAGCAGTTTGAAGGAGCGGTCGCCTTCGAGGAGACGTGCCCAGAAGTTGATTTTCCAGGCCAGTGACCAGCCGGTTCCCGCGTCGCCGCGCTGCTCCATGGTCTTACGGGCCGCCGCGAACAGCTCGGGTGTCCCACGCTTGGTGATCTGGTTGCTGGGATGCAGACCGTACAGATGCGAGATGTGGCGGTGGTTCTGCTCCGGGGCGATGGCGTCCCAGTCCTCCTGCCACTCCTGCAACTGGCCCTGGGCACCGATCTTCATGGGCGGCAACTTCCCGCGCACGGTCCGCGCCTCGGCCCGCATGTCCGCGTCCTCGCCGAGCAGTTCGGAGGCGATGACGAAGCCGTCGAACACATCACGCAGAATCTGGTTGTCCATCGTCGGCCCCGCGCAGACGGACGCATCCGGGTGGTGGGCGTGTTCGGGGGACATCGACGGGCAGGTGACGAGGTGGCCGCTGGAGGGGTCGGTGACCAGGGTGTCCAGGAAGAACAACACCGCCCCCCTGAGCACCGGGTAGCGCTTGCGCAGCGCTTCCTTGTCGCCCGTGAACAGATAGTGGTCCCAGATGCTGGTGGCCAGCCAGGCCCCTCCGGTGGGCCAGGTGCCGTAGAAGGCCTGGTCACAGGGGGCGGTGCCACGCCAGCCGTCGACATTGTGGTGGGCGACCCAGCCGCGTGCCCCGTACTGCGTCCGGGCGGTCCTCGCGCCGGACACCGACAGGTCGGCGAGCATGTCGAAGACCGGCTCCCAGCACTCCAGAAGGTTGGTGACGGGGGCCGGCCAGTAGTTCATCTCGGTGTTGATGTTGATGGTGTACCGGCATGACCAGGGCGGGCTGAGCAGATCGTTCCAGATGCCCTGAAGGTTGGCCGGCTGGGTGCCCGGCCGCGAACAGGAGATCAGCAGATACCGCCCGAACTGGTAGTGCAGAGAGACCAGTTGCGGATCGGAGGCAGAGGCGAAGTTCTTCACCCGCTCATCGGTGGGCAGCTTCGCCGCGTCCGTCGACCCCAGGTCGAGTGTCACCCGGCGGAACAGGCGCCGGTAGTCGTCGGTGTGGCGCTTGCGCAGCGTTGTGAACGGGACGTCGGAGGCGGCGTTGAGCGGGGCGGCGGCGCGGGCGGTGTGGTCGCCGGTCGGGTTGCCGAAGTCCGTATAGCTGGTTCCGATGGACACCAGCAGGGTGGCGGAGTCGGCTCCGGCCACCGTGAGCTTTCCGTCCTCGCTGCCGACCGTGCCCCCCTCCGCGCAGGCGCGGGCCAGCGCCCGGAACCGCACCTGCCCGGTGATACCGCTCCGGGTCTGCCCTGTGCCGTCGATTGCGATGGTGATCCGGTCCGGCGACGAGCCGGTCACGCTCTGAGGGCTGTCGAAGGCGGCGGTGAAGGAGATGGAGCCGGGAGTGTCCGCGGTCAGCCGTAAGGCGATGACCTGGTCGGGATGGCTGGCGATGATCTCGCGACGGTAGGTGACGCCGCTTTGTGTGTAGCGGACCGAGGTGGTGGCGGAGTCGATGTCGAGTTCACGGCGGTAGTCGCTGACCTCGCCCTGGGAGGAGAAGGTCAGCCGCAGATCGCCGACCGTCTGATAGGGCAGCTCGGAGAGGGGGTTGCCCATGAAAGTGCTGTCGATCAGGGCCTGGGCGTCTCCCCATTCACCGGCGAAGACCCTTCTGCGGATCTCGGGAAGGTTGCTCAGCCCTTGAGGATTGGCCGGGTCGTACGGGCCACCGGCCCACACCGTGTCCTCGTTGAGCTGGAGCCGTTCGGTGTCGGTGCCGCCGAACACCATGGCGCCGAGCCGTCCGTTGCCGATGGGCAGCGCCTCCAGCCACTCGGAAGCGGGCCGCGGATACCAGAGGGTGAGCTCACCGGGGAGCGTCGTACCCCCGGCCGCGTCGTCCGGCGTGGCAGCGGTCGTGGTGTCCGATGTGGCGCCGGTCTGCTCGGCGGCGTGGGCAGTGCCGGACGGGAGGCCGGCCGCACCGGCCGCGGTCGCTGTGGACAGGGCGAAGAAATGTCTGCGGTCCATGGACACAAGACTCAATTCATCGGATGTCTACTGTCAACACACCCGGAGCGGCGGTACGTTCCGACGATGAGCGGCCGGGTCAGGGCTTCGGCCGCTCGAGTCCGTCCGCGCCGACCGTCGTGGTCGTCATCTCCTGCGTGCCGATGACGGAGAGCAGTTCCAGCTGGGCCGCGCCCTCGGTGCCGGGCTGGGCGCTGAACCACAGCAGGCGCTGGCGGCCGTCCTCGCTGAACAGGCTGTGACAGTCCAGCTCGATCAGGCCCAGCGCCGGGTGGACGATGCGCTTGTGGTCGGCCCGCCGCAGGGCGACGTCATGAGTGTCCCAGAGCGCGGCGAACTCCGCGCTGTGCCGGCGCAGCGCGGCCACCAGCCGGGCCACCTCGGTGTCGCTGCCGCGCCGGGCGGCGACCGCCTGGAGGTCGGCGACGAAGACCCGGGAGTGGTGGGGGTGGTCCTCGGGCGGGTGGAGCGTACGGGCCTCGGGGTCGGTGAACCAGCGGTAGACGAGGCTTGTGGCGGGGCCGCGTACCGCCGGTGGCCGGCCGATGAGCGCGGCGGCCAGGGGGTTCTGCACGAGGATCTGGTGCAGATCGGTGATCACCTGGGCGGGGGTGGTGGCGAGCCGGTCCAGCAGACCGAGCAGACCGGGCTGGACATGCGCGTTCGGACCCTGTGTCGCGGGAGGGACCGGCCGGTCGGCGAGGTGGAACAGATGGTCGCGCTCGTCGCCGTCCAGCCGTAGCGCCCGGGCGAGAGCGGCCAGCACCTGGGCCGAGGGCTGCGCGCCGCGCCCGCGCTCCAGCTCGGTGTAGTAGTCCGCGGACAGCCCGGCCAACTGGGCGACCTCCTCGCGCCGCAGGCCCGGCACCCGGCGCCGGGGTCCGCCGGGCAGGCCGACGTCGGACGGGCGGATCCGGGCGCGCCTGGATTTGAGGAACGCGGCGAGTTCGGCATGCTTCACGCCCCCATCGTCGCGCGTACCGGCGGGCTGAGCCAGGGGCTGAGAACCCCAGGGTGGAGACAGCCCTGGCTGGCCCCGGAACGCCGGGCCACGCTGGAGCACACCGGCAGGGCGCCGTCGGCTCGCCGACACGGGACACCGAACACCGAACACCGGCACCGATGCCGACACCCCTACGCCTTGCGCCACCAACCATCCGACGTTCCATCCCCCGTCCTCACTGCAGGAGTCTGCATGTCCACGCAAGAAACCCCGAGGAGCCGCGTCGCCATCGTCACGGGCGGTTCCCGTGGCATCGGCCGCGAGACGGTGACCCGGCTGGCCGCCGACGGACACGCCGTCGTGGTCGGCTACGCGGGCAACCGCGATCAGGCCGAGGCCGCCGTCAAGGAGGTCACCGCCGCCGGAGGCCGGGCGGTCGCCGTCCGGGCCGACGTCGCCGACGAGCGACAGGTGGCCGAGCTCTTCGACACCGCGGAGGCCGAATACGGCGGCATCGACGTCGTCGTCCACTCGGCCGGCCGTACGTATCTGGCCCCGGTCGCCGACCTGGACCTGGCGGAGCTGGACGCGCTGTACCGCACCAACGTCCGCGGCACCTTCGTCGTCGCCCAGCAGTCCGCCCGGAGGCTCCGCGGCGGCGGTGCGCTCATCACCTTCTCCACCTCCGTGGTGGGCCTGGCCTTCCCCCGCTACGGCGCCTACAGCGCCAGCAAGGGCGCGGTCGAGGCACTGACCATGGTCCTCGCGCGCGAGCTGCGCGGCCGGGACATCACAGTCAACTCCGTCGCCCCCGGCCCCACCGCCACCGAGCTGTTCTTCCAGGGCAAGGACGAGGAGACCGTCGCCCGACTGGCCGCCCAGCCTCCGCTGGAACGCCTCGGCACCCCCACCGACATCGCCAACGTCGTCGCCTTCCTCGCCTCACCCGCCGGCCACTGGGTCAACGGCCAGGTCGTCCGCGCCAACGGCGGCATCATCTGACGGCCACGCCGCCCCGTACGAACGTTTCACCCCTGTACGCCCTCTACGTCATCACAACCCGGAAGAGAGCCACCGTGCCGTTCGCGAATTTCAAGGTCCCCGCCGGATCCCTCGACGAGAAGCAGAAGGCGACGATCGTCAGCCGCGCCACCGAGCTGTACGTCGAGATCTACGGGGAACGTGCCCGCGCCACCACCCTGGTCCTGGTCGAGGAGGTCACCGACGGCGGCTGGGGCATCGGCGGCAACGTTCTGACCCTCGCCATGCTCCAGCAGGACCCCGAGCAGCACGACCCCGAACACTAGAGACCTCAACACTAGAGACCCCCGAAGGCTGACGCCCCGGCCCCGCCGACCAGACCTCACCGTCCGGGTGCTTTGCCGAGAAAGGCCCGGACGTGGTCGGCGACCGTCTCGAGATGGCTTTCGAGCAGAAAGTGGCCGCCGTCCACGAGATGCACCTCGGCGTCGGGCACATCGTCTCTGAAGGCCGTCGCCCCGGCCGGCCCGAAGATCTCGTCGTTGCGGCCCCAGACGGCGAGCAGCGGGACCCGGCCGGCCCTGAGATAGGCGTGCAACCGCGGGTAGACCTCGAGGTTGGTGATGTAGTCGCGGAACAGCGTGAGCTGGACCAGGTCGTTTCCTGGTCCGGGAAACCCAAGCCGATCGGAGACGCTAAGTGAAACTGCCACCGACGGCCATTTCAGCCGGGGTGGCCGGAGCTCGGGGGTGCGGCGTGCGTGGACACCAGGTGTCGATCACGCACGCCGCACACGCGAGGGCTGGGAGGCAGCTCAGCAGCAGGGGCCGGGTGCGTGCTCCTCGCGGTGCCACCAATACCGCTCGCGGGCCGGGCCCTGGGGCACGTCCTCGGCCCTCGGCGTGGCCTTGGCGGCGGCCTTCCCCTTGGCAGCGCTCCTTGGGGAGCCGTTACGAGCCGCCCCCGGCCCCTCGGCCACCAGCTCGTCCACCGTGTGCACCACACCGCCGACCACCACCTGCCGCACCGCCGCGGCCGCCGTGATGTCGCTCAGCGGGTTGCCCTCCACCAGCACCAGGTCGGCCAGCTTCCCCGGCTCGACCGTGCCCAGGTGGGCGCTCATGCCCAGCGCCCGCGCCCCCGTCACGGTGGCGGAGCGCAGCGCCTGGTACGGGCTGGCGCCGTAGCGCACCATGGTCTGCACATTCAGGTGGTAGTAGATGGCCGGGGGCACCAGCGGGCTGTCGGTGCCGACGCCCACATGTGCCCCCCGCTCCAGCAGCCCGCGCAGTGTCGCCCCGTGCCGGGCGGTGAAGGCCAGCTCGTCGGCCGGCTCGTTCTGCTGCGCGTCGGCCACGCCCTTACGGAAGTCCTCGTACTCCAGCATCAGCGACGTCAGCCGCCGGTCGCCGACCGCCCACTGGGCGTACCGGTACAGCGCGGCACGGGTGGCGGACAGACCCGCGCCGGACAGCCCCAGCGTCGGGGTGAACACCATGCCGGAGGCGATCAGCGGCTCGGTCACGTCCTGGTAGGTGTGGCCGAGGTGGGTCTCCTTCTGCCGGCGGCCGTAGCGGCTGGTGCCGCCAATGTGTTCGACGCCGTCGGCGCCGAAGCAGAGCGGGCCGAACAGGTAGTGGGAGGTGAGGGGCAGACCGAGGCGGTGGCTCCCCTGCACGGTGACGCGCTGGAGCGCGTACGGCAGCCGCACATACGTCTTGAGCAGGTCGTGGCCCAGCGCCTCGGCCTTGGCCACCTCCCGCGCCACCTCCTCCTGGTTCGTGGTGGGGCGGCCGACGCCGTAGTAGGTGCGGGTGCCTTCGAGCGCGTCACCGGCCGCGAAGAGGCGTGGCCCGATGCGGCGCCCGGAGTCGATGGCCTCCTTGATCTCGACCGATGTGTAGTGCGCGCCGCCGGGTGAGCGCAGTGTGGTGACGCCGAAGGACAGCCACAGCTTCAGGGTGGCGGCCAGTGGCCAGGGCGCGTGTTCGTGGAGGGCGATCAGGCCGGGCATCGCGGTCAGCTCACGGGCGTCGACGGTGCGGTCCCCGGTCACGGCCCCGCGCGCCACGACCTGCTCGATGCGGTTGTCCTTGATGACGATGTCCACATCGCGCCGCAGGGTCTCGGCCGTGCCGTCCCAGAGCGCCCCCACCTGCACCACCGTGCGGCCGGACGGTTTGGCCTGGTGCCAGGTCAGCCCGGTGGGGACGGTGGTGGCGCGGCCCGTGCGCACATCGGCGAGGCGCAGTCGGCCGTTGGAGAGATAGAGCAGCGATTGCCCGTCGGCGCTCCAGCTGGGGCAGTCGGCGGTCTCGCCGTTCAGCTTGCGGGCGGCGCCGGTCGGCCGTCCGGCGGAGTCGAGGGCGCTGAGATGCACCGTGCCGCCGAGGACATACGCGGTGTACGTACCGTCGGGCGAGTGGACGGGCCCGGCGTCAATGCGATTCGCGAGGGACTTTCCCGGCACCGGCTCGTCGTAGTGGGTCTCGCCGCTGGTCAGGTCGATGGTCAGAATGCGGTTGGAGCCCTCGCGGTAGCGGGGCGTGGCGGGCATCAGTGCGGCGCACGACAGCTTGGTGCCGTCGGCGGAGAAGGTGGCTCTGTTGGCCCCGACGGGCGTGACCGTGCGTACGGCGCCGGAGGCCACGTCCACGGCCTGCACGATGGCGGACCAGAAGGAGAACGCGACGGTCTTGCCGTCGGGGGCGAAGACCGGCCCGAACAGCTGCCCCTGAAGGTTCGTCAGCCGCCGGTTCTCGCCGCTCTCGAGGTCGTGGAGCCACAGATCGGCCGCATGGCCGCCCCGGTCGCTGACATACACCAGGGTGGATCCGTCGGGGTGCCAGGCGGGGTCGCTGTTGATGTTTCCGTCGGACACCACGGCCTTGGGCGTGGAGCCGATGCGGCCGACCCAGATGTCGCCGAGCGCGGCGAAGGCGACCTGTTTGCCGTCGGGCGACAGACTCGGGCCGACGATGCCCTTGACCTTGCGCGGTGCGGTGGAGTCGAAGTCCCGGGGGGCGGACCGCTCGGGGACGCGCGGCACGGTGAGATGGACGGCGAAGGGGATGTCTTTGACCGAACCACCGGTGACCGGCCGCCGGCGGATCTTTCCGTCGGCCGTGTAGAACACCTCGTCGTCGGAGGGCCAGCGCGCGGCGAACGGGAAGACCTCCTCACCGTCGCCGGAGACGACCTTCCCGTCGACGACGAGGCCGGCGGACGAGGAGGTGAGGTGGACATACGCCAGCTTTGTGCCGTCGGGGGACAGGGACGGCCCCGCCACCCGCCCCTCGGTGACGGTGACGAGCGTGGTGAGCTTGCCGTCGGCGTCGACCTGGACCACGGACTGCGGGGCGTCGCCCTTGCCGCTGGTGAAGACGATGGCCTTGCTGTCGGGACGCCAGAAGGGCTGCGTCTCCTGGACCGTGGCGTCCGTACCGGAGGTCCAGCGCTTGCTCTCGCCGCTGTCGAGGTCGAGGACGTGGATGGCGTAGTGCCCGTCCGTCTCGGCCGCGTACGCGATCCGCTTGCCGTCCGGCGAGAAGCGGGGCTCGCGGTGGTCGATGTCGCCCTCGGTGAGCCGCCGGGCCTCGGAGCCGTCCGCCCGGGCGAGCCAGAGGTGGAAGTTGCCGTCGGCGTAGGACTGGTAGACCAGCCGGCGGCCGTCGGGCGAGAAGTCGGGTTCGCTCGCCTCCTTGTCGATATCGGTCAGCCGGGTGGCCTCGCCGCCCTGCGCCGGGAGGGTCCACAGCAGGTTGAGCAGGTCCATGACGATGGTGCGGCCGTCGGGGGAGAGGGCGGCGGACGCGTTGGTGGCCTGGCCGACGGTGATCTGCCGGGTGTCGCCCTCCGTCGGCTTACCCTGGGCCGCGGCTGTCTCGGTGGCGAGGCCGGCCAAGGGGCCGCCCAGCCACAGGGCACCGGCCCCTACCGCCGCCTTGCCGCTCTGCTGGATGAGTGATCTGCGTGATAGTTCCAACGCCCTGTCCCCTTGCTTGAATTTCGGCTCGGCAGGACCGAAGCGCGACGGAGCGCGCAAAAAGGACCTGCGGCAGCAGGGTGACACGGGAGCCTAAAAGCGGTCTGACGTCACTGCCCTTCCGACGCCCCCTTGCGCCGCCGGCCGGCCAGCCGCCGACCGATCCGGCCGAACGCGCCGGGACGGTTCCACGCCCGGAACTCATCGGCCCAGCGGACGCTCGTACGCTCCAGACAGCGCTCGACGGAGGCGATATCCGCGGCGGGCAGTGTCCGCACCACCGGACGGAGCACCGAGTCCAGCAGCGCCGTCCGTGTCTCCTGCCAGGCGCCACCCGCCTGGGGATGCGAGCTCCAGGCGGTGAAGCACTCGGCCACATACGCGGGCTCGGTGCGGAGCCGGTCCTGCACCCGCTCGGACCGCGCGGCCCGGCCGTAGGCGGCAACGAGGGCCAGGTCCTCGCTGTGGATCAGCGCGTACAACTCTCCGTCCGGGGCGTCCTCGGACAGCACACGGTCCGCGAGCGCCCCGAAGGCATGCTCCAGAACCGTCGGCTCCACCGGCTCCGCCGTGGCCCGAAGGGACAACGCCCGCTCGGCCCAGCCGGGCTCGGCGTGACGGCTCCGCAGATCCCGGGCGAACTCCAGGAGCAGCAGCGACGCACGGTCGCGCGGCGTCAGCACCTCGGCGAAACAGCGCAGCAGGTCATGGGCGAGATCGGGTACGTCGGCATCGTCCGCGGGCCCTTCGAGCGCGGCCTTGAGCAGAGTGGACGAGGTGCCGGCCGCACGGTGGGCGTCGGATCCGATCTCGCCGAGCATCAGCCGGGCCTCGTAGGCGGTCGGCGTGCCGTCCTCCCACACCAGCCGGACCGCGGTGCGCAGAACCAGCGGATCGGCGAACACCGAGACGCCGCCGGAGCGCAACACCGCGTTCAGCACGGTGGCGCGGTCGCCTCCGCCCGCCGTCAGCCGCGGCGCCTCGGCGCACATCCGCAGATGGGGGAGGGCCTTGCTCTCCGCGAACCGCAGCGGCACCAGGGCCAGCAGCCGGGCCGCGGCGAGCGGATCGCCCGCGGCCAGGGTGTCCAGCCGGCCGAGCAGCGCGGTACGCAACGCGAAGTGCTCGTCCAGCGCCAGGCGTACGGCGGGGGTGTGTGTCGCCTCCGGATCGGCCAGCAGCGCATGGGCGAGCCCGTGTGCCACCTTGGGCAGCAGATCCGAGCAGTCCACGCCCAGCAGATCGGCGATACGCAGCAGCTCCAAGGGGCGTGCGATGCCCGGTTCGGTGTCGGATACGCCGACGCGCAGATCGGCGGCGAGCTCGCCCGCGAGACGCAGCCGGACCTCTTCGGTGAGCGCCTCGGGCCGCAGGGCTTCGAGCCCCGGACCGGCCACGGGCGCACGGACGGCCTCGGTCAGCACCAGCGCGGCGAGCGGTGTGCTGACGGCGGTCGGCACCCTGCCGTCCAGGCAGGTGAACAGCCCCGTCAGGGCCGCCTTTTCGGCATCCGACCGGCCCCCGTCCGGTACGCACAGCGCCGCCAGCAGCCGGTGCAGCCGCTCATCGCCCAAGGCCTCCGGGTGGTGCCGCGCCCAGTCCGCCGCCTCGGTGCGGCCGGTGGTGCCGAGGTCGAGCCCCGCGCACAGCGCGCCGACGGCGAGCGCGCCGGGGGCGAAGGGGCCTCCCGGGAGCGCGTCGGCCTCCTTGAACAGCTCGGGGGCGCCGCCCAGCCAGATGCCCGCGGCCACCTCCGCCCAGGCGTCGGACACCGGCTCCCCGGTCTTCCGGCCGGCCACGTCGTATACGCGGTAGCGGTGGCCGTGGTCGGCCGGCTCCCGGCCGTCTTCCGGCCGTACGCCGATGATCTGCTGCCGGGAGAGCTCCGGCCGCGGCGCATAGGTGGTGAACGTCAGCCGGTGGCCGAGGTCGCGCGGCAACGCGGCGCAGGCCAGGGCGATCCACCGGGCCACATCGGCGCTGTCCCGCTCGACCAGGATGATCCGCGGCGCGGACTCGTCCTCGCTCAGCCTGCGCAGATCCGCGAAGAAGCGCGGGAGCCACGGCGCCCGGGAGCCCGCGAAGGCGACCAGGCCGTCCCGGTTCAGACGCCCCGAGGCGGTCAGCGCCTCCAGCGGCTCCGGGACCCCGCCCTCGGGCGCGCGGGCGGCCCACTGCGGGGAA
>NZ_MUNE01000407.1 GCF_002154605.1 Streptomyces milbemycinicus | reverse complement strand
GTCACGGGCCGGGTTGATGGCGTAGCCGGTCGGTCCGCCGAGCGAGAGGCCGATGCCGACCACGACCAGCGAGGTGATCAGCACGCCGATGACGCCCAGGCCGTGGCCGTCCCCGTTCAGACCCTGGGTGAGGATGGCCAGCACCAGCACGGTCGTGGCGATGATCTCGGTGGCCAGGTTCTGCACCGTGTTGCGGATCTCGGGGCCGGTGGAGAAGATGCCGAGCACCGGGCCGGCGTCGGTCTTCGCCTGGGCGGCGGCCTTGGCCGTGTCCTGGGCGCCGGGGCCGCCGACGATCTCGCGGTCGGTCAGATGGGCCTGGAAGTGGCCCAGGTAGGCGACCCACACCAAGGTGGCCCCGATGACGGCGCCGGTCATCTGACCGAGCACATAGATCGGCACATCGCTCCACTCGGTGCCGCCCTCGATCGCGAGGCCCAGCGTCACGGCGGGATTGAGATGTGCCCCGGACAGGGGGGCCGAGATATACGCGCCGGTCAGGACGGCGAAGCCCCACCCGAAGGTGATGGCCAGCCATCCCGCGCCGAACGCCTTGGAGCGCTTCAAGACAACGCCGGCGACGACGCCACCGCCGAGCAGGATGAGTACGGCGGTACCGATGGTCTCGCCAATGAAGATGTCGGAGCTGGACACCCGCGACTCCTTTGTCCTTCGTCCAGATGGACACCGGGAAGCGCTGTACCACGGGAATCAACCGATGGTCCGCGCCCCCTCGGTGAGGGCTGGTCGGCCCGCGGCGAGTCACACCTTAGCGAATATTGTCGTCAGATGTTCGACAATGCCGACCGACGAACGGCAGTTTTCTGCACGGTGAAGGCTGAGGTCAAGGGTCGTGTGACTGAAAACTCGTACCGGGATGAGCAGGGGTGAACCGACCGATACCGGCCGGTAACTCTCAGAAGCGACTGGCGCCCAAATCGCGGGAAACAGCCCGTGCGCAGTCCCGCACGGCGGCGATCAGATCGGAGCGCAGCTCGCCCTCCTTGCACACCCGCTCCACCGCTCCGGCGACAGCCACCGCGCCCACCGGCATCCGGCGCCGGTTGTGGATCGGGGCGGCGATCGACGCCACGCCCTCCCAGGTCTCCTCCACGTCCGAGCCCCAGCCGCGCGCCCGGGTCAGGTCCAGGACGGACTCGAAGCCGCCCATGGAGGTCACCGTGCGGGGTGTGAACGCCTCGCGCTCGGCCTCCGCCGCCTCGCTGTGCGCCACCGGGTCGTACGCGGACAGCACCTTGCCCAGGGCCGTGGAGTGCAGCGGCTGCATCGCGCCGACCTCCAGCACCTGGCGGCTGTCGTCGGGGCGGAAGACATGGTGGACGATGAGCACGCCCTGCTGGTGCAGCACGCCCAGATACACACTCTCCCCGCTGGAGCGCGCCAGGTCGTCGGTCCACACCAGGGCGCGGGCGCGCAGCTCGTGCACGTCCAGATAGCTGTTGCCCAGGCGCAGCAGCTCGGCGCCCAGCTGATAGCGGCCCGACGCCTCGTCCTGCTCGACGAAGCCCTCCTGCTGGAGCGTGCGCAAAATGCCGTGCGCGGTGCCCTTGGCCAGCCCCAGCGACGAGGCGATGTCGGACAGCCCCAGACGGCGCTCGCCCCCGGCGAGCAGACGCAGCATCGCGGCAGCTCGCTCGAGCGACTGGATGGTCCGTGCCATCGCGCACCCCTCCTGACACTACGGTTCGACAATGCTGAACACTATCGGTCCATGTCGACCCCGTGGTACAGCGGGGAAAGGGTAAACGATCAAAGATCCCCCGCGGGCACCGCCCATCCCGCCCCATACGAGCTGTCCCGTCACGTGGAACACCACTCGCCGAGAGCGCCCCGGCGGCTACTCTGGCTTGGTGCGCCCTCCGCCGAGGAGGGCGCAAAGCCGACAGCCGTCGCACCCAGGGAGCTCACCCATGGCCTCGCATACGCCTACGTCCGCAGCCACCGACCCCGCCGACCGGGTCCGCGCACTCCGCGAGGCCCTTGCCACCCGCGTGGTGGTCGCCGACGGCGCGATGGGGACGATGCTCCAGGCCCAGGACCCCACCCTCGAGGACTTCCAGCAGCTCGAGGGGTGCAACGAAATCCTCAACGTCACCCGCCCCGATATCGTCCGCTCGGTCCACGCGGAGTACTTCGAGGCCGGCGTGGACTGTGTGGAAACCAACACCTTCGGCGCCAACCACGCCGCGCTGGGCGAGTACGAGATCTCCGACCGGGTCTACGAGCTGTCCGAGGCCGGCGCCCGGGTCGCCCGCGAGGTCGCCGACGGATTCGCGGCCGACGGCCGCCCCCGCTGGGTGCTCGGCTCCATCGGCCCCGGCACCAAGCTGCCGACGCTGGGCCACGCCCCGTACACCGTGCTGCGCGACGCCTACCAGGCGAACGCCGAGGGCCTGATCGCCGGCGGCGCCGACGCCCTGCTGGTGGAGACCACCCAGGACCTGCTGCAGACCAAGGCCGCGGTCCTCGGCGCCCGCCGCGCCCTGGACGCCTCGGGCTCCGACGCCCCGGTGATCTGCTCGGTCACGGTGGAGACCACCGGCACCATGCTGCTCGGCTCGGAGATCGGCGCCGCGCTCACCGCGCTGGAGCCGCTGGGCATCGACATGATCGGCCTGAACTGCGCGACCGGCCCGGCCGAGATGAGCGAGCACCTGCGCTATCTGGCCCGCCACTCCCGTATCCCGCTGTCCTGTATGCCGAACGCCGGCCTGCCGGTGCTGGGCAAGGACGGGGCGCACTACCCCCTCACCCCGGGCGAGCTGGCCGACGCCCAGGAGACGTTTGTGCGCGAGTACGGGATGTCGCTGGTCGGCGGCTGCTGCGGCACCACGCCCGAGCATCTGCGCCAGGTCGTGGAGCGGGTCCGCGAGCTGACCCCCACCGAGCGCACCCCGCGCCCCGAGCCCGGCGCCGCCTCCCTCTACCAGACCGTTCCGTTCCGCCAGGACACCTCGTATCTGGCGATCGGCGAGCGGACCAACGCCAACGGCTCGAAGAAGTTCCGCGAGGCCATGCTGGAGGGCCGCTGGGACGACTGCGTGGAGATGGCCCGCGAGCAGATCCGCGAGGGCGCCCACCTGCTCGACCTGTGCGTGGACTACGTCGGCCGGGACGGCGTCGCCGACATGGAGGAGCTGGCCGGCCGCTTCGCCACCGCCTCCACCCTCCCCCTCGTGCTGGACTCCACCGAGGTCGACGTCATCCGCGCCGGCCTGGAGAAGCTGGGCGGCCGCGCGGTCATCAACTCAGTCAACTACGAGGACGGTGACGGCCCCGACTCGCGCTTCGCCAAGGTCACCCGGCTGGCCCAGGAGCACGGCGCCGCGCTGATCGCGCTGACCATCGACGAGGAGGGCCAGGCCCGCACCCCGCAGAAGAAGGTCGAGATCGCCGAGCGGCTGATCGCCGATCTGACCGGCAACTGGGGCATCCATGAGGCGGACATCCTCATCGACACCCTGACCTTCACCATCTGCACCGGGCAGGAGGAATCCCGCAAGGACGGCGTCGCCACCATCGAGGCGATCCGCGAGCTCAAGCGCCGCCACCCGGATGTGCAGACCACGCTGGGCCTGTCGAACATCTCCTTCGGCCTCAACCCGGCCGCCCGCATCCTGCTGAACTCCGTCTTCCTCGACGAATGCGTCAAGGCGGGCCTCGACTCGGCGATCGTGCACGCCTCCAAGATCCTGCCGATCGCCCGCTTCGACGAGGAGCAGGTCACCACCGCCCTCGACCTGATCCACGACCGCCGCAGCGAGGGTTATGACCCACTGCAGAAGCTGATGGCGCTGTTCGAGGGCGCCACCGCCAAGTCCCTCAAGGCCGGCAAGGCCGAGGAGCTGGCCGCCCTGCCGCTGGAGGAGCGCCTCAAGCGCCGCATCATCGACGGCGAGCGCAATGGCCTGGAGGCCGACCTGGACGAGGCCCTGCAGGAGCGGCCCGCCCTGGACATCGTCAACGAGACCCTGCTGGACGGCATGAAGGTCGTCGGCGACCTCTTCGGCTCCGGGCAGATGCAGCTGCCGTTCGTCCTCCAGTCCGCCGAGGTGATGAAGACCGCGGTGGCCCATCTGGAGCCGTATATGGAGAAGTCCGAGGACAGCGACGGGGCGGGCAAGGGCACCATCGTGCTCGCCACGGTCCGCGGCGACGTCCACGACATCGGCAAGAACCTCGTCGACATCATCCTGTCCAACAACGGCTACAACGTGGTCAACCTGGGCATCAAGCAGCCGGTCTCGGCCATTTTGGACGCCGCGCAGGAGCACCGCGCCGATGTGATCGGAATGTCCGGGCTGCTGGTGAAGTCCACGGTGATCATGAAGGAGAACCTGGAGGAGCTGAACCAGCGCAAGCTGGCCGCCGAATACCCCGTCATCCTCGGCGGGGCGGCGCTGACCCGGGCGTATGTCGAACAGGACCTGCACGAGATCTACGAGGGCGAGGTCCGCTACGCCCGCGACGCCTTCGAGGGCCTGCGGCTGATGGACGCGCTGGTCGCCGTCAAGCGCGGCGTACCGGGCGCGACCCTGCCCGAGCTCAAGCAGCGCCGGGTCCCCAAGCGTGCGGCGGCCGTCGCGGTGGTGGAGCCCGATCAGGGGCCGGTCCGCTCCGACGTGGCCACCGACAACCCGGTGCCCACCCCGCCCTTCTGGGGCAGCCGCGTGGTCAAGGGCATCCAGCAGGCGGACTACGCGTCCTGGCTGGACGAGGGCGCGCTGTTCAAGGGCCAGTGGGGCCTCAAGCAGGCCCGTACCGGCGAGGGGCCGAGCTACGAGGAACTGGTGGAGACCGAAGGCCGGCCGCGGCTGCGGGGCTGGCTCGACAAGCTGCACACCGAGAACCTGCTGGAGGCGGCCGTCGTCTACGGCTACTACCGGTGTGTGTCCAAGGGCGACGACCTGGTCCTGCTGAACTCGGACAGCAGCGAGCTGACCCGCTTCACCTTCCCGCGCCAGCGGCGCGGTCGGCGGCTGTGCCTGGCGGACTTCTTCCGCCCGGAGGAGTCCGGCGAGACCGATGTGGTCGGCCTCCAGGTCGTCACCGTCGGCTCGAAGATCGGCGAGGCCACCGCCGAGCTGTTCGCCGCCGACTCCTACCGCGACTACCTCGAGCTCCACGGGCTGTCCGTGCAGCTGGCGGAGGCGCTTGCCGAGTACTGGCACGCCCGCGTCCGCGCCGAGCTGGGCTTCGCGTCCGAGGACCCCGCGGACGTCACCGACATGTTCGACCTCAAGTACCGCGGCGCGCGCTTCTCCCTGGGCTACGGGGCCTGCCCCGACCTGGAGGACCGCGCGAAGATCGCCGACCTGCTGCGCCCGGAGCGGATCGGGGTCAAGCTCTCGGAGGAGTTCCAGCTGCACCCCGAGCAGTCCACCGACGCGATCGTCATCCACCACCCGGAAGCCAAGTACTTCAACGCACGGTGACGCCTGCGTCGCGCTCCGCAGCAACCGGCGGGAATCCGCCGGGCGCCGCGCGGCGGGCCGTCGTAGACTGGTCGATCCGGTAGAGGCCGGTCGTCTTCCGCATCGCGAAAACCGCGAAACCAGCGAAAACCGCGAGAGTCGCGAGAATCGCGGAAG
Source organism: Streptomyces milbemycinicus (assembly GCF_002154605.1). Taxonomy (GTDB): domain Bacteria; phylum Actinomycetota; class Actinomycetes; order Streptomycetales; family Streptomycetaceae; genus Streptomyces; species Streptomyces milbemycinicus. The sequence continues at coordinate 15,653 of NZ_MUNE01000407.1, read as the reverse complement.
ACGGCCGGCTTCCGTGCCCCTCTCCCGGAGGTGATCGGATGACCAGCAGCATCCCCGCCGTCGAGCCTCGTACGGCCGAAGGCTCCGCCCTGCAAGCCGTCCTGCTCGACATGGACGGCACCCTGGTCGACACCGAGGGCATCTGGTGGGACACGGAGGTCTCCATCTTCGCCGAGCTCGGCCACGCGCTCGCCGAGGAGTACCGCGAGGTGGTCGTCGGCGGCCCCATGACCCGCAGCGCCTCCTTCCTGATCAAGGCCACCGGCGCGGACATCGCGCTCGCCGAGCTGACCGGGCTGCTGAACAGCCGCTTCACCGAGCTGATCGACGGCACCGTGCCGCTGCTCCCCGGCGCCCGCAGGCTGCTCACCGAACTGGCCGCGCACGGCGTGCCCACCGCGCTGGTCTCGGCCTCCCACCGGCGGGTGATGGAGTCGGTGCTGCGCTCGATCGGCCCGGAGCACTTCGCGCTCACGGTCGCGGGCGACGACATCGGCCGGACCAAGCCGCACCCGGACCCGTATCTCTTCGCCGCCGCGGGGCTGGGCGCGGACCCGGCTCGCTGTGTGGTGGTGGAGGACACGGTGACCGGGGTGACGGCGGCCGAGGCGGCGGGATGCCAGGTGGTGGCCGTGCCGTCGCTGGTGATGATCGAACCCGCCGTGGGGCGTACGGTCGTCGGCTCGCTGGAAGAAGTCGACGTCCCGTTTTTGCGCACTCTGATCACTGGAATGCACTGATCGCGCACCGAGCGTATTTCGACTAAGGACAGACCGGGAAATGGACTGTCCTAATTCCGCTTGTCTCGCTGCATGGCGGAAGAAGTGATGTTTCTCACCGCGCCCGCCGTCGACAGGGTGGTAGGGCTCTGCCCCGAGTCCCGTCTAGTCCGATTTGTACGGCACTATGTGTCCGGATTGATGGCATGTCATGGGAAACGTGACGGCGTCCGGATATCGGTGAACCGTTACATGTTATCGGGGCGTGATAACGCCTCAACTTCGTTGTGTTCCAGTAAGGCTGGCGCCGCGGACTAATCTCTTCGCGAGTAGTTGATCGATCGCAGGGAGACTCCCGAGAATGAACCGCAAGTCGCTGGTGCTGCCGGTCCTGGCGGGCCTGATGACCTCCACGCTCGCCGCGTGCGGCGGTACTGACGGCGCAGGCTCGGACGACGGGGCGATCGTCGTGGGGAGCACCGACCGTATCGAGGCATCGAAAGCGGCGACCGCGCCGCTGGACCCGGCCCAGGCATATGACTTCGCCTCCTGGAGCGTGCTGCACAGCACCTTCCAGACGCTGATGAGACTGCCCCGCTCCGGAACCGACCCCATCCCCGACGCCGCCGAACAGTGCGGCTTCCGGGACCGGCAGAGCGAGCAGTACCGGTGCAAGCTGCGCAAGGGGCTGAAGTTCTCCAACGGCCACGATCTGACCTCCGCCGATGTGAAGTTCTCGCTGGAGCGGGTGCTGCGGATCAAGGACCAGAGCGGGGTGTGGTCCCTGCTGGCCAACGTGGACAAGGTGGAGACCCCCAACGACCGCGAGGTCGTCATCCATCTCGCCAGCCCGGACGCCACGTTCCCGTCCAAGCTGACCACGCCCGCCGCGGCGATCCTCGACAGCGAGGTCTACAAGAAGGACGCGGTACGGAAGGGCTTCGACATCGTGGGCTCCGGCCCCTACACGGCGAAGACCGAGGTGCAGAACAACCGGCTGACGAAGGTGGTCTTCACCAAGAACTCCGAGTACCAGGGCGATATCCAGCCGCGCAGCGACAAGCTCGAGATGCGCTTCTTCGATGACGCCAAGACCATGGAGAAGGCCCTGACCAAGGGCGATATCGACGTGGTCAACCGCGGCTTCTCGCCCGAGCAGATCGAGCGGATGGACACCACCGGTATCAAGGGCATCCAGCTCCAGGAGACCTCCGGCCAGGGCATCCGCTACCTCGTCTTCGACACCTCCGCCCCGGTGGTGAAGAACAAGGCCGTCCGCCAGGCCATCGCGCACATCGTGGACCGCCAGGCCCTGGTGCGCGATGTGTACAAGCGGACCGCCGAACCGCTCTACTCGATGGTCCCCAACAACATCTCCTCGCACACCAACTCGTTCCACAACGAGTACGGCGACCCGGACGTCAGCGCCGCACGCGATGTGCTCCAGCAGGCCGGCATCGACACCCCGGTGCAGCTGACGCTGACGTACACGACCGACCACTACGGTCCGGAGACGGCCCAGGAGTTCAAGAAACTCCAGGCCCAGCTCAACGCCAGCGGGCTGTTCTCGGTCAGGATCAAGGGCCTCAAGTGGACCGAGTTCCGCCCGGGCGCCGTCAAGCGGGAGTACGCCGTCTTCGGCATGGGCTGGCTGCCCGACTTCCCGGACGCGGACACTTACGTCGCGCCGTTCCTCACCAAGGACAACTGGCTCAACTCCCCATACCACAACAAGACCATCGAGGACGAGCTGATCCCCAGGACCCGGCAGGAGGCCCAGCGGGCCCTCGCGGTCAAGGACCTCCAGAAGATCCAGAACCTCGTCGCGGGCGATGTGCCGTATCTGCCGCTGTGGCAGGGCAAGCAGTACGTGGCCGCCCGCGACGGCGTCGTGGGGACCGAGTACCTGCTCGACGCCTCGAGCATGCTCCAGCTGTGGGAGCTCGGCCGCACCAGCGACGGCTGAGTCCGGCTCGGGACCTGGGCAGGACGAGACAGCGCCGAGGGCCGTATCCCGCACCGCCAGGAGGCGGCGGGGGATACGGCCCTCGGCCTTACGTTCGTCGGTGTGCGCAGCCGCGCCCTGAAGCGAAGCGGAGGGCTTGCGCGCTACTGCGCGCCGGGGCGCACCAGACCGCTCTCATACGCGTAGACGGCGGCCTGCACCCGGTCCCGCAGCCCCAGCTTCGTCAGCACATGCCCCACATGGGTCTTCACCGTCGTCTCGCTGACGAACAGATCCGCCGCGATCTCCGCGTTGGACAGCCCCTTGGCGACCAGCTTCAGGACCTCCACCTCGCGCTCGGTGAGGGTGTGCAGGGTGTCCGGCACCGGCTCCTCGCCGGACGGCAGATGCCCGGCGTACTTGTCGAGCAGCCGCCGGGTGATGCTCGGCGCCAGCATCGCCTCACCCGCCGCCACCACCCGGATCGCCTGCACCAGCTCATGAGCGGGCGCATCCTTGAGCAGAAAGCCGCTGGCCCCCGCGCGCAGCGCCTCCACCACGTACTCGTCCAGGTCGAAGGTGGTGAGGACCAGCACCTTGGCCGGACCGTCCCGGCCCGGGCCGGTGATCTGCCGGGTCGCCTCCACGCCGTCCATCCGCGGCATGCGGATGTCCATCAGCACCACATCCGGCTGCAGCGCCCGCACCTGGTCCAGGGCCTGCAGACCGTCCCCCGCCTCACCGACGACCGCGAGATCCTGCTCCGCCTCGAGAATCATCCGGAAGCCGGTGCGCAGCAGCGGCTGGTCGTCGACCAGTAGGACGCGGATAGCCACAGGTTCTCCTTCGCTGGACCGCTAGACCTGCCCCATTCTGCCGGACTGCGCGGGCACGATGGCCGCCGGATAAGGCGGGGGAGTCCCACCGAATTCCGGGCAATGCGCCTGGTGGTCGCACCAGCCGCACAGCTTGGTCCGGCGCGGCAGGAAGACGCCGGTCTCCATCGCCTGCGAGATCGCCTCCCACAGGGCCCGCACCTTGCGCTCCACGGCCAGCAGATCCGACTCGTCCGGGTCGTACGTCAGCACATCACCGCTGCCCAGATAGACCAGCTGCAGCCGGCGCGGCACCGCCCCCCGCAGCCGCCACAGCACCAGGGCGTAGAACTTCATCTGGAACAGCGCCCCCGCCGCGTACTGCGGGGCGGGGGCCTTGCCGGTCTTGTAGTCGACGATCCGCACCTCGCCGCTCGGCGCGACGTCCACCCGGTCGATATAGCCGCGCAGCGTCAGCCCGCCCTCCAGCTTCGTCTCCACGTACAGCTCCCGCTCAGCGGGCTCCAGACGCGTCGGGTCCTCCAGCGAGAACCACTGCTCGACCAGCCGCTCGGCATCCGCCAGCCACTGCTCCAGCCGCTCCGGCTCCTCCGCGCCGTCCTCCGTACGGAACAGCTCCGTCAGCTCCGGCCGCGCCTTCAGCAGCCGCTCCCACTCGCCCGGGACCATCGAGCGGGCACGCGGGGCGGTGCGCTCCGCGGCCGGGGCATCGAACAGACGCTCGAGCACCGCGTGCACCACTGTGCCCCGGGTCGCGGCGGCGCTCGGCTTCTCCGGCAGTTTGTCGATCACTCGGAAGCGGTACAGCAACGGACACTGCATGAAGTCCGCCGCGCGTGACGGCGACAAGGACGGCTTCGACGGCGAGGCGGCCGGCGGCACAGCGGAGGACCGACCGGACTGCGGCGTCCGATCGGCCCGTTCGGCCTTCCCGGTGGAGGTTCCCATGGCGCAGACCCTACGGCCCGCCGCCGACAGCCGGACGCATACCATCGACGTCCGAGGTCCTCGCACTGCATGATCGTGGGGACCATACCGAAGAAGGGGTGCGAACCACGCATCCGACGAGGGGACACCGTGGACAACAGCGGGCAGCGGCAGTCCGACAGCGGGGGATCGGACCGGACGACCGAGCCCGAGGGCGAGAAGCCGCAGCGCCCCCGTGAGACGGGCGGCGGCTTCCTGATGGGCCGGCCGTTCGGTGTGCCCGTCTACGTCTCGCCCAGCTGGTTCCTGGTCGCCGCGCTCATCACCTGGGTCTTCGGCGGCCAACTGGAGCGGGTGCTGCCGGAACTGGGCGCCGCGCGCTACATCGTCTCGCTCTTCTTCGCGGTGGCCTTCTATGCCTCCGTGCTGGTCCACGAGCTCGCCCACACCGTCGCGGCGCTGCGCTTCAAGCTCCCGGTGCGCCGGATCCAGCTCCAGTTCTTCGGGGGCGTCTCGGAGATCGAGAAGGAGTCCGAGACGCCCGGCCGGGAGTTCGTCCTGGCCTTCGTCGGCCCGTTGCTCTCCCTGATCCTCTCCGGCCTGTTCTACCTGGGCATGCTGTTCGTGGAGCCGGACACGGTGGTCGGGGTGCTGCTGGCCGGGCTGATGATCTCCAACCTGATCGTGGCCGCCTTCAACCTGCTGCCCGGCCTCCCCCTGGACGGCGGCCGGATGCTGCGGGCCGTCGTCTGGAAGATCAGCGGCAAGCCCATGACGGGCACGGTCGCCGCGGCCTGGACCGGCCGGGCGCTCGCGGTCGCGGTGCTGGTGGGCCTGCCGCTGGCCACCCAGACCGGCGGGTTCGGGGACGAGGCCGAGGGCTTCGGCAGCGTCGACTCGCTGACCGACGCGCTGCTCGCCGCCATACTCGCCGCGATCATCTGGACCGGCGCCGGCAACAGCCTGCGCATGGCCCGGCTGCGCGAGCGCCTTCCGGACCTGCGGGCCCGTACGCTCACCCGGCGGGCCGTCCCGGTCGCGGCGGACACCCCTCTCTCGGAGGCGCTGCGCCGGGCGAACGAGGCCGGGGCGCGCGCCCTCGTCGTGGTCGACGGCCAGGGCGCGCCCACCGCCGTGGTGCGCGAGGCGGCCATCGTCGGGGTCCCCGAGCACCGCCGCCCCTGGGTCGCCGTCAGCGGCCTCGCCCAGGACCTCAAGGAGGGCATGCGGGTCTCCGCCGAGCTCACGGGCGAGGAGCTGCTGGACACCCTGCGTGCCACCCCGGCCACCGAGTACCTGGTGGTCGAGGACACCGGGGAGATCTACGGCGTCCTGTCGACGGCCGACGTCGAGCGCGCCTTCGTGGCGGCCATGGCGAGAACGCCTTCTTGAGCCTTACCGGACCGGCGGTCGGCGCGTCCCCGCAGGCCCGGTAGGCTGGCCGCATGTCCGAACCGACCGGTGCCGCCCGCCGTCGCGGGCCCTTCCAGGTCGGGGACCAGGTCCAGCTCACCGACCCCAAGGGACGCCACTACACCTTCACGCTCGAGGCCGGGAAGAACTTCCACACCCACAAGGGTTCCTTCCCCCACGATGAGCTGATCGGTGCCCCTGAGGGAACCGTCGTGCGTACCACGGGAAACGTCGCGTACCTCGCGCTGCGCCCCCTGCTCCCCGACTATGTCCTGTCCATGCCACGCGGTGCCGCCGTGGTCTACCCCAAGGACGCGGGGCAGATCCTGGCGATGGCCGACATCTTCCCCGGCGCGCGCGTCGTCGAGGCGGGAGTCGGCTCGGGGTCGCTCAGCACCTTCCTGCTGCGTGCCATCGGCGACCAGGGCATGCTGCACTCCTACGAGCGCCGGGCCGACTTCGCCGAGATCGCCCAGCAGAACGTGGAGCGCTACTTCGGCGCCCCGCACCCCGCCTGGCGGCTCACCGTCGGCGATCTGCAGGACAACCTCTCCGACACCGACGTCGACCGCGTCATCCTGGACATGCTGGCCCCCTGGGAGTGCCTGGGCCCCGTCTCCAAGGCGCTGGTCCCCGGCGGCATCCTGTGCGCGTACGTCGCCACCACCACGCAGCTGGCCCGCACCGTCGAGGCCATCCGCGAGCACGGCACCTTCAACGAGCCGGCGGCCTGGGAGACCATGGTCCGCACCTGGCACGTCGAAGGCCTCGCGGTGCGCCCCGACCACCGCATGATCGGCCACACCGGCTTCCTGCTCACCGCCCGCCGCCTCGCGGACGGCGTGGAACCCCCGCTGCGCCGCCGCAGGCCCGCCAAGGGCGCCTACGGCGAGGACTACGCGGGCTGGGGCAGCGGCGGCGGGGCGGCCGGGGGCGCGGAGAGCGCCACAAACGGCTCCGCCGACCGCGGCTGACCCAAGCCCGTACCAGCACACCCCGCACCAACACCTGGGCGCGGCCACCGACTTCCGCCGGGATTTACGCGGGGAGGCGGTGGCCGCGCGCTGTGAGATGTGGCACGATGCGGGGCACCCCCTGACGCCACCGCTCTCACAGGAGTCACGCCGCGTGCTGCCTCTGGGCCAGGACCTCCCGCACACCCACCCCCGGCCGGTGCACTGGCTCGCGACAGCGGCCGCCCTCGCCGCCGTCGTCGCCGGGGCCGCGGTGCTCCAGCCCTCCGACGCCAAGGCCACGACGGACACCTCCACGGCCTCCGCGCCGGGGTCGGGCGCCCCGGTGATCAAGGCCCCGGACCCCACCACCGCGGACTACCCCGTGGACTGCGGCCCGGCGAAACTGGACGTCACGGACCGCGCCTCGGGCGATCTGGACGGTGACGGGCGGCCGGAGACGGTGGCCGTGGTCCGCTGCCACTCCGAGACCGGCACCCCGCCCAGCGGCATGTATGTGCTGGCGCAGCCGGACGGCAAGAACAGCGAGGGCGGCAACGACAGCGGGACGGCCGGCAAGGACGGCAAGGGGAACGGCAGCGGCCAGGAGCGGCCGCGGATCGTCGCCACCTTCCTGGATCCCAAGGAAGGGATGAGCATCAAGGATTTCGCGCTGCGCGGAACCAAGGTTTCGGCCACTCTGCTCGGCTACTCCTCGGAGCAGGTGGCACGCTGCTGTCCGGACCTTCAGCGCGAAGTCAATTGGCAGTGGAAGGACGGCAAGTACGTCCTCAAGGCCCTGCCGGTTCCGGGCAGTGTCTGATCCGTCACTCGGCGTCGGGCCCGTACACCTCGACCCGGTCCGACACCCGCCGTACATGGATGCACTCACCGGGACACTCCTTGACGGAGTCCACGACCTCGGTGAGCAGCGGCAGCGGGACGCGCGTCGTCGCGCCCTGGTCCTGCAGCAATTCGTCGTCGGCGCTCTTGACGTAAGCTAGACCGTCGATGTCGAGTTCGAAGATCTCGGGTGCGTACTGGGCACAGATCCCGTCGCCCGTGCACAGATCCTGGTCGATCCAGACCTCAAGGTCACCGAGCTCCTCGTTCTGCACAGTCACGATCTGCCGTCCCCTGATACATGATTCAACATTGACTAAATAGCGCCAGCCTTGGCGGGTGTTGACCATCTCGACGATACAACCGGTCGCTTTCCGATGTTGTTGGGTGGGTATTCACCTGGCGTGAGGGAGTGCGCAAGGGTGAAGATCGGACACACGCCGACCGGGTTTGTGATCTAGGGGTTTCAACCCGCACCGGCCCAGGTAGGGTCAGGAAGCGTCCAGCTCCCCTTGGAGGAGGTGAGGACCGTGGCAGCCCACGACGACGACATCAACCGCGGCATCCGGCCGGGGCGGGGGTCTGACGACCCAGCCGGCCAGGTTGCCTATCTCGAGCAGGAAATCGCCGTCCTGCGACGCAAGCTCGCCGACTCTCCGCGGCACACGAGGATTCTCGAAGAGCGGATCGTCGAGCTGCAGACAAACCTGGCGGGCGTGTCCGCGCAGAACGAGCGGCTCGCCAACACGCTCCGTGAGGCCCGCGACCAGATCGTGGCCCTCAAGGAGGAGGTCGACCGGCTCGCGCAGCCGCCGGCCGGCTTCGGGGTGTTTCTGCAGGCGAACGAGGACGGCACGGCCGATATCTTCACCGGAGGCCGGAAACTCCGGGTGAACGTCAGCCCGAGCGTCGATCTCGAGGACCTCAGGCGCGGCCAGGAGGTCATGCTCAACGAGGCGCTCAATGTGGTCGAGGCCATGGAGTTCGAGCGCGCCGGGGACATCGTCACCCTCAAGGAGATCCTTGAGGACGGCGAGCGCGCCCTGGTGATCGGGCACACCGACGAGGAGCGCGTGGTGCGGCTCGCCGAGCCGCTGCTGGACATCACCATCCGCCCCGGCGACGCCCTGCTGCTCGAGCCCCGCTCCGGCTACGTCTACGAGGTCGTGCCCAAGAGCGAGGTCGAAGAGCTCGTCCTCGAAGAGGTCCCGGACATCGACTACACCAAGATCGGCGGCCTGGGCAACCAGATCGAGCTGATCAGGGACGCGGTCGAGCTCCCGTACCTCCACCCCGACCTGTTCAAGGAGCACGAACTGCGGCCGCCCAAGGGTGTGCTGCTGTACGGCCCGCCCGGCTGCGGCAAGACGCTGATCGCCAAGGCCGTGGCCAACTCCCTTGCCAAGAAGGTCGCCGAGGTGACCGGGAAGCCCGCGGGGAAGAGCTTCTTCCTCAACATCAAGGGCCCCGAGCTGCTGAACAAGTACGTCGGCGAGACGGAGCGGCACATCCGGCTGGTCTTCCAGCGGGCGCGGGAGAAGGCCAGCGAGGGCACACCGGTCATCGTCTTCTTCGACGAGATGGACTCCCTCTTCCGGACCCGAGGCTCCGGTGTCAGCTCGGACGTGGAGAACACCATCGTCCCCCAGCTGCTCTCGGAGATCGACGGTGTCGAGGGCCTGGAAAATGTGATCGTGATCGGCGCCTCCAACCGCGAGGACATGATCGACCCGGCGATCCTGCGCCCCGGCCGTCTCGATGTGAAGATCAAGATCGAGCGTCCGGACGCCGAGGCCGCGAAGGACATCTTCTCGAAGTACCTGACGCAGACCCTGCCGATCCACACGGACGACCTCGCCGAGCACGGCGGGTCCCCCAAGGCCGCGGTCGGCGGCATGATCCAGTCGGTCGTCGAGCAGATGTACACCGAGTCCGAGGAGAACCGCTTCCTGGAGGTCACCTACGCCAACGGCGACAAGGAAGTCCTCTACTTCAAGGACTTCAACTCCGGCGCCATGATCCAGAACATCGTGGACCGGGCCAAGAAGATGGCCATCAAGGACTTCCTGGACCACAACCAGAAGGGCCTCAGGGTCTCCCACCTGCTCGCCGCCTGCGTGGACGAGTTCAAGGAGAACGAGGACCTGCCGAACACCACCAACCCCGACGACTGGGCCCGGATCTCCGGCAAGAAGGGCGAGCGGATCGTCTACATCCGCACCCTGGTCACCGGAAAGCAGGGCGCGGACACGGGACGCTCCATCGACACGGTGGCGAACACCGGTCAGTACCTGTAACACCGCGGTCCGGCTGCGGATGTCCTGGACGGGGCATCCGCAGCCGGATGCGCTTTTCGGACCGTGATTTCGGATGTGTATGTCGGACCTGTCAGCACAGCGAGCGGGCACCTACGAGCCGGACCGGAGCAATGACTGAAATGATCGCCTCAGGGCCGTGCAGCGGTTCTAGGCTCTTCGGTACCGCGGCAGCGCGGTGCGGGGGATCGGGGGCCGCGCACGGACCGGAAGCACAGCGGTACTTGAGCGCCGAACCCGCCCGGGGGCGGCGCCGGGCAAGGAGGGCCGCATGACCGTACGGCGAGTAATGGGGATCGAGACGGAGTACGGGATCTCCGTCCCGGGCCACCCGAACGCCAATGCCATGCTCACCTCATCCCAGGTCGTCAACGCATACGCGGCGGCGATGCACCGGGCGCGCCGCGCCCGCTGGGACTTCGAGGAGGAGAACCCGCTGCGGGACGCCCGCGGCTTCGACCTCGCCCGCGAGTCCGCGGACGCCAGCCAGCTCACGGACGAGGACATCGGCCTGGCCAATGTGATCCTCACCAATGGGGCGCGGCTCTACGTCGACCACGCACACCCCGAGTACTCCGCCCCCGAGGTGACCAACCCCAGGGACGCGGTGCTCTGGGACAAGGCGGGCGAGCGCATCATGGCCGAGGCCGCCCTGCGCGCCGGCCAGATGCCCGGAGCCCAGCCGATCCACCTCTACAAGAACAACACCGACAACAAGGGCGCCTCCTACGGCACGCATGAGAACTACCTGATGAAGCGGGAGACCGCCTTCTCGGACATCGTGCGCCACCTGACCCCCTTCTTCGTCTCCCGGCAGGTCGTCACCGGCGCCGGCCGGGTGGGCCTGGGCCAGGACGGCCATGAAAACGGGTTCCAGATCAGTCAGCGGGCCGACTACTTCGAGGTCGAGGTGGGCCTGGAGACCACCCTCAAGCGCCCCATCATCAACACCCGCGACGAGCCGCACGCCGACGCCGAGAAGTACCGCCGGCTGCATGTGATCATCGGCGACGCCAACCTCTCCGAGATCTCGACCTACCTCAAGCTCGGCACCACCTCCCTGGTGCTGTCGATGATCGAGGACGGCTTCATCGCCGTGGACCTCGCCGTGGACCAGCCCGTGCGCACCCTGCACCAGGTCTCCCACGACCCGACACTGCGCCGCCTGGTCACGCTGCGCAGCGGCCGCACACTCACCGCGGTGCAGCTCCAGATGGAGTACTTCGAGCTGGCCGGTAAGTACGTCGAGGACCGCTTCGGCGCCGACGCCGATGAACAGACCCGGGATGTGCTCACCCGATGGGAGGACGTCCTGAACCGCCTGGAGCGGGACCCGATGAGCCTGTCCGGCGAGCTGGACTGGGTCGCCAAGCGCGAGCTCATGGAGGGCTACCGGCGCCGTGACGGCCTCGAGTGGGACGCCGCCCGGCTCCATCTGGTGGACCTCCAGTACGCCGATGTGCGCCCCGAGAAGGGCCTGTACAACCGTCTGGCGGCCCGCGGCAAGATGAAGCGGCTGCTGGACGAGGACGAAGTGTCCCGGGCCCGGAGCAAGCCGCCGGAGGACACCAGGGCCTACTTCCGCGGCCGCTGCCTGGAGCAGTACGCCGACGACGTGGCCGCCGCCTCCTGGGACTCGGTGATCTTCGATCTGCCGGGCCGGGACTCCCTCCAGCGGGTCCCGACGCTGGAACCACTGCGCGGCACCAGAAACCACGTCAAGGCGCTCCTGGACCGCTGCCGCACCGCCGAGGAACTGGTCCGGGTGCTCTCGGGGGGCTGAAATGGGCCGCGGCCGGGAATCATCGAGGTGGCCTCGGTGCGTTGTAACAACTGCGAGGCCGATGTCGGACCCGGCTTGTAGGGTCTGATCTTGACCGATCGAATCAAGCTGGGGCGAACTGAGCGGGGTGAGGGATATGGCGACAAAGGACACCGGCGGCGGACAGCAGAAGGCGTCGCGCACGACCGAGGAGGTCGAGGAGCAGGCGCAGGACGCGCAGGCGGCGGAGGATCTCAAGGAGCGGCACGAGAAGCTGTCGGATGACGTGGACGACGTTCTGGACGAGATCGACGACGTACTCGAGGCTAACGCAGAGGATTTCGTGCGCTCCTTCGTGCAAAAGGGTGGGCAATAAAGGCCGTTAGCCGCTTTTGCCTTCGGGTCGAAGGCGTCGGGGAGGGTGGGAGTGGCTGGCAAGCCGAACTCGAAGCAGTGCACGGGATGCGAGAGGGACCTGCTGGTCACCGCGTTTGCGCGAGACCGGAACCGGCGTCACGGCCTTCAGGTGCGGTGCCGGGAGTGCGTGGCGGAGTACAGCGCCGCGCACTACCGACGCCGCCGGGAGGCTATGGGAAAGCCTGTGCGCGAGAAGGTGGACGTCCCGGCTGGGCACAAGCTTTGCCGGATATGTGGTGAGATCAAGCCTCACAGTGAGTGGCATCGCAACGCCACTGCGTCTGACTGCCTGTCGACACGGTGCAAGGCATGCCGGGCGGTGCAGGGGCGGCAAGGCCATCTGAAGCGTGAGTACGGCATGACCGAAGCGGAACGTGACGAGCTGATCGCCTCCCAAGGAGGCGTCTGCTGCATATGTTTGTCGGCTCCGCCCGCACATGTGGATCACTGCCATGAGAAGGGTAGGGTCCGTGGCGTACTGTGCTTCAGCTGCAACGCGGCACTGGGGCAGTTCAAGGATCGGCCCGACGTGATAAGGCGGGCTGCGACATACCTGGAAGGAATCGCGTGGAAGCCAACACTCGTAGCACCGGGCGTCTACCAGCTGCCTTCCTGACGCCTGGCTCCTCATCCTTCATGGACTTCCTCGGCGCCCACTCGCCCGAGCTGCTCCCGGGGAAGCGCCCGCTCCCCCCGGTGCAGGGCGCATTCGAGGCCCCCCACGGCACGACGATCGTCGGGGCGACCTTCCCCGGCGGCGTGGTGCTCGCCGGTGACCGCCGCGCGACGATGGGCAACCTCATCTCCCAGCGCGACGTCGAGAAGGTCTTCCCTGCCGACGAGTACTCGGCCGTCGGCATCGCGGGCACGCTCGGCTTCGCCGTGGAGATGGTCAAGCTCTTCCAGCTGGAGCTGGAGCACTTCGAGAAGGTGGAAGGCACCACCCTCTCCCTGGAGGGCAAGGCCAACCGGCTGTCGACCATGATCCGCGGCAATCTGGGCATGGCCATGCAGGGTCTGGCCGTCGTCCCGATCTTCGCGGGCTGGGACGTCGACCGTGAGAAGGGCCGCATTTTCTCTTACGACGTGACCGGCGGACGCTCCGAGGAGCACGGCTTCGCCGCCACCGGCTCCGGCTCGCTCTTCGCCCGCGGCGCGCTCAAGAAGCTGTACCGCGAGGATCTGACCGAATCCGACACCGCCATCGCCGTCGTCCAGGCGCTGTACGACGCCGCCGACGAGGACTCCGCGACCGGCGGCCCCGACCTTGGCCGGCGCATCTACCCCATCGTCACGGTGATCACTGAGGACGGCTTCAAGAGGCTGGCCGAGGCGGAGGTCTCCGAGATCGCCCGCACCATCCACGAGCGGCGGCTCGAGGAGCCGGACGGCCCGCGGGCCTCGCTGCTCTGAGGGGACGGTTGACCCGGAATGCATTCGCCACTGACAGGAAGGGACGGATAGCCGGTGACGACGCCGTTCTATGTATCGCCCCAGCAGGCCATGGCCGACCGCGCCGAATACGCCCGCAAGGGCATCGCGCGCGGCCGCAGCGTGGTCGTGCTGCAGTATGCCGACGGCATCCTCTTCGTCGCGGAGAACCCGTCCCGCGCGCTGCACAAGGTCAGCGAGATCTACGACCGGATCGCCTTCGCGGCGGTCGGCAAGTACAACGAGTTCGAGAATCTGCGCATCGGCGGTGTCCGCTACGCCGACCTGCGCGGCTACACGTACGACCGCGACGATGTGACCGCCCGCGGCCTCGCCAATGTCTACGCCCAGACGCTCGGCACCATCTTCTCCAGCGCCGCGGAGAAGCCCTATGAGGTCGAGCTGATCGTCGCCGAGGTCGGGGACGGTCCCGAGGACGACCAGATCTACCGGCTGCCGCACGACGGCTCCATCGTCGACGAGCACGGCTCGGTCGCGGTGGGTGGCAACGCCGACCAGATCAGCAGCTATCTCGACCAGCGCCACGTGGACGGCATGACCCTTGCCGAGGCGCTGAAACTGGCCGTCGAATCCCTCGCCCGAGACAGCAACGGCGGCGAGCGCAGCCTCACCGCCGAGCAGCTCGAGGTCGCGGTGGTGGACCGGACGCGACCGCAGCAGCGGAAGTTCAAGCGGATGCTGGGCAGCCAGCTGACCCGCCTCCTGGAGCAGGAGAGCGCTTCGGCCGAGGCCGATTCTGAGGCCGATTCCGATTCCGAGACGTCGGCCGAGGAGTCCTCCGAGACGGAGGAGTAACCCTCCCCGCCACCTCACCCACCATGGCGCGCCCCGGCCCCAGCCGAGGCGCGCCGAGGTGTCTGTGGCCCAGCCGTCCGGCCGGTGAGCCGCGAAAGGCAGGATCGTCGCGCACCTGGGCGCCAGGAGCCAAGAGCGGCGCGCAGCGCCCCTCGGCCGCGTCAGGCAGCCATCGCTCACCGCGCCGTCGGCGTCACCGGGGCCACTCGGCCAGCCCTGCTCGGCGTCGGCCATGCTGACGCAATCCTTGGCGGGTGCGGGCGGTGTTAGTGCGGTGGTGGCGCTGTGGAGCCGCGGGGGACCAGTTCAACCGGGAGTGATGTGTCGCGTGCCGGCTCGTCGGCCAGGACTGCCATCAGGGCCCGCATACCGGCCGCACCGACCTCCTCAGCCGGCAGCCGTACCGTCGTCAGCTCCGGGTCGACCGCCGTGGCCAGCGCGAGGTCGTCGAAGCCGGTGACCGAGACGTCGTCCGGCACCCGCAACCCCAGTCGCCGGGCGGCCTTGCAGGCGCCGGCCGCCAGGATGTCGTCGTCGCATACGAGCGCCGTGGGGCGCGGGCCGGGGTGGGTGAGCGCCCGTTCGGCCGCACGGCGGCCCTCGTCGACCGTCAGGGGGGCTGCCTCGGTGTGCAGAGAGGCACCCGGGACCGCGCCCACCGCCGCCGCCAGGGCCCGTGCGCGGACCCGGAAGGTCCAGGTGTCCACGGCCGCCGCGACATGGGCGATACGGCGGTGTCCCAGGCCCAGGAGGTGCCCGGCGGCCTGTCGCATGCCGTCGGCGATGTCGAGGTTGACCGTGGCCGCCGCGGCGGTCTCGTCGGGGGAGCTGTCGAGCATCACCAGCGGGAGTCCCCCGCCGCGCACCGCGGCCAGCGCGTCCGCTGCCATCGAGGAGGCGATCACGCCGTCGAGCGAGGCGCGCGCCGAGTCGAAGGGGTCGCGCGCCGGGCCTACGCCCTCCGGGGACGGGTAGAGCACCACCCCGAAGCCGCCCTCGGCGGCCACGCGCGCGGCGCCGGTGTACACCCGGGCGAAGAACTCCGTGGTGAGCGCCGGGACGACGAGCAGCGCGGTCCTGGTCCGACCGAGGCGGAGGCTGCGCGCCGCGAGGTTCGGGCGGTATCCGAGGTCGCGCGCGGCGGCGCGCACCGCCGCCGCGGTGCGTTCCGACACGCGTCCGGCCCATTTGTCGCCCAGGACCAGCGAAACGGTCGCCTGCGACACGCCCGCGACCCGCGCCACATCCCGACTGGTCGCCCGAGCCCCGCCCGCAC
>NZ_MUNE01000406.1 GCF_002154605.1 Streptomyces milbemycinicus | reverse complement strand
ACGGCGATGACCTCGCGGTTGGTCAGCAGGGACAAACCGTAGGAGTCGAGGCGGGTGAGGTCGTCGCCCGTGTACAGCGGGGACTTGGCGATGGCCCACAGGGTGGCGTAGCTCTGCCGCTCGGCCCTGGTGAGGCCGTCCATCTCCCCGTTGCCGACGTTCAGGGAGTCGAGGTCGTTCCAGCCGCCGGGGCCCGCGTGCCGAGTCCAGCCCGGGGCGTCGTCCCAGCGGTCGTCGACGGAGTTCTCCCAGCTGACGAGGGTGTTGCAGTAGCACTCGACGTCGGTGTCGATGCGCCAGCCGTTGGAGTACTTCTTCCAGTCGGCGACGCGCCCGATGTCCAGGGACCAGGAGATCTCGAGGTGGATGGGGCGGCCGGTGGCGGCGATGGCCTTCTGCCAGGCGGTCACGTCCGACACGTTGTCGTACTGGTCGCCGCTCTTGCCGGAGCCGGGGCCGA
Organism: Streptomyces milbemycinicus; assembly: GCF_002154605.1. Classification (GTDB taxonomy): domain Bacteria; phylum Actinomycetota; class Actinomycetes; order Streptomycetales; family Streptomycetaceae; genus Streptomyces; species Streptomyces milbemycinicus. Next base: position 256 of record NZ_MUNE01000406.1, on the reverse strand, counting down.
CGCCGTCGAGCTTGAGGAAGTCGTATCCCCAGTCCGCGAACAGCTGTGCCTGGGAGTCGACGTACTTCTGGGCGCAGGGGCGGGAGAAGTCGAGCTTATAGGCGCTGTCCCAGCCGTTGGTGGTGCGCAGGTCGTCGTGGACGATGTCGGCGGTGGTGCAGCCGTCGGCGTTCCAGACCGGGACCCTGCCGTCGCCGTACGCCTCCTTCTCCAGGCCCACGGGCAGATAGATGCCCGCTTTGAGGCCCTTGGCATG
>NZ_MUNE01000405.1 GCF_002154605.1 Streptomyces milbemycinicus | reverse complement strand
CCTCGTCCGGCGCGACGGATCTGCTCGCGCCGGACGAGGTCTACGCACGCGACCGCGCGGAGTGGGAGAAGCGCGCAGCGCGCTGACGGCGGCGCGCGTCCCGTCAGATCCCCGGCAGCGTCTCCTGCTCGACCTCATGCGCGGGCGGCCTCGGCGCACTGCGCACCGCCAGCTTCGCCCGACACTCATCCCCCAGCCCCCACAGCCGCGCCTCACGCCCGCGCAACGGCCGCCCGCACATACGACAAGTGACGCGGCGGCGCGGAGCGCTGGGCTCCTCGACGAGGCCGGGCAGCGTGGTGGGGTCGTCGGCGGTCATGACTCTGGTGTACCAGGCGGGGCCCGGACCGCCATAGGCACTTAATCTCTATACGCAGTACGATGTACTGTGTATAGAGAAAACTGAGCGAGTACGATCTTGTGAGGAGAGAGCCTGTGAAGGTCACCTCTTGTGCCGTGTCCCTCAACGTCGACGATGTCCCCGCCTCCAGCGCCTTCCTGGTCGAGCACTTCGGCTTTCACGAGCAGATGGCCGCCGACGGCTTCGCGTCCCTGACCCGCGACGGCCTCGACATGAACGTCATCTTTCTGCGCCGCGGGCTGGAGACCCTGCCCGCCGACCAGCGCGACGAGCACGCCACCGGTCTGATCCTCGCCTTCGTCGTCGAAGACCTCGAAGGCGAGCTGGCCCGCCTGAGCGCCGAGGGCGTCACGATCACCATGCCGCTGACGGAGGAGGAGTGGGGCGAACGCGCCTTCCAGGTCCGCGACCCCAACGGCGTCATCGTCCAGCTCGTCGACTGGAACGGGCCCACCGGCCACTGACGACCCCGATCCACCCACCGCCCCCTCGCGGAGACCGGTGAACGCGCCCGTGGTCTTGGCGCCACCCTTGTGGTCCAGAACGCTGACGGCATTCGGCTCCGGCGGGTGCGGGCATCGTCTCGCGCCTCCGGCGCAAGGCGGCCGGCAGCGGGAAGGGGAGGCGCGGTACACCGCCGTCGCCGTCCGGCGGCCCGGCGGGTCGCGGCGGGTTGCGGCGGCGGGAAGCAGCCCCGGTTCCCTTCCCGGTGGCGTCGCGCCGAGCCGGGGGGAGAGAGAAAACGAAGTCCGGTTACGGGCCTCCTCCCACCCCCTCTCAGAAAAACGTTTGATGTAGAGCAAGCATTTTTTAAGAGGGGGCGGGGGGAAGGCCCGAACCGGACCGGCATCTACCGCTCCGGGCGACCATCCACCGCCCCACCGTCCGCCGGCCGGTGACAGCCTGGGCAGGACGGCGACGATGCCTCCGGCCCCCTCCCCCTTCCCGTTGCCGGCCTCCTTGCGCCGCCGAACTCCCCGGCGCGCCGAGAGCCCCTGATCGCCCCGCGGCTGCCCACAGTCGCTCACCGTGGGCGCACCTCACGGAGAGCGAAGGCCCCAGGGACCCGCCCCGATATCTGTTCGACAACGAAGCTGCCCGTCGCCCCGCGCGGGTCCCGACACAAACGTGAAAATCATTCGACAACCATTCGACGTATGGCCATTGACACCCCTTACGCCCGGTGGCTACCGTCACGCCAGGATTTCGAACGTGTGACGAAATATCGAACAACACACACCGCACCACTCGCGAAAGGGCAGAACGCCTTGCGCATCACCGGAATCAGCACGCATGTCGTCGGCACCCCCTGGCGCAACCTGACCTACGTGCAGGTCCACACCGACGAGGGCATCACCGGCGTCGGCGAGACCCGCATGCTCGGCCACACCGACGCGCTGCTCGGCTACCTCCGTGAGGCCGAGGCCAACCACATCGCCGGGTCCGACCCCTTCGCCGTGGAGGACCTCGTACGGCGGATGAAGTACGGCGACTACGGCCGTGCGGGCGAGATCGTGATGTCGGGGATCGCCTGCGTCGAAATGGCCTGCTGGGACATCAAGGGCAAGGCGCTGGGCGTGCCCGTGTGGCAGCTCCTCGGCGGCAAGGTGACCGACAAGGTCAAGGCGTACGCGAACGGGTGGTACACGACCGAGCGGACGCCGGAGGCCTACCACAAGGCCGCCCAGGGGGTCATGGAGCGCGGTTACAAGGCGCTGAAGATCGACCCGTTCGGCACCGGGCACTTCGAGCTCGACCACAAGGAGACCTTGTACGCGGTCTCGCTCATCGAGGCCGTGCGGGACGCGATCGGCCCGGACGCCGAGCTGATGCTGGAGATGCACGGCCGCTTCTCCCCCGCCACCGCCGTCCGCCTGGCGAACGAGCTGGCCCCCTTCAAGCCGGCCTGGCTGGAGGAGCCGGTGCCGCCGGAGAACCTGAAGGCGCTGGAGAAGGTCGCGGCCAAGGTGGACATCCCGGTTGCCACCGGTGAGCGGATCCACGACCGCATCGAGTTCCGCGAGCTCTTCGAGAGTCAGGCCGTGGACATCATCCAGCCGGACGTCGGCCACATCGGCGGCATCTGGGAGACCCGCAAACTGGCCGCCACCGCCGAGACCCACTACATGCTCGTCGCGCCGCACAACGTCGGCGGGTCCGTGCTCACCGCCGCCTCCCTCCAGGTCGGCTTCACCTCGCCCAACTTCAAGATCCTCGAGCACTTCAACGACTTCGCCGACTCGGAGATCAAGAAGGTGGTCAAGGGCGCCCCGCAGGTCGTGGACGGCTACTTCGAGCTCTCCCACGCCCCCGGTCTCGGCGTCGAGCTGGACACCGACGCCGCCGCCGAGTTCCCGCAGCAGCAGGCCCGGTTCGACCTGTGGGCCGAGGGCTGGGAGAAGCGGGACCCCAAGGGGACGGACAGCGAGTAAACGCGATCAGTGCATAGGGAAATCCCTCGACCCGCGCCAAAGGGGTGGACGAACGCGATTCCCGCGGCGGCGAGGGGGCAGAACACGCCCGGCGGAGACGACAGCGGATCCGGCGGGAGGGCCCACCCGGCCCCCGTCCGGGGCGGGGCAGGAACGGAGCAGATGTGAGCGGCACAGAAGACGCCCCAGGAGAAGGCGCCCCGGTGACAGAAGACGTCCCTGTGACAGAAGGCGCCCCCGTAACAGAGGACGCCCTCGTACTCGACGGGCCGGGCAGCCACCGGCTGGAGACCCGCCCCGTGGCCGAGCCCGGGCCCGGGGACGCGCGGGTGCGGGTGCACGCCTCCGGGATCTGCGGCAGCGACCGCGAGATCTACCAGGGGAACCGGCCCGAGGGGTATGTCCGCTACCCGATCACCCCCGGCCATGAGTGGTCGGGCACGGTCGAGGCCGTCGGGGCCGGGGTGCCGGCCGCGCTGGTCGGCCGGAAGGTGGTCGGCGAGGGGTTCCGCAACTGCCAGGTGTGCGACCGCTGCCACGCCGGGGACACCACGCTGTGCACCGCCGGGTACGAGGAGACGGGCTTCACCCAGCCGGGCGCGATGGCCACCACCCTCACCCTCCCCGCCCGGCTGCTGCATCCGCTCGCCGACAACGCCGACCTCTCCGCCGCCGCCCTGCTGGAGCCCGCCGCCTGTGTGGCGGCCGCCGCGCTCAAGGCGAACGCCCAGCCGGGCGCGCGGGTCGCGGTGGTCGGCTCCGGCACCCTCGGCATGATCGCGGTGCAGTTCCTGGCCGCGGCCTCCCCCGCCGAGCTGCTGGTGGTCGACATCCGCCGGGACCGGGAGGAGCTGTCGCGGTCCTTCGGCGCGACGGCGTTCCACACCCCGGACACGCTGCCCGAGGCCGAGGCCGGGACGTACGACATCGTTGTCGAGACGGCCGGCTCCGCCTCCGCGGCCCGGGACTCCGCCGCGCTGCTGCGGCGCGGCGGGCGGCTCGTGCTCACCGGCCTCCCGGCGGCGGGCGCGGCGGGTCTGGACCCCACCGACCTGGTGGTGCGCCAGCTCGAGGTGCAGACGGTCTTCGGGGCCCCGCCCGCCGCATGGGCGCACGCCGTGCGGGTCTTCGACGCCGGGCTGCTGTCCCTGCTGCCGCTGGTCACCCATGAGCTGCCGCTCACCGACTTCGGCACCGCGATCGACCTGGTCGGCAGCGGCGATCCCAAGGTCGGCAAGGTCCTGCTGCGCCCGCAGGGCCTCCCGTAGTCGCACGTCGGTACGGGCCGCCCTGACACGGCCCGTACCGGCGTGCACCCAATTACCCGAACTTACCCTCAAGTACCCAATCACCCGAATGTCATTCGAAATCCCGGACGACGACGTGCCGGGCAGCACAGCAGCCGGACGCCGAAACACCGGCCATCACTCCACAAGGAGCACCGTGACCGCCGCCTCAGCCACCACCTCCGGCCCCCGCCGCCCCGCCGACGCGGCCCTCGCGTCGCTCGGCCACTCCGCACCCGCCGCCGACCCCGCCGACGCCTCCCCGCACTCCTTCCCGGACGGCGGCAGCTGGCGCACCGAGATCCCCTCCGTGGAGGGGCCCGAGGCGCTGGCCACCGTGTTCAAGGAGGCAAGCCGCCTCGATGTGCCGATCCACCGGATCAGCCAGGGCAGCGGCGTATGGATGCTCACCGACTCCGAGATCACCGAGATGGTGGAGTCCTGCGCCGAGCGCAACGCCGAGCTGTGCCTGTTCACCGGCCCGCGCGGCACCTGGGACATCGGCGCCGCCACCCGCACCGACTCCCGCGGCGGCGGTCTGCGCGCCCGCGGCCATGACGCGGTCGCGGGCTGTGTCGAGGACGCGCTGCGCGCCGCCTCGCTGGGCGTCAAGTGTCTGCTGGTCGCGGACGAGGGTGTGCTGTGGCTGCTGCACCAGCTGCGCGAGCGCGGCGAGCTGCCGGCCGACACCACCTTCAAGCTGTCCGCGCTGGTCGGCCCGGTCAACCCGGCCTCGTTCGCGGTGTACGAGCAGCTGGGCGCCGACTCCATCAACATTCCGTCGGACCTTACGCTGGAGCACCTGACCGAGATCCGCCGGGTCTCCGGCGCGCCGATGGACTTCTATGTGGAGGCCCCCGATGACCTGGGCGGCTTTGTCCGCATCTACGACGCCGCCGAGCTGATCCGCCGCGGCGCCCCCATCTACCTGAAGTTCGGGCTCAGCAAGTCCCCCGGCATCTACCCCTACGGCGCTCAGCTGCGCGATGTCGCACTGAACAGCGCACGTGAGCGGGTACGCCGAGGCCGGCTCGTGCTCGACATGCTCGCCCGGCTGGGCGCGGACGGCGGGATGTCCCCGCTGGGCTCCCGGCTGCCCGGCGCGCTGCGGCGCTTCGCCGCGGCGCAGTCACAGCCTGCGCCCCAAGAATCCTGAGCCACGGACGCACAAGGGAAGGACGACCCGATGATGATGCGTAAGGCCAGAGCGGTACGAGCCTTGGCGGCACTCGCCGCCCTGCTCACGCTCTCGCTCACCGCCACCGCCTGCGGTCAGGAGGCGGTCGGCGGCAGCCGCTACAAGGGCGGCAACAGCAACACGATCGGCATCGCGATGCCGGTCAAGTCCTCCGAGCGGTGGATCGCCGACGGCAAGAACATGGTCAAGCAGTTCCAGGCGGCGGGCTACAAGACGGACCTCCAGTACGGCGAGGACGACGTACGCACCCAGGTGGCGCAGCTGGAGAACATGGTCACCAAGCAGTACAAGCTGCTGGTGATCGCGCCGATCGACGGGACCGCGCTCACCGACGTGCTGCAGAGCGCCCATGACGCGAACATACCGGTGATCTCCTACGACCGGCTGATCCTGGGTTCGAAGTACGTCGACTACTACGCGACCTTCGACAACTTCAAGGTCGGCGTGCTCCAGGCCACGTATCTCGTGAACAAGCTCGGGCTGCCCAAGGACAAGGGGGACAAGAAGGGCCCGTTCAACATCGAGCTGTTCGCCGGGTCGTCGGACGACAACAACACCCGGTACTTCTTCAACGGCGCGATGAGCGTGCTCAAGCCGTACCTCGACGACGGGCGGCTCGTCGTCCGCAGCAAGCAGACGAAGCTCAACCAGCTGTACACGGCGAAGTGGAGCGCCAGCGCCGCCCAGAACCGCATGGAGGACCTGCTCAACGCGGCGTACAGCAACGCCGACGTCAACGCCGTGCTCTCGCCGTACGACGGCATGTCCATCGGCATCCTGTCCGCGCTGCGCGGCGTCGGCTACGGCACGAAGGACAAGCCCTACCCGGCCGTGTCCGGTCAGGACGCCGAGCTCGCCTCCGTGAAGTCCATCATCCGCGGAGAGCAGACGCAGACCGTCTACAAGGACACCCGCAAGCTCGCCAAGGCCACCGTCCAGATGGCCACCGCGAAGCTGACCGGCGGCAAGCCCCAGGTCAACGACACCAAGTCGTACAACAACGGCAAGAAGACCGTGCCGGCCTATCTGCTCAACCCGGTCAGCATCGACAAGTCCAACACCCAGCTCCTCGTAAAAGAGGGCTACTACACCGCCGGCCAGCTGAAGTAGGGATGGAGGCCGGGAACATGAACCACATTCTCGAAATGCGCTCCATCACGAAGACCTTCCCCGGCGTCAAGGCGCTGTCCGACGTCAACCTCCTCATCCGCGAGGGCGAGATCCACGCCATCTGCGGGGAGAACGGCGCCGGGAAGTCGACCCTGATGAAGGTGCTCAGCGGGGTGTACCCGCACGGCAGCTACGAAGGGGACATCCAGTTCCAGGGGGAGGTGTGCGCGTTCAAGGACATCAAGGCCAGCGAACAGCGCGGCATCGTCATCATCCACCAGGAACTGGCCCTGATTCCTTATCTGTCCATCGCCGAGAACATCTTCCTGGGCAACGAACACGCCAAGGGCGGCCTGATCAGCTGGAACGAAACCCTCAAGCACGCCACCGCGCTGCTCAAGCGGGTCGGTCTCACGGAGTCGCCGCAGACGCGGGTCGCCGACATCGGGGTGGGCAAGCAGCAGCTCGTGGAGATCGCCAAGGCGCTCTCCAAGGAGGTGAAGCTGCTGATCCTGGACGAGCCGACCGCGGCGCTCAACGACGAGGACAGCGGCAAACTCCTGGAGCTGCTGCTGGAGTTCAAGGCGCAGGGCATCTCCTGCATCATCATCTCGCACAAGCTGAACGAGATCCGCAGGGTCGCCGACTCCGTCACCATCCTGCGCGACGGCCAGACCATCGAGACCATGGTGGTCCGCGAGACGCCGGAGGCGGAGCCGCAGGTCTCCGAGGACCGCATCATCCGCGGGATGGTCGGCCGCGACCTCGACAACCGCTTCCCCGAGCGCACCCCGTACGAGGGTGACGACGCCTCCGAGGTGGCCATGGCCATCGAGGACTGGACCGTACGCCACCCCATCGACCAGCAGCGCAACGTCGTGGACGGGGTGTCGCTGAACGTCAGGCGGGGCGAGATCGTGGGCATCGCGGGCCTGATGGGCGCGGGCCGCACCGAGTTGGCGATGAGCGTCTTCGGGCGCGCCTACGGCCGGTACACCGGCGGCCGGGTCTACCGCGACGGCAAGGAGGTCCGTACCCGCACCGTTCCGGAGGCGATCGAGCACGGCATCGCCTATGTCACCGAGGACCGCAAGCACTACGGGCTCAACCTCGACGACACCATCAGCCGGAACATCTCGCTCTCCTCGCTGGCCAAGGTGGCGCGCCGCGGCGTGGTCAACGAGCACGAGGAGTCGCGGGTGGCCGAGCGGTTCCGCAAGACCATGAACATCAAGGCCCCCACGGTCTTCGAGCAGGTGGGCAAGCTCAGCGGCGGCAATCAGCAGAAGGTCGTGCTGAGCAAGTGGATCCATGTGGGTCCGGAGGTGCTGATCCTCGACGAGCCCACCCGTGGCATCGACGTCGGGGCCAAGTACGAGATCTACACGGTCATCAACGACCTGGCGGCACAGGGCAAGGCCGTCGTCTTCATCTCCTCGGAGCTGGGCGAGTTGCTGGGAATGTGCGACCGGATCTACACGATGGCGGCTGGGCGGCTGACCGGGGAGGTACCGCGGGCCGAGGCGACTCAGGAGGTTCTGATGCGCCACATGACCAGGGACAGAGGAGACGAAGGATGAGCACGGCGACCCAGGACACCAAGAGCGCGGCACCACCGCCGAACGACGGCTCCCCGGGCATCGGGACGCTGCTGGTGCAGAGCCTGCGGGCCAATGTGCGCCAGTACGGGATGCTGGTGGCGCTCGCGCTGATCATCGTCATCTTCCAGATATGGTCCGACAACATCCTGCTGCGGCCGCTCAACGTCACCAACCTGGTGCAGCAGAACGGCTACATCCTGATCCTCGCGATCGGCATGATGATCGTGATCATCGCGGGCCATATCGATCTGTCGGTCGGATCGCTGGTCGCGTTCGTCGGCGCCTTCGCGGGCGTGCTGATGGTCAACCACGATGTGCCCTGGCCACTCGCGGTCATCCTCTGCCTGCTGGTCGGCGCGGCCGCCGGGGCGTGGCAGGGCTTCTGGATCGCCTACGTCGGGATCCCGTCCTTCATCGTCACCCTGGCCGGGATGCTCGTCTTCCGCGGCGGCACCCAGATCCTGCTGGACGGACAGTCCCTGTCGCCCTTCCCGGAGGGCTTCCGGAAGATCAGCATCGGCTTCATCCCGGAGATGGGCCCGTACACGCAGTACCACAACCCCACCATGGTCATCGGCCTCGCGGTGTGCGCGGCGGCCGTCTGGCAGGAGTGGCGGGGCCGGCAGCAGCGTGCGGCGTATGAGCTGGACGTGATGCCGATCGGCCTGTTCTACGTCAAGTGCGCCGCGATCGTGGCCGCGGTGATGGCCTTCGCCATGACCCTCTCCAGCTGGCACGGCGCGCCGGTGGGTCTGCTGATCCTCGCGGGTCTGATGGTGATCTTCAGCTTCGTGATGCGCAACACCGTCGTCGGACGGCATGTGTACGCCCTGGGCGGCAACCAGCCCGCGGCCAAGCTGTCGGGTGTCCGCGACAAGCGCGTCACCTTCATGGTCTTCGTCAACATGGGCCTGCTGGCCGCCCTCGCCGGCCTGGTCTTCACCGCCCGACTGGGCTCCGCCACCCCGAGCGCGGGCCTCAACTTCGAGCTGGAGGCCATCGCCGCCGCGTTCATCGGCGGCGCCTCGGCCAGCGGCGGCGTCGGCACCGTGCTGGGCGCGATCATCGGTGGTCTGGTGCTCGGTGTGCTCAACAACGGCATGTCGTTGGTGGGCATCGGGACCGAATACCAGCAGGTGATCAAGGGCCTGGTGCTGCTCGCCGCGGTGGGCTTCGACATCTGGAACAAGCGCAGGGTCGGTTCGTAAGTCCGTCTCCCACCACTACTGATGGAGCCGCACATGACCACGAGCAGACGCACACTGATGACGGCGGCAGCGGCCGCCGGGCTGGCAGCCACGGCCGTCGCTACGGGGACGGGCACGGCTTACGCGAAGGACGCGAAGGGCGGCGGACGCGCGGTGAAGGAACACTTCGGAACGCTGGCTGACGGCACCAAGGTCGACCGCTGGACGATCGAGAACGGCCGCACCCGGCTCTCCGTACTCACCTACGGCGGCATCGTCCAGTCCCTGGAGATCCCCGACCGCCACGGCCGCATGGCCAATGTGTCGCTGGGCTTCGCCGACCTGGACTCGTACGTGGCCGGCAGCCCGTACTTCGGCGCCCTGATCGGCCGCTACGGCAACCGCATCGCGAACGGCAAGTTCACCCTCGACGGCCACGCCTACCAACTCCCCGTCAACGACGGCCCCAACAGCCTCCACGGCGGGGACAAGGGCTTCGACAAGCGCGTCTGGTCCATCGAGCCGTTCGAGGACGGCGGCAACGTCGGCCTGACCCTGCGCCGGGTCAGCTCCGACGGCGAAATGGGCTACCCCGGGAAGCTGACGGTACGCGTCGACTACACCCTCACCTCGGCGGGCGACTGGCACATCGACTACGAGGCCACGACCGACAAGCCCACGGTCGTCAACCTCACCAACCACACCTACTACAACCTGGGAGGCGAGGGCACCGGCTCCATCTACGACCACCGGCTCCAGATCGCCGCCTCCCGCTACACCCCGGTCAACAAGACCCTCATCCCGACCGGCGAACTGGCCAAGGTGGCCGGCACGCCGTTCGACTTCCGTCGGTCGAAGGCGGTCGGCCGGGACATCCGCGAGGCGCACCAGCAGGTGCTCTACGGGCAGGGGATCGACCACAACTTCGTCCTGGACAAGGGCATCACGAGCCGTCCCGAACACATCGTGACGGTCAGCGAGCCGGAGTCGGGCCGGGTGATGCGGATCGCGACCACCGAGCCGGGTGTGCAGTTCTACACCGGCAACTTCCTGGTCGGGACGCTGGCGGGCACATCGGGGCAGGTCTACCGGCAGGGCGACGGCTTCTGCCTGGAGACCCAGCACTTCCCCGACTCGCCCAACCAGCCCAGCTTCCCGTCCACGGTGCTGCGGCCGGGAGAGACATACCGGTCGACGACGGTGCACTCGTTCTCGACGCGCTGAGCACCGCCCATCTCCCTCCCACCCCGCGCGATGGCCTTAGAGTGCGAGGCGGGAGGGAGATCGCATGGCGGGTCTGGACCCTGACCGGGTCGCGGAGGTCATCGTCACGTATGAGACGGGCGATGGCGGACGCAAGGGCAAACGCGGATCGGGGTACCTGATCACCGACCGTACGGTGCTCACCGCCGCGCATGTGGTGCGTGAGGCCACTGCCGTCCACCTCCGCTTCCGGGCCGACCAGCCCGGGGCGTGGAGCGCGGACGGCGTTGTCGTGTTCGCGGCCCCGGAAATCGACGTGGCAGTGGTGTCCGTGGTGGACGCCCCCGGCCTGCCGCCCGTCACCCCGGTCACCTTCGGCCGGATCATGGCCGCCGACGGCGAACTCCCCTGCTCGATGATGGGCTTCCCGCGCTTCAAGCTCCGAGAGGACGCACCCGGATCGGGCTCGCGATTCCGAGACGCCCACCACCAGCAGGGCGCCATCTCCCCCTGGTCCAACACCCGCCAGAACACCCTGTCCATCCGGGTCGACGCCCCTGCCCCGGACCCCGAC
>NZ_MUNE01000404.1 GCF_002154605.1 Streptomyces milbemycinicus | reverse complement strand
GCGGTACCAGTAGTCGGCGTCGAGCTCGGTCGGCTCGGCCCATCGGCCGTCAACCGTGGAGTAGAAGGGGATGTCGGCGGCGCGCGGGACGATGCCGCCCAGCAGGTCGGGCAGTCGCTCGGCCACGGCCTGGATGTGGGGGCAGTGGGAGGCGTAGTCGACCGGGATCCGTTTCGCGTCGACGCCTTGGTCCCGGTAGTGTTCCAGCGCCTGTGTGAGAGCTTCCGCGTTGCCGGAGATCACCGTGGCGGTAGGGGCGTTGACGGCGGCCACCCACAGCCGGTCCGGCCACATGGTCTGCAGCAGCCCGGTGACCTGGTCCGCCGGCAGTGGTACGGAGGCCATGCCGCCCGAACCGCGCAGGGTCTGCAGGGCCCGGCTGCGCAGCGCGACGGTTTTCGCGGCGTCCTCCAGGCTCAGCGCTCCGCTGATGTGGGCGGCGGTGATTTCGCCTTGGGAGTGGCCGATGACGGCGTCGGGGTTAAGGCCGTGGGATTGCCAGAGGGCGGCGAGGGAGGTCATGAGGGCGAAGAGGACGGGCTGGATGACGTCGGCGCGCTGCCACAGGGGGTCGGTGTGGGGCCGGTGCAGGATGTCGGTCAGGGTCCAGTCGGTGTGGGGGGCGAGGGCTTGTTCGCAGGCCTGGATCGATTGGGCGAAGACGGGTGAGGTCTTAAGCAGCCGCAGTCCCATCCCGGCCCACTGACCGCCCTGCCCGGGGAACACGAACACCACCTTGCCCTGGTCACCGGCCTTCCTCGCGATCCCCGTGACGACGGCGGTGTGGGCCTCGTCGGCCGCCAGAGCATCCAGGCCACCCAGGAACTCCGCTCGGTCGGAGCCGATGACCACAGCACGATGCTCGAAAGCCGACCGGTGCGCGGCCAGTGAGTATCCGATGTCCGCGAGCCCCGGACCGGAACCGGCTTCGGGAGCCGCAGACACGAACTCCCGCAACTGGCGCGCCTGGGCGCGGAGAGCGTCGGCCGACTTCGCGGACAGCAGCCATGGCAGGGAGACAGCAGACGCCTCCACGGCGGGCGCGGCAGTCGGCCCTGCCACCCCCGTACCGTCGGGTTCGTCGGAGGGCGCCTCTTCCAGAATGAGGTGCGCGTTGGTGCCGCTGACGCCGAAGGAGGAGACACCGGCACGCCGTGGATGCCCGTTCCGTACCCACGGCACGGCGTCGGTCAGCAGCCGGACCGCCCCGGCTGACCAGTCCACATGCGGCGATGGCTCGTCGGCATGCAACGTACGGGGCAGCGTCTCGTGCCGGAGGGCCATCACCATCTTGATCACCCCGCCGACACCGGCCGCCGCCTGGGCGTGCCCGATGTTGGACTTCACCGACCCCAGCCATAGCGGATGGTCCTCGGCCCGGTCCTGCCCGTACGTGGCCAGCAGCGCCTGGGCCTCAACGGGGTCGCCGAGGACCGTTCCGGTGCCATGCCCCTCCACCGCGTCGACCTCGGAAGGTGAGAGCCCGGCGCCGGCCAGGGCCTGGCGGATGACGCGCTGTTGCGCGGGGCCGTTGGGGGCGGTGAGGCCGTTGCTGGCGCCGTCCTGATTGATCGCGCTGCCGCGCACCACGGCCAGAACTCGGTGGCCGTTGCGCCGGGCGTCGGACAGCCGCTCCACGAGGAGCATGCCGACTCCCTCCGCCCAGCCCGTGCCGTCGGCGGTGGCCGAGAACGCCTTGCACCGCCCGTCGGGGGACAGGCCCCGCTGGCGGGAGAACTCGATGAAGGTCGCCGGGGTGGACATCACCATCACTCCGCCGACGAGCGCGAGCGAGCACTCCGTCGTGCGCAGCGCCTGACCGGCCATGTGCAGCGCGACCAAGGAGGACGAGCAGGCTGTGTCCACCGACACCGTCGGCCCCTCAAGGCCGAAGACATAGGCGATACGGCCGGAGGCGACGCTCCCCGAACTGCCGGTCAGCGCATAGCCGGCCACGGCCTGCGGCACCTGGCGCACATGAGCCGCGTAGTCCTGCACGTTGATTCCGACGAAGACTCCGGTCTGACTGCCGCGCAAGGTCTCCGGGTCGATGCCTGCGTGTTCGAACGCTTCCCACGAGGCTTCAAGCAGCAGCCGTTGCTGCGGGTCCATGGCGAGGGCTTCGCGCGGGCTGATGCCGAAGAACGCCGGGTCGAACTCACCCGCGTCATAGAGGAACCCGCCATGCTGAGTGCAGCAGGTGCCCTCGTGGTCGGGGTCCGGGTGATAGATCCGCTCGACGTCCCAGCCGCGGTCTGTCGGGAACTCGGTGATGGCGTCAGTGCCCGAGGCGACCAACCGCCATAGATCCTCAGCCGACCGCACACCGCCCGGATAGCGGCAGGCCATCCCGACGATTGCGATGGGCTCGTCGAGGAGCGCTGCTGCTCGAGTGCGCTCGGCCGATGTGCCTGACATGCCCTCGCGCAGGTCGTCGTCGGTCCCGCCCAGCAGCGCCGTACGCAGATGCGTGGCGCACTCCGTGGGGCTTGGATGGTCGAAGACAAGGGTGGTGGGGAGAGCCAGGCCGGTGGCGGCCGCGACGCGGTTTCGGAACTCGACAGCGGTGAGGGAGTCGAACCCCAGCGCGCTGAAGGCTTGCTGAGCGTCGATGGATTCGGGGCTGGAATGACCGAGCACGGCGGCCGCGTGTGTGCGGACGACATCGAGAAGGGCCTGCTGTTGTTCCTTGGGCGAACGCTGTGCCAGTTGCTCGCGAAGAGAGTCGGCGGAGGGCGGGGCGGTATCGCCGCGTAGTACCTGGCGGACCTCGGGGATGTCGTCGATGAGCGGTGCTGGCCGCCGGGCGGTGAAGGTGGTGGCGAAGTCCTCCCAGTCGACATCCGCGACGACAGCGGCGGCGCTGTCGGGGCCGTGGCCGAGGATGCGATCGAGTGCGGCAAGGGCGAGGTCAGGGGACATGGCCCGGAGGCCGCGGCGGCGCAAGTGAGCGCGTGTGTCTCCGTCCGCGGCCATCCCCGCGCCGTCCCAGGGCCCCCAGGCGATTGAGATGGCGGGGAGTCCTTGGGCGCGGCGGTGCTGGGCCAGGGCATCGAGATACGCATTGGCGGCCGCGTATCCGGCCTGGTTCGCGCTGCCCCAGGTGCCGGCAATGGAGGAGAAGAGAACAAAGCGCTCGATCGTGTCGTGCTCGCGCAGCAACTCGTGCAGAATCGCCGCCCCGGTCGCCTTCGCCCCAGCTGTCTCGGCGAGGTCCGCCGCACTGAGATCGGCGATGGTCGACTTCAGGTTGATTCCTGCGGTGTGGATGATGGTGGTGAGGGGGTGGGTTGGGGGGATGGTGTTGAGGAGGTTGGTGAGTTGGTTGGGGTTGGTGGTGTCGCAGGTGGTGATGGTGGTGGTGGCGCCGAGTTGGGTGAGGTGGTGGTGGAGTTGGGTGTTGTGGGGTGTGTTGGGTCCTTGTCGGTTGGTGAGGAGGAGGTGGCAGTGGGGGTGGTGGGTGGCGATCCAGGTGGCGATGTGGGTGCCGATGGCTCCGGTGCCGCCGGTGATGAGGA
>NZ_MUNE01000403.1 GCF_002154605.1 Streptomyces milbemycinicus | reverse complement strand
ACCGCGAGCCCGCCACCTCGCCCGCCCACCCCGCGATGGCGGCGTTCGGCCGCAGTGTCCGGCGGGAACACCCGTCGATCGGCTTCGGCGTGCTCGCCGTGGCCGCCGGATCCCTCCCCGAAGCGGTGGTGTCCGAGCTCCGCGCGGAGAGCGAGCCGGACGTACGGATCGACGGCGGCGAGCGGACCCGCGCGGCCTGGCGCCGGCTGAGCCTGCCGGCCGGCGGCGCGGCACCGTTCACGGGCTCGGGCGCCCATGTGATCACCGGCGGCACCGGCGGACTCGGCCTGCTGCTCGCCGAGCACGTGGCCCGGGCGAGCAGGGGCGCGATCGTGCTCGTCTCCCGCCGCGCCCCGGACCCGGCGGCGCGGGCGCGGATCGAGGCCATCGGGGCGCATACGGCGCAAGCCGATGTCGCGGACGCCGCGTCCGTGCGTGCGCTGATCGCCGAGGTGCGCCGGTCGCACGGCGCGATCAGCGGTGTGCTGCACCTCGCCGGGGTGCTCAGGGACGGCCTGCTGCACGGAAAGGATTGGGCCGACGTGGACGCGGTGCTGGCCGCCAAGGTGCGGGGCACGGTGTGGCTGGACGAGGCGACGCGGGACGACACGCTGGACTACTTCGTGACCTTCTCGTCCGCGGCGGCGGCCTTCGGCAACGTCGGCCAGACCGACTACGCCTTCGCCAACGCGTTCCTCGACCACTTCGCGGAGCGCCGGGAGCAGCAGCGACGGCAGGGCCTGCGGCACGGGCACACCCTGGCCGCGGCCTGGCCGGTCTGGGCCGACGGCGGGATGCGGGTGGAGGCGGCCGACCTGCGGCGCATGACGCGGGAGACGGGCATGCGCGTGGTGCGCACCGGCCCCGCCATGGAAGCGCTCGAGCGTGTTCTGGCCGGGCCAGCGGTGCGGGTGCTGCTCGCGCCCGGTGATCCGGACCGGATACTGACCGCCCTCAACGAAGAGCCGGCCCGGACGCCCGCCACGCCCGCCGCCGAGCCGCCCCGGCCGCGGGCGGTCGCCGACGCTCAGGTCGCCGACTCCCGGTCCGCAGATTCTCAGTCCGCGGCGGAGGAGTGGCTGATCGGGATCATGGCGGAGGAGCTGAAGCTTCCCGAGTCGGAGATCATCCCCACCGAGCCGTTCGACAGCTACGGCGTGGACTCGCTGATCACGCTGGGCGTGACCCGCAAGCTCGAGGACCGCCTCGGCCCGCTGTCGAAGACCCTGCTGTTCGAGTACCTGACCGTCCGTGAGCTGGCGGACCACCTGACCGCCGCGCACCCCGGCGCGTTCGCCCAGGCGGAAGCCGTCGCCGAAGAGGCCGCCCCGGTGCGGCCGCGGCCCGCGGCCGTCGGCGACGACATCGCCATCATCGGCGTCGCGGGCCGTTACCCGGAGGCCGACGACGTCGACGAGTTCTGGCGCAACCTCCGGGCGGGCCGGGACAGCATCGAGGAGATCCCCCGCGAACGGTGGGACAACAGCCGCTTCTACGACCCCGACAAGTCGGCCTTCGGCAAGACGTACGGCAAGTGGGGAGGTTTCATCCGCGGCGCCGACCGCTTCGACCCGCTGTTCTTCCGGATGTCGCAGATCGAGGCCGAGCACACCGACCCCCAGGAGCGGGTGTTCCTGGAGACCGTGTGGCATCTGATGGAGGACGCCGGCTACACCCGTGAGCAGCTGCGCGTCACCCGCACGGGTGTGTTCGTGGGCATGATGTACGGCCAGTACCAGCTGTACGGGGTGCAGGAGGCGCTGCGCGGCGAGGGGCTGCCGCCGCACTCGTCGTTCGCCTCGGTGGCCAACCGGGTCTCGTACTTCTTCGACTTCTCCGGACCCAGCGTCGGCCTCGACACGATGTGCTCCTCCGCGCTGGTGTCGATCCACCAGGCGTGTCTGGCGATCCGCAACGGCGACTGCGAGGTCGCGGTCGCAGGCGGTGTCAACATCACCAGCCATCCCGCGAAGTATCTGCAGCTCGCATGGCGTGGCTTCCTCTCCGAGGACGGCCGGTGCCGCAGCTTCGGGGCCGGTGGCACCGGATACGTCCCGTCGGAGGGCTCCGGCGCCGTGCTGCTCAAGCGACTCGACGCGGCGGTGGCCGACGGGGACCGCATCCTGGCCGTGGTCAAGGGGTCCGCGGTCAACCACGGCGGCACGGGGCGCGGGTTCAATGTGCCGAACCCCAAGGCGCAGGGCGATCTGGTGCGCGCCGCGCTCGACCGCGCGGGTATGCGGCCCGCGGATCTGAGCTATGTGGAGGCGCATGGCACCGGCACCGCGCTCGGCGACCCGGTGGAGGTCGCCGGCATGATGCAGGCGTTCCGGGGCGATATGCCGGAGCGGTTGCCGATCGGCTCGGTGAAGTCCAACATCGGACACGCCGAGTCGGCGGCCGGTATCGCGGCGGTCACCAAGGTGCTGCTGCAGATGCGCCACGGCGAGCTGGCCCCCTCGCTGCACTCCGCCGAGATCAACCCGAACATCGACTTCGCGGCCACCCCGTTCGAGGTTCAGCGCGAGGTGGCGCCGTGGCCGCGGCATACGCTGGCGGACGGCACGGTGCGGCCGAGGGCCGCGGGCGTGAGCTCGTTCGGCGCGGGCGGCACCAACGCCCATGTCATCCTGCAGGAATACCTCGGCGAGCCGGAGCCGGCCGCCTCCTCGGCGGGCCCGCAGCTGGCCGTGGTCTCCGCTCGCGAAGCCGACCGGCTGGTGGCGCAGGCCCGCCGGCTGGCGGCGCATCTGCGGAACGCCGCATGCGCGCCGCGGGACCTCGCCTGGACGCTCCAGACCGGCCGTGAGGCGATGGCACACCGGCTCGCGATCCGGTTCACGGAGCTGCCGGAACTGGTCCGGCGCCTGGACGAGTTCGTCGCAGGCGGCACCCCCGCCGACAGCTGGACCGGCGTCGTCGATCCGCGCAAGGCCCCGGCCGCCGGGCCGCTGCCCGCCGATCCCGCCGCGTACGCCGAGGCATGGACCTCCGGCCGGCAGGTCGACTGGCCGGCCCTGCACCAGGGAGCGCGGTGCTGCCGGCTGTCGTTGCCCGGCTATCCCTTCGACGGCGAACGGGTCTGGCTGGCGGCCGCGGATGCCGAGCCGACTGCCCCGGCCGGCGCCGAGGGGCTGCTGCTGACCACGCAGTGGGAGCCCGCCGAGTCGACGCTGAACACCCCGCTGCCCGGCCGGACCGCCGTTCTGGCGGCGCCCGGGACCGAGGGGCTGGCCACCCGGCTCGCCGCCACCCTGCCGGGCGCGGAGGTGCTCACCCCCGATCAGCTCGCCACCGACACCCGAGGCGACCGCTTCGACGCGGTGATCGACCTGGCCGGCTGCGCGGATCCGGATGAGCCTGCCGGCCACTCCCGGCTGACCACCTGGGTGAGCTGGCTTCAGCGCGCGATGGACAGGAACCAGCGCGAGCTCACCGCGCTCCTCGTCTCCCGGGGCACGGCGGCCGGGCTCGGCGGCGCGGCGCGGGCCGGGCTGTACCGGATGCTGCAGAGCGAGTACCGCCATGTGCGCTCCCGCCAGGTGGAGATGGGGGACGCCACGGACGAGCAGCTGTGCCGGTGGGTCGCCGATGAGCTCCGGGCCGGTGACTCGCCCGCCCGGATCGCCTACCACGACGGCGTACGCCACCAGGCCCGGCTGGCCGAACCGGCCACCGGCCCGCGGCACGAGCCGCGGTTCCCGGAGGGCCATGCGCTCTGGGTGACCGGCGGTACCCGTGGCGTGGGCCTGTTGACCGCCCGGCATTTCGTCGCCCGCCACGGCGTGCGCAAGCTGGTCCTCACCGGTCGCGAGGCGCTGCCGCCACGGGCCGAATGGTCCGCCCATATCGCGGCGGACACCGCGCTCGGCCGCAAGCTGCGCCCCCTCGCCGAACTGGTGGACCAAGGCGTGGAGTTGCGGGTGCTCAGCGTGGCGCTGGACGACAAGGCGGCCACCGCCGCGGCGCTGGCCGAGGCCAAGTCCCAGCTCGGCCCGATCGGCGGAGTGATCCACAGCGCGGGCTTCAGCGATGCCGAGAACCCGGCCTTCGTACGTAAGCCACGGAGCGGGATCGAGCGGGTGATCGGCCCGAAGATCTTCGGCCTCGACACGCTCGTGGAGTGCTTCCGCGACGAGCCACTGGCCCTGTTCGTGCTCTACTCCTCGGCCTCCGCCGTCGTACCCGCGCTCGCGGTCGGCCAGAGCGACTACGCCATGGCGAACGCCTACCTGGACGCGGTCGCCGAGGCACGCCCGTACGGCCTGCCGCTGGTCAGCGTGCAATGGCCGAGCTGGAAGGACACCGGCATGGGGCAGGCGCGCAGCGCCGCCTACCAGGCCTCCGGGCTGGCCGCGCTGACGGACGAGCAGGGGCTCGATCTGCTGGAGCGGGCGCTCGCCAGCGGTGCGCGCGTGGTCCTGCCCGCGGTGGTGCGGCCGGGTGCCGACTGGCATCCGGAGCGGTTGACCGACCGTCGGCTGACCCCGGACCCGGACCGCCGCCCGGCTCCGGACGCCATCGCACCCGCCCCGCAGGCTGCGACGCCGCCGGACGCGCTCCGCAAAGCGGTCGACGCGGTGGCCTCGTGGCTGCTCGACCAGGTCGCGACGGAACTGCGGTTCGACCGGGCCCGGCTCGCCGGGGACGTGCCGCTGCAGGACTACGGCATCGAATCGATCCTGGTCTCCCAGCTCATGCAGACCCTCGGCAAACAACTCGACGTGTCGATCGACCCGTCGGCGTTGTACGAGTACCCCAGCGCCGATGAGTTCGCGGCGTATCTGGCCGAGGAGCACCCACAAGAGCTGGCCGCCGCCTTCGGCGAGGATCCGGCCGACACACCGGCGTTCACCTGGGCCGAGCCGGCGCCGGC
>NZ_MUNE01000402.1 GCF_002154605.1 Streptomyces milbemycinicus | reverse complement strand
CGATATGGGGTGGGGTGGGGCGCAGAGTCTGGTAGTGGTGTCGCCAGTCGATGGTGTGGCCGTGGATGTGGGCCTGGGCGAGGTTGGTGAGGATGTGGTGGGTGTCGTCGTGGTCGCGGTGGAGCGAGGCGATGACGGTGGTGGTGCGGTCGGTGGTTTCGGTGGTGGCCGTGATGGCGGGGGTGAGCGTGGGGTGTGGGCTGACTTCGACAAAGGTGCGGTGGTCGGTCTCGGTGAGGGCGTGGACGGCGTGGGCGAACCGTACCGGGCTGCGGAGGTTGCGGTACCAGTAGTCGNNGGAGGCGTAGTCGACCGGGATGCGCTTGGCCCGTACGTCGTGGGCGTGGTAGTGGTCGAGCGCTTCGTCAAGCGCGTCGGTGTTTCCCGAGATGACGGTTGCCGTGGGGGAGTTGGTGGCGGCCACCCATAGCCGGTCGGGCCAGTGGGTGCGCAGATCCTCGGTGACCTGGTCCGCGGGCAGGGGTACGGAGGCCATGCCCCCGGCGCCGCGTACGGCTTGGAGGGCCTGGCTGCGCAGGGCGATGACCTTGGCCGCGTCGTGGAGCGTCAGGGCGCCGCAGACGTGGGCCGCGGCGATCTCGCCTTGGGAGTGGCCGAGGACGGCGTCCGGTTCGATGCCGCAAGAGCGCCAGAGCGCGGCCAGGGACACCATGATCGAGAACAGGGCGGGCTGGACGATGTCGGCGCGTTGCCATACGGCGTCGTCGGCCGGCCGGTGGAGGATGTCCGTGAGTGACCAGTCGACGTAGGGGGAGAGGGCCTGTTCGCAGGCGGCCATCCGCTCGGTGAAGACGGGTGAGGCGTTCAGCAGCCGTAGGCCCATGCCCGCCCATTGACCGCCTTGTCCGGGGAAGACGAAGACGATACGGCCGTCGGCGGTGGCGGGACGGTCCGACGTCTGGTGGACCGCTGGGTCGGGCCGGCCGGTGGCGAGCGCGTCCAGGCCGTGGAGGAGTTGTTCGCGGTCGGAGCCGATGAGGACGGCCCGGTGGTCGAAGGTGGCGCGGCCGGTGGCGAGGGTGTGGCCGACGTCGGCCGGTTGGAGCTGTGGCTGGGCGGTGAGGTGTTCGTGCAGGCGGCGGGCCTGGTCGCGCAGTGCCTGGGGCGTCTTCGCCGAGACCACCCACGGCAGGGGAGGCCCGGCCTCGGCGGTATGCCCCCCGGGAGCCACCGTGGACGATGGCGTTGCCTGCTCGAGGATGACATGGGCGTTGGTGCCGCTCACCCCGAAGGACGACACCCCCGCCCGGCGCGGGTGGCCCCGCTCCGGCCAGGGCACCGGCTCCGTCAACAGCCGTACGGCCCCGGCCGACCAGTCCACGTAATCCGACGGCTTGTCCACGTGCAGCGTGCGCGGCAGCACACCGTGCTGGAGCGCGAGCACCATTTTGATGACCCCGATGACACCCGCGGCCCACTGGGTGTGTCCGATGTTCGACTTGATCGACCCCAGCCACAGCGGCCGGTCGGCCGCCCGCCCCTGCCCGTAGGCGGCCAGCAGCGCCTGCGCCTCGATCGGATCGCCCAACCGGGTGCCGGTGCCGTGCCCCTCCACCGCGTCGACCTCCGGAGCCGACACCCCGGCATTGGCCAGGGCCGCCCGGATGACCTGTTGCTGTGATGGACCGCTGGGCGCCGTGAAGCCGTTGCTCGCCCCGTCCTGGTTGACGGCGGAGCCCCGTACCACCGCAAGCACCTGGTGTCCGAGCCGTCGCGCGTCGGACAGCCGCTCGACGAGCAGCATGCCCACACCCTCGGACCAGCCGGTGCCGTCCGCGGCGGCCGCGTACGCCTTGCAGCGGCCGTCCGGAGCCAGACCGCGCTGCCGCGAGAACTCGATGAACATGCCGGGGGTCGAGAGGACCGTCGCCCCGCCGACCAGGGCCAGCGAGCACTCCCCGGCCCGCAGCGCCTGGGCCGCCAGATGCAGGGCGACCAGGGACGACGAGCACGCCGTGTCCACGGACACCGCGGGCCCCTCAAGCCCGAGTACGTAGGAGATCCGCCCCGAGGCCGCGGCGCCGATGTTGCCGGTCAGCAGATGGCCCTCCAGCTCCGGCGACGCCTGGTGCATTCGGGGGCTGTAGTCCAGCGGGGCCACGCCGACGAACACCCCGGTGCGGCTGCCGCGCAGCGCGGTCGGGTCGATCCGCGCCCGTTCGAGCGCCTCCCAGGAGGTCTCCAGGAGCAGCCGCTGCTGGGGATCCATTGCGGTGGCCTCGCGTGGCGCGATGCCGAAGAACTCGGCGTCGAACTTGTCGGCGTCGTGGAGGAATCCCGCTTCGCGCTGGTAGTACGTGCCGGGCCGGGCGGGGTCCGGATCGTAGAGCCGCAGCGGATCCCAGCCCCGGCCCTCCGGGAAGGGCGAGAGGGCGTCGGTGCCTTCGGCGACCAGTTCCCACAGCTCCTCCGGGGTACGGGCGCCCCCGGGGAAGCGGCCCGCCATGCCGATGACGGCGATCGGCTCGTCGTCGGCCCTGGCCGGACCGGCCGCCGCCGCGGGGTCGGGCCGGCCGTCGGCGCCCGGCTGCCCGCCGCCCTGGTGATCGAAGAGCCGGGAGTGCAGATGGTCGGCGACGGCGGCGGGTGTCGGATGGTCGAAGGCCAGGGTGAAGGGCAGCAGCAAACCGGTGGCGTCGTTCAGGCGGTTGCGCAGCGCGACCGCGGCCGCGGAGTCGAAGCCCGAAGTGACGAAGTGCTCCTGCTCCGCGATGCCGTGGCCCGGCGCGTCCGCCCCGGCGACGTCCTCGAGGACCTTGGCCGCCTCGACGCCCACCAGCTCGCGCAGCCGCCGCTTCCGCTCCGCGGTGGAGAGCCGGGCAAGCCGCTCCACCAAGGGGGGCCGGCAGGCCTCCGCCGGGTCCGGGGCGTCGGCGAGCTCTACGGACGTGTCCGCGGGCGGCTCGAGAGGCAGGGTGATCAGGCGGCCGCCCGGCACCGAGAACGCCGCCCGATGGTCATCCAGTGCGCCCCGTACGTACAGCTCGGCCAGCGTGGTGCGAACGGACTCGACGGCGGCCTGCCCGCGATGCAGCGTCGGCAGGATCACGACGCGCTCACCGCCGACCACCTCCTCGGCGGTGGCCTGCACACACATGGTCAGCATCGGGTGCGGGCTCAGCTCCACGAAGCAGCGTGTGCCCTGCCGCAGCAGCCCCGTGACGACGCTTTCGAAGCGGACCGTGTCGGCGAGGTTCCGGTACCAGTAAGCCGCGTCGAGCCCTTGGGTCTCCAGCGGCCCCCCGATGACCGAGGAGTGGAACGGCAGCCGCGACGCACCCGCGGTGACCGATGACAGCGAGTCGAGCAGACCGTCCCTGAGGGGGGCCATGAACGGCGAGTGCGCGGGGATGTCGATCGCCACCTCGCGGGCCCGGACACCGGCACGGGCGAACTCCGCCAACAGCTCGTCGGCGGCCGGCCGATCGCCGGAGACGACCGTGGCCATCGGGCCGTTGACCGCGGCGATCGTCAGCCTGCCCGGCCACCGCCGCAGCAACGGAAGCAGCTGCGCCTCGGACCGCGCGACCGCGATCAGCGCACCCGACCCGGAGAGCGTCGCCTGGGCCCGGCTGCTCTCGATCACCACGCGCGCCGCGTCGGACAGCGACAGGGCGCCGCAGAGATGGGCTGCCGCGATCTCCCCGATGCAGTGGCCCACGATCGACGTCGGGCTCACCCCAAGAGTCCGCCACAGCTCGGCCAGCCCCACCATGACGGCGAACAGCGTCGGCTGCACCACATCGGTCCCCTCCAGGGGCGGCGCGCCCGGAGCGCCCCGCAGCACGGCCTCCGGTGACCAGGAGACATACGGTTCGAACGCCTCGGCGCAGGCGTCGACCGCCCGGCTGAAGGCGGGGGAGACCGTCAGCAGATCGGCGGCCATACCGGGCCACTGGGTGCCCTGGCCGGGGAAGACGAACGCGACCCCGTCGCCGCCCGCGGCCGCCGTGCCCCGTACGACACCGGGGGTGTCCTCACCCCGGGCCACCGCGTCGAGCCCCCGGAGATGTCCTTCCCGGTCCGCCGCGATCACCGCCGCGCGATGGGTGAGCGCCGGGCCGCTGCTCGCCAGCGTGTGGGCGATGTCTTCCGGACGGAGCCGAGGGTGGTCGGCGACATGGTCGTGGAGCCGGCGTGCCTGGGCCCGCAGCGCGGTTCCGGTGTGCCCGGAGAGGATCCACGGATGACCGGCCACTGCGAACTCGTTCTGGGCTTTGGGCAACCGAACCGTCTCCAAACCGGAAGAGGCAGCAGTTCTGCGGCAGAGCTGTCCGGTTTATAGAGCAAAGCGGCAGAGCGACGGTGGCATCCGACTTGACAGCGCCTCAGGTGACGGTCGAGGCCGTGGCGGCCGGCGCTCGGGGGCTGCTATGCGCCGGGGCGGGAGCGATGTTCTTGTTGTGGCGGAGCAGGTCTCCGCGAGCTTGGCCTCGCTTCCGTACACGCAGCCACTCCGCGCCCCGGGCGCGGAGCGGCTGCCCGGCACGGCCGCCACCCGGCCGGACCTGGACGAGTTCTTCCGCACACGGTTCGGGATCTGATCAGGCGCCGGTCCGGATCGGGGTCAGCCGGAGTACGGTGCCCTCGCCGTTGGCCGACAGGAGCAGGGAGCCCTCCGGGGCGACGGCGAGGCCGGCGAACCGGATGGCCATTCCCGGCATGCCGCCGGCGAACAGCGCGGGCTGGGTGCGGGGGACGACGCCCGGGGGCGGTCCGACCGGCAGGTCCTCCGCGTCGATCCTGCTTTCCCCCGTGGTGAGTGAGATCGCCCGGAGCCTGCGGTGATCGGTCTCCACCATGAACAGCTCGTCGCCCAGGACCGCCAGACCCTGCGGCGCCCCGAGCCCGTCCGCGACGGTCACCGTCTCCCCGTCGTCGATCCGGCGCACCACCCCGAGCCGGTCGTCACTCACATAGCAGCGTCCCTCCTCGTCGAAGGCCACGTCCACGGGGTGGCCGAGCCCTTCGGCGAGCGGGGTGATGGTTCCGTTGTCGTCGATGGCCACGACCCGGCCGGCACCCGCCTCGGCGACGACGAGCGAGCCGTCCGGCCCCACGGCGATGCCCAGAGGCTGCTTCAGCCCGGATGCCCGGTTCCGGGTGGTCCCGTGCACCGGGTCGTAGGTGTGGACGTCGCCGTACTGCGAGGTGAGGTGCAGCAGCTCGCCGTCGGCGGCGATCCCGTGGGAGAAGCACAGGAAGGCGGCCGTGGTCACGGTCCCCGGCTCGTCGTCGAGGGCGCTTTCCCGGGAGGCTTCCCGGGACGTTTCGAGGGAGACGGCGGGGCTCGCCAGCCGGTAGTGGTCGGCCGCGTACACCGTGCCACCGAGATCGACCGTCACCCCGTAGGGCCCGTCGAGCCCGCGTGGCACGATCTCGCGGGTCCTGCCGTCGGAGTGCATCTCCATGATGCCGCCGCTGGCGTAGCTGGAGAGGAACATCCTGTTCTCGGTGTCGAACGCCGCGTTGTCCAGGCCCACCACACCGCTGTGGACGAGCGCCCGAGACCCGGTGCCGTGCACATCGATGCGGGTCACGATGCCTTCCACGCCCCGCGACAGCACATGCAGCACACCGCCCTGGTCGAAGCGGACGGCGACCGGCTGGTGCACATCCTCCGCGACCACCTCGGGCGTACCGCCGTCCGGCGGTATCCGCCAGACCTGGCCGCTGAGCATATGCGGATAGTACAGATGGCCGTCCGGGCCGAGTTGCATCGCATTGCCCATGGCCAGCCCCTCGGTGAGCACCACCGGGCCACCGCCGTCCGGGAAGAGCTCCATCAGGCGGCCGTCGGGTTTCATCTCGTTGATGAAGAGCCGGTCGCCGATGCATGTGATGCCGTTGGGGTTGGTGACCTCGTCGGACACGAGGGTGTACGCCCCCTCGGGGCTGCGGCGCCACACCCGGCCGGGGACCAGATCGGTGATGTACATCGAGCCGTCCGCCCCGAAGGCGAGGTCGTCCGGTGACTGGACCGGGCTGTCCATCGGCACGATCACTTCGACGTCCCCGGTGGCCGGGTCGACGGCGCTGATCTGCCCGGCCAGGAACTGGGCGACGTACAGCCGCCCGTCGGGTCCGAAGGCGACACCGTTGGAACCCCACAGCCGATTGGGCTGGTTGAGCCGCCGCACCTCCCAACGGCTGCTTGTGGCTCGGCTGCGGCCGGTCTTGTCGAACCGGCTGGGTGACACCATCGCGTCGTGATCCACCTTCTTGGAACCCTCGGTCTTCATTCGGCCTCGACGAGGACGTTGTTGATCCCGCCGTCCGCGCCACGCCAGCGCCGCAGCAGCTCGTGGAACGCGACTGGGCCGTCACCGAAGGACTCGCTCCGCTTACGCGGCCGGCCCTCGTTGTTGTAGTAGCCAGGCGTGCACTCGGCATGGAATTTCTGCAGGTCCGCGGCCTTCTGGCGGATTGTCGCCACCCATTGGTCCTGCGCCGTGACCGTCGGCTCGATATACCGGGCCCGGCGGTTGCGCGCCTCGGCGACGACCTCGGCGATATGGAGCGCCTGCTCATCGAGGACGTGGACGAAATTGACGGCGCTGGCGTTCTGCACCGGGCCGAGCTGGAAGAGGTTGGGGAAGCCGTGGCTGTAGAACCCGTGGAGTGTCCTCGGACCCTCCTTCCAGGAGTCCATCAGGGACACCCCGCCCCTGCCGTACACCGGAAGCTTCCCGGACATGACCCCCGAGACACCGACCTCGAATCCGGTGGCGAAGACGATGCAGTCGACGTCGTACTCCACCCCGCCGACCACCACCGCGTTCTCTGTGATCCGTTCCACGCCATGGGTGTCGGCCGTGTCCACCAGGGTGACGTCAGGCCGGTTGAAGGTCTGGAGATAGGCGTCGCTGAACGTGGGCCGCTTGCACATATAGCGGTACCAGGGCTTGAGCTTTTCCGCCGTTTCCGGGTCCTCCACGAGGGCGTCCACGCGGGCCCGCAACTCGTTCATCTTCTGGAAGTCGGCGATCTCGTAGGCGCGTTCCCGCTCCTCGGGCCCGATGTGGGCATAGCTGTTGGTCGGGATCATCTTCTCGTACAGCCGGGCACTGCTGGTCCAGGCGTCGTTCACCAGATCCTCGTCGGCCCGTACGCCCGTGACGACCTTGAGGAAGTTCTCCATGCGCCGCCGCTGCCAGCCCGGCCCGAGCGACCCGGCCCACTTCGGGTCGGTGGGCCGGTTGTCGCGCACATCCACCGAGGACGGTGTGCGCTGGAATACGTAGAGGTGTTGCGCGTCGGTCCCCAGATGTGGCACGACCTGGATGGCGGTCGCGCCGGTTCCGATGAGGGCCACGCGCTTGTCGGCGAGCTTGTCCAGGCCGCCACCCGCATCTCCTCCGGTATAGGCGTAGTCCCAGCGGCTGGTGTGGAACGTGTGCCCCTTAAAGTTTTCGATCCCTGGTATGCCGGGAAGCTTGGGCTGGCTGAGTGTCCCGCCGGCCACCGCAACGAAGCGCGCCCGTATCTCGTCACCGCGGTCGGTGGAGACGATCCACTCCGACTCGGCTTCGTCCCAGCGCAGTTCGGTGGCTTGCGTCTGGAAGCAGACGTCGTCGTAGAGGTGGAAGCGGCGCGCGATGGCGCAGGCGTGCAGCCGGATCTCCTCTCCCGGCGCGTACCGCCACTTCGGGACGTATCCGACTTCCTCCAGCAGCGGCATATAGATGTACGACTCGATATCGCAGTGGATGCCCGGGTAACGGTTCCAGTACCAGGTGCCG
>NZ_MUNE01000401.1 GCF_002154605.1 Streptomyces milbemycinicus | reverse complement strand
TGTGCGAGGGCGTCCAGGAAGGAGTTCGCGGCGGCGTAGTTGGCCTGGCCCGGGTTGCCCAGCAGCCCGGCGGCCGAGGAGAACAACACGAAGCGGGCGAGCGGCAGACCCTGCGTCAGCTCGTGCAGGTTCCAGGCCGCGTCCACCTTCGGCCGTGCCACCGCCGCCAGCCGCTCGGGCGTCAACGCCTCCAGGACGCCGTCGTCCAGGATCCCGGCGGCGTGGACGACGGCGGTCAGCCGGGGCGCGTACTTCTCGATCACGGCCCCCAGGGCGGGGCGGTCCGCGATGTCGCAGGCGATCACGTCCACCTGGGCTCCCGACCGCTCCAGCTCCGTCCGCAGCCGCCGCGCGTCCGGGGCCCCGGGGCCGCGGCGGCTGACGAGCACGAGGTGCCGCACCCGGTGCCGGGCGACGAGATGCCGCGCCAGCGCGGCACCGAGGGACCCGGTGCCGCCGGTGAGCAGGACGGTGCCCTCAGCCGCGAAGCCGCCGCCGGGACCGCCGGGGTCACCGAGGCCATCGGTGTCGGGGAGGTGTTCCAGCCGGGGGACACGCAGCGCGCCGTCGGCGATGGAGAGTTGGGGTTCGCCGGTGGCGATGGCGGCGGGCAGCAGTCGCACGGAGTCGGGCCGGTCGTCGAGGTCCACGATGGTCAGCCGCCCGGGGTACTCCGACTGCGCGGCGCGCACCAGGCCCCACACCGCCGCGGCGGGGAGGTCCGGTGCCGGGGCCGTGGCCCCTCGGGTCACCACCACCAGACGCGCTCCGGGCGAGGCCGGATCGGCCAGCCGGGTCCGCAGCGCCTCCAGGGCCCGCGCGGTCAAGGCATGGGTGTCCGCTACCGGATCGGTGGTCGGGCGCGGGGCGGCCAGGGAGATGACGACCGTCTCGGGACCGGTGGCGGCGCCGCTGGACGTGGCGGTGAGTGCCGCGCCCAGTCGCAGGTCGTCGGGGCTCGCCACGGTGGGGGCCGGTCCGCCGGCATCCGGGTCGCCGGCCGGAACACCGGTCCACCGCAGGCGGTACAGCTCTCGCCGACCCGCCCCGCCGACGGCAGCGGTGTCTTCCGGGAGGGGCCGGGTCGTCAGCGACGCCACCCGGGCCACCGGCCGGCCCACGCCGTCGGCAAGGTCCAGGGCGACCGTGTCCTCGCCGACGGCGTGGGTGCGTACGCGCAACTCCGTGGCGCCGACGGCGTACAGGGTCAGGTCGCCGAAGGCGAACGGCAGCCTGGCGGTCCCCCCGGACGGCAGAGGCGGGGGCGCGGCCAGCCGGCCGGCGTGCAGCGCGGCGTCCAGCAGCGCCGGGTGGATGCCGTACCGCTGGGCGTCCGGGCCCGCCGCCGCGGGCAGCCGCACCTCGGCGAAGAGCTCCCCGCCCCGCCGCCAGGCGGCCGTGACCCCCTGGAAGGCCGGGCCGTACGCGTAACCGGCCTCCGCCAGGCGGGCGTAGGCGCCGGTGAGGTCCACGCGCTCGGCGCCCGCGGGCGGCCACGCGCCCAGGTCGGCGGCCGGGTCGGCGTTCGGATCCCGCGACGCGGCCGCCGGGCCGAGCCGCCCGGTCGCGTGGTGTGTCCACGGGCCCAGCGCGCCGGACTCCTCCGGCCGGGAGTGGACATCGGCGGTGCGTCGGCCGGAGGCGTCCGGTTCGCCGAGGGCCACCTGGATCTGGACCCGGGAGCCCGGTCCCGGCAGGAACAGCGGGGCCAGCAGGGCGAGGTCTTCCAGCACCTCGAGACCGCATGCGTCGCCCGCGTGGAGCGCCAGCTCGACGAGCGCGGCGGCGGGGACGAGCGGGTGTCCGGCGACGGCGTGGTCGCCCAGCCACGGGTGGCCGGCGCTCGACAAGTGGCCGGTACACAACAGGCGTTCGGTGCCGGGGACGGTGGTGGTGAGGGTCAGCAGCGGATGGCCGCCGCCGTCCTCGGCGGGCTCGACGGAGTCGTCGGGGCCGTCCGGTTGCGTGTCGGCCAGCCAGTAGCGCTGCCGCTGGAAGGGGTACGTGGGCAGGTCCACCCGCCGGGCGCCACTGTCCGCGTACACGCGGCGCCAGTCCACCGGCAGGCCGTGCACATGGAGCCGCGCGAGCGCGTCCAGGACCGCCCCGGGCCCGGCCCCCGGCGCACCGGCGCCGGACTTGGACACGGCCGCGAACACCCGCCGTTCGCTCTCCTCGTCGCCCAGGGCCGCCAGGGCGGACGCAGTGAGGTGTGCGTCGGGACCGACCTCGGCGAAGGCGGTCACGCCTTCCTCGTGGGCCAGCCGGTGCACGACGTCCCCGAAGCGGACGGCCTCGCGGGCGTGCCGCATCCAGTACGCGGCCGAGCGCAGGTCGTCCCCGGTGGCCGGGAGGCCGGTCAGCGCCGACACGACGGGGATGCGGGGCGCCCCGTACTCCGCCCGCGCGGCGATACGGCCGAACTCCTCGAGCATCGGCTCCACCAGCGGGGAGTGGAAGGCGTGGCCGACGCGCAGCCGGGTGGTGCGGCATCCGCGCGCGGCGAGGCGCGCCGCCACGGCGAGTACGGCCGTCTCGTCGCCGGAGAGGACGACCGACCGCGGACCGTTCACCGCCGCGACCGCGACGGGTCCCACCGACGCCGCTTCCGCCGGTTCCGCAGCCGCCAGTTCCTTGGCCACTTCCTCTTCGGACGCCTCCACGGCCACCATGGCCCCGCCCGCGGGCAGTCGCCGCATCAGCCGGCCCCGGGCCGCGACCAGCTCGACCGCATCCCGCTCGGAGAGGATGCCGGACACGTGGGCGGCCGCCAGTTCGCCGACGGAGTGTCCGGCCAGGAAGTCCGGCCGTATCCCCCAGGACTCCAGCAGCCGGAAGGCGGCCACCTCGAAGACGAACAGGCCCGCCTGTGAGAAGTCCGTACGGTCCAGCAGAGCGGCGTCCTCGGTGCCCTCGGCGGCCCACAGCACGGTACGCAGCGGTCGCTCGAAGCCTGTGTCGCCGGTGTCGCCGCTGTCGAAGCGGTGGCACAGGCCGTCGAAGGCGGTGGCGAAGGCGGGGAAGGCGGCGTGCAACTCCCGTCCCATGCCCGGCCGCTGGGCGCCCTGGCCGGTGAACAGCAGGGCCAGTCGCCCGGCGGACCTCGCCGTGCCGGTGGTTTCCACGACACCGGGCACGGGGGCGCGGTGTCCGTCGCCGTTCCCCGCCAGCGTGTCGAGGGCGGTCAGCAGCGCCGCGCGGTCCGCAGCGGGCACGGCCGTCCGGTGCGCGAGCGCGGCGCGGGTGGTGGCCAGGGAGAAGGCGACGTCCAGCGGGGTGAGTTCGGGCCGCTCCCGCAGCAGGGCGGCGATCTGCCGGGCCTGTGCGCGCAGGGCCCGCGGATCGGCGCCGGAGAGCAGCAGTGGCGGCACGGTTTCCGCGCGCCCCGAGTGGCCGGGCAGCGCCGCGGCCCCGCCGGTTTCGGCGTGTTCCGGCGCAACATCCGCGGGCTCCGTGGCCGTTTCAGCCTCTTCCAGGATCACATGGGCGTTGGTCCCACCGATTCCGAACGCCGACACCCCGGCGCGGCGCGGGCTGCCGGGCACCGGCTGCCACGGCCGTTCGTGCGCCAGCAGCCGTACGGTGCCGGGCGACCAGTCCACGCGCGGGGACGGCTCATCGGTGTGCAGGGTGCGGGGCAGCCGTCCGTGGCGCATCGCCATGACGGTCTTGATGACCCCGGCGACGCCCGCGGCAGCCTGGGTGTGCCCGATGTTGCCCTTGACCGCGCCCAGCCACAGCGGCCGGTCCGCGGGCCGGTCGCGGCCGTATGCGGCCAGCAGCGCCTGGGCCTCGATGGGGTCGCCGAGCGCGGTGCCGGTGCCGTGGGCCTCGACCGTGTCGACGTCGGCCGGGGACAGCCCGGCGGTGGCCAGCGCCTCGCGGATCACCTGCTGCTGGGCGGGGCCGTTGGGCGCGGTCAGCCCGTTGGAGGCGCCGTCGGAGTTGACGGCGGAGCCGCGCAGCACGGCGAGCACCGGGTGGCCGTTGCGCCGGGCGTCGGAGAGCCGTTCCAGCAGTACGAGGCCGACGCCCTCGCCCCAGCCGGTGCCGTCGGCGGCGGCCGAGAACGGTTTGCAGCGGCCGTCCGGCGCCAGGCCGCGCAACCTGCTGAACGCCACGAACGGTTTGGGCCCGGCCATGACGGTCACGCCGCCCGCCACGGCCAGCGAACACTCGCCGGCCCGCAGCGCCCGCGCGGCCCAGTGCATCGCCACCAGCGAGGACGAACAGGCGGTGTCCACCGTCACGGCGGCCCCGCGCAGGCCCAGGGTGTAGGCGATACGGCCGGACGCCACGCTGCCCGCCCCGCCCAGCGCGAGATGGGCCTCCAGCTCGTGCTGGGTGCGGTGCAGGAAACGGGCCGCGTAGGCGTCGTGCATCAGGCCGACGTAGACACCCGTATCGCTGCCGCGCAGCCGGGTCGGGTCAAGGCCCGCGCGTTCGAAGACCTCCCACGCGGTCTCCAGCAACAGCCGCTGCTGTGGGTCGGTGGCCAGCGCCTCTCGTGGGGACATCCCGAAGAAAGCCGGGTCGAAGTCGGCCGCCTGGCGCAGGAAGGCGCCCCGGCGGGTGATCGAGGTGCCCAGCCGGTCCGGGTCGGGGTCGTAGAGCCCCTCCAGGTCCCAGCCGCGGTCTTCGGGGAAGTCCGAGGTGGCGTCGGTGCCGTCGGTGACCAGCCGCCACAGGTCCTCCGGGGTGGCCACATCACCCGGGTAGCGGCAGGCCATGGCGACGATGGCCACCGGCTCCTCCGCGGGCGTGTGCGGCCCGGGTTCGACCGTGCGGATCCCGGCCGCGGGGGCCGGGTCCTGGCCGCCGAGCAGTTCGGTGTGCAGCCACTCCGCCACGGCGGCGGGCGTCGGCTGGTCGAACACCAGGGTGGCCGGGAGCGTGAGACCGGTGGCCGCGGCGAGCCGGTCGCGCAGCAGTACGCCGCCCAGGGAGGTGATCCCGAAGGCGGTGAACGGCTGGTCGGGCGTCAGCTCTGGCTCGGGGACACCGACCGTACGTGCCGTCAGGCCGAGGACGAGGCGCAGCACGGTGTCCCGGCCCGGGTCCGCGGACAGGGACAGCAGCCGCTCGCGCAGCGTGGCCGAGGCCGTCTCGCGCGCCTGGTCCAGCCGTTCGGCCAGCTCGCGGGCGAGCTCCGGGCGGAGGATCTTGCCGGAGGGGGTGCGGGGCACGGACTCGGTCTCGTACACCTCGTCGGGCACCTTGAAGGCCGACAGCCGCTCCCGGCATACCTCCAGGAGCCGCGCGGTGTCCACGCCGCCGGGGCCGGGGACGACCATGGCGACCGGCACCTCGCCGAGTACGTCGTGCGGTCGGCCGACGACGGCCGCGTCGACGACCCCGGGGCAGGTCAGCAGGGTCTCTTCCACCTCGGCCGGGTTGACGTTCTCACCACCGCGGATGATCAGTTCCTTGACGCGGCCGGTGACCTTGAGATGGCCGTGTGCCACGCGCCGGCCGAGGTCTCCGGTGCGGTACCAGCCATCGCGCAGGACGCGTGCGGTGGCCTCCGGGCGGTTGTGGTAGCCGCTCATCAGATTGGGCCCGCGGACCCAGATCTCCCCCTCCTCCCCCTCGGCGACCTCGTCGCCACTCGACGGGTCGGTCAGCCGCACCGTGACCCCGGGGAGTGGCGCGCCGCTGGAGCCGTCGGCCCGTGGCCCGTCGAGCCGGTCGACCGCGATCTTCCCGCAGGTCTCGGTGGAGCCGTAGCCGTCGAGCAGGGGCGCGCCCAGCAACTCCTCGACTTCGGCCCGCAACTGCGGCGGGCAGGGCGCGCCCGCGCTGACGCATACGCGTGGCCTGGGCAGCGGCCGGGGTGTCCGGCGCAGCGTGTCCACCAGCAGATGGTAGGTGGCGGGCACCCCGGCCAGGACGGTGCAGGGCTGCTCGGCCAGGGCCTCGGCGAGGTTCGCACCCCCAGCGCTCCGGGTGCCCCGGACACCCCGGTCGAGGAGGTACGCGCTCGCTCCGACCGCGATCACTCCGAGCACACACAGCGAGTGTGCGTAGGTGTGGAACATCGGCAGTGGCCACAGCAGCCGGTCGCTCGATTCGAGCCCGTACGAGGGGACGTAGCCCGCCGCCACCGACCACAACGCGGCGCGCTGGGTGGTCACCACGCCCTTGCTCTGCCCGGTGGTGCCGGAGGTGTAG
>NZ_MUNE01000400.1:39834-40110 GCF_002154605.1 Streptomyces milbemycinicus | reverse complement strand
CTGGTCGCCTACGTCGGGCTCATGGACGCCGCGCGGCTGCGCCCCGGCGACACCGTCTTCGTCTCCAGCGCGGCCGGCGCGACCGGGAGCATGGCCGGGCAGATCGCCCGGCTCAAGGGCGCGGCCCGGGTGATCGGCAGCGCCGGGTCTCCCGCGAAGGTCGCCCATCTGACCGGGAAGCTCGGTTTCGACGCGGCGTTCGACTACCACGACGGGCCGGTCGCCGACTGGCTGCGCGAGGCGGCCCCCGACGGCATCGACGTCTACTTCGACAAC
>NZ_MUNE01000400.1:0-39774 GCF_002154605.1 Streptomyces milbemycinicus | reverse complement strand
GCGGCGCGTACACCGGAAAGACAGTGGTCCGGATCGCAAGTTGACCTCGGCGAACGCCCAGAGATCGCGCCGCCTAGGGTGGGGCGCGGAGGCGATGGCGATGCTGATCGGGGAACTGGCAACCCGGACGGGGGCCACGACCCGCGCCCTGCGCTACTACGAGGCGCAGGGGTTGCTGGAGTCCGAGCGGACGGGCAACGGCTACCGCGTGTACGGGCCGGGCGCGGTGACCCGGGTCCGCAACATCCGCGACCTGCTGGCCTCCGGGTTCACCGTCGAGGACGTGAAGTCCTTCGTGGCCTACCTGGACGACGANNGCGGCGCCCGCGGACGCCGCCGCCGCCGACGCAGACGCCGGCGACGAGTCGGCGGCCTGAGCCGCGGCCCACCAGGTACCGGTCTTCTCGGGTTCACCGGTCTTCCCTCATTTCTGACTATCCGTCAGATTGGATGCGAGCAGGGCCGAGAGTTCCGAGATCCGAGAGAGGCGCTCCATGGGCATCGCCATCACGGAAGACCAGCGGGAACTGGCGCGCGCGGTGCGGGGGTGGGCCGCTCGGGCCGTGCCGTCCGAGGAGGTGCGCAAGCTGCTGGACGCCCCCGCGGACGGCTCGGGGCGGCCCGCCTACTGGGACGGGCTGGCCGCGCAGGGGCTGCTCGGGCCGCATCTGCCGGAGGCGTACGGCGGGGGCGGCGGCGGGCTGCTCGACCTCGCCGTCGTCCTGGAGGAGACCGGGCGGGCGGTGCTCCCCGGGCCGTATCTGCCGACCGTACTGGCCTCGGCGGTGCTGGCGCGGGCAGGGCAGGGCGAGTTGGCCGCCGCGCTCGCCGGGGGTGCGCGCGTCGGCGCGGTCGCCCTGGGCGCCGGGTCGCTCACCGCCACCCCCGCGGCGCCGGGCGACGCGGTGCGGGGCTGGGTGCTGGACGGATGCGCGCCGCCGGTGCTCGGCGCGGCCGACGCCGACTTCGTCGTACTGGCCGCCACGACCGCCGGCGGCGGCACGGCGTGGTTCGCCGTCGACGCCCGCGACCTGGAGATCCGCGCCCACGACAGCGCCGACCCGACCCGCCCCACGGCCGAGGTGAGGGCCCTGCGTACGGCCGTCCCCGCCGACCGGGCGCTCGCCGTGGACCCTGGGCTGGTGCGGGACCTGGCCGCGGTGCTGTTCGCGGCCGAGGCGTGTGGGACGGCGGCGTGGGCCCTGGAGACCGCGGTCGCGCACGCCAGGACGCGCGAGCAGTTCGGGCGGCCCATCGGCCAGTTCCAGGCCGTCAAGCACCTGTGTGCCGACATGCTCGTACGCGTCGAGCAGGCGCGCGCCCTGACCTGGGACGCGGCCCGGGCGGCGGGCGAGGAACCGGCGGCGCGCCAGGAACCGGCGGTGCGGGAGGAAGCGCCGACGGGTGACGAGCGCGCGACACGCGACGAGCCGCCGACACACGCGAAGCCCATGACACACGCGAAGCCCACGACGGACGCCGAGCCCGCCACATACGCGCAGCAGAACCCGCGCGCCCTGACCGCCGCGCTCGCCGTCGCCAGCGCGCTCGATGCCGCCCACAGCTGCGCCAAGGACTGCATCCAGATCCTCGGCGGCATCGGCTTCACCTGGGAGCACGACGCCCACCTCCACCTCCGCCGCGCGACCGCCGCCCGCGCCCTGCTCGGCACGGGCGGCGCGCACCGGCTGCGGGCCGCCCGGCTCGCCGCTGCGGGCGCGCGGCGCGAGCTGCGGCTGGAGCTTCCGGCCGAGGGGGAGGTCCGCCGCGACTACGAGCGGTACCGGACACAGGCGCGCGCCGCGATCGAGGCGGCGCGCGGACTGGACCCCGCCGCCGCCCGCCGCGCCCTCGCGCCCACCGGCCACGCCGCCCCGCATCTGCCACCCCCGTACGGGCTCGGGGCCGGCCCCGTACAGCAGCTCGCGGTGCAGCGGGAGCTGGCCGACGCGGGGGTGGTCCTCAGCGATCTGGGGGTCGCCACCTGGGTCGTGCCCTCGCTCATCGCGTACGGGACGCCGGAGCAGCGGGAGCGCTATCTGCTGCCGACGCTCCGCGGCGAGCTGCGCTGGTGCCAGCTGTTCTCCGAGCCGGAGGCCGGGTCCGACCTGGCGGCGCTGCGTACGAAGGCCGAGCGGACCGAGGAGGGGTGGCGGGTCAGCGGGCAGAAAGTGTGGACGTCGGGGGCGCGGCGGGCGCACCACGGCATCCTGCTGGCCCGTACGGACCCCCGGGCACCCAAGCACAAGGGGCTCACCTACTTCCTCGTCGACATGGAGCGGACCGCCGGGATCGACATCCGTCCGCTGCGGGAGATCACCGGGGAGGCGCTGTTCAACGAGGTCTATCTGGACGATGTCCTGCTGCCGCACGACGCGGTGGTGGGCGAGGTGGACGGCGGCTGGGCGGTGGCCCGCAACACACTCGGCAACGAACGCGTCCACATGGCCGACCAGCTGACTTTCGACACCGGTCTGGAGGCCCTGATCGCGCGCACGGCCGATCCCGACAACGCCGCCGACGGGGCCGGCGCCGACGACTGGGTACGGGAGCGGGTCGGGGCGCTGATGGCCGAGGCGCACGCACTGGCGTGCCTGGGGCTGCGCACCACCTTGCGGCAGGTGTCCGGTGTGGAGCCGGGGGCGGGCGCGAGCGTCCGTAAGCTGATCCAGACCGCGCACCAGCAGAAGGTCGCCGAGCTGGCCCTGGAGCTGCTGGGCCCGGCGGGCGCGGTGCGCGAGGGCGTGGGGGAGCGGACGCTGCACGGCTTTCTGATGTCCCGCTGTCTGACCATCGCGGGTGGTACGACGCAGGTGCAGCTGAACGTTGTCGCGGAGCGGATGCTGGGGCTGCCGCGCGACCCGGCGCCCGCGTAGTGCGCGCCCCGGCTCGCGCCCGGGGGTGCGCGCCTACTGCGTGAGACCTACACCCAACAGCCCCCATAGGTACGACAAAAATACGATGCAGCATGCAGGGCTCGGTGCGAGCATCACGGCCATGTCCGCCCACACCCCCTCCACCACGGATAGCTCATCCGCCGCACCACGTGTGACCCCACCGGCCTGGGCGGTGCTGCTGGCCGCGTGCGCGGGCCAGTTCCTGGTCGTCCTCGACGTGTCCGTGGTCAATGTCGCGCTGCCGTCGATACGTACGGACCTCGGGCTCGGCGAGACCGCGCTGCAGTGGGTGGTCAACGCCTACGCGCTCACCTTCGCCGGATTTCTGCTGCTCGGCGGCCGGGTCGCCGATCTCTTCGGGCGCAAGCGCGCCTTCCTCGTCGGCCTCAGCCTGTTCACCGCCGCCAGCCTGGCGGGCGGACTCGCCCGGGAGCCCTGGCAACTGGTCGCCGCCCGGGCCGCCCAGGGCCTGGGCGCGGCCGTACTCTCCCCGGCCACCCTCACCATCCTCACCACCACCTTCCCGGGCGGCGCGGCCCGCACCCGGGCCATCGGCACCTGGACGGCGGTCGGCGCGGGCGGCGGCGCCGCGGGCGGGCTGGTCGGCGGGCTGCTCACCGACTATCTCTCCTGGCGCTGGGTGCTGCTGGTCAATGTGCCCGTGGGCGCGCTGGTGCTGGTCGGCGCGGCGGTGTGGCTGGTCGAGGGCCGGGCGGCGGCCGGGCGCCGGCTCGACGTACCGGGCGCGGTCCTCGTCACGGCGGGCGTCTCGGCGCTCGCGTACGGCATCGTGCAGACCGAGCGGCACGGCTGGGCCGCCGCCGCCTCGCTCGTACCGCTGCTCGGCGGCCTGGCGCTGCTCGGCGTCTTCGTCGCCGTCGAGGCGCGCACCCGGGCCCCGCTGATGCCGCTCGGGCTGTTCCGTATCAGAACGGTCTGGGCGGCGAACGCGGTGATGCTGGTGTGCGGCGGCGGCATGTTCGCGATGTGGTACTTCATGTCCCTTTACCTGCAGAACGTGCTGCACTTCAGCCCCATCGAGGCCGGGCTTGCCTTCCTCCCGCACACCCTGTCCATCGTCCTCGGCTCCAAGCTCGCGCCCCGGCTGATGGCGGTGTTCAGCGGCAAGGCGCTGGCGATGACCGGCGGGATCCTGGCCGTCATCGGCTACGCCTGGCAGAGCCGGATGGACGCCGACGGCACCTTCGCCGGTACGGTCCTGGGCCCCGCGATCGTCATGTCGCTCGGCTCCGGCCTGATGATGACCCCGCTGGCCACGGCCGCCACCTCGGGCGCCGCGCCGTCCGAGGCCGGGCTGGTGGCGGGCCTGGTCAACACCAGCCGCCAGATCGGCGGCGCGCTCGGCCTGACCGTGCTGACCACGGTCGCCGCCGAGCGCATCTCCGCCACCGAGGGTGGCAGCGGCGGCGGCGGGGACGGGCCGGGCCCGGTGGCGCTGGCGGCCGGGTACGCTCATGCGTTCACCGTCGCCTCGGGCATCATCGCGGCCGCCGTGGTCCTGATGGCCGTGGCCCTCCCACGCCGCCGCGCCTGAGAATTCCTCCGCGGCCGGGCAACGGTTCGCAGCCTCCGTGGACTCCGTAGGTCGAGGAGGTGCCCATGGGGGACACGACGGCGAACCGGGACGAGGAGTTCCGGGAGTTCGTCACCACGCGATGGCCGCGGCTGGTGCGCACCGCGTATCTGCTCTGCGGTGAGCAGCACACGGCCGAGGACCTGGTCCAGTCGGCCCTGGTCCGGGTCTATGTCGCATGGCGGCGGGTCCGCGCCGCGGACGAGCCGGACGCCTACGTACGCCGCGTCCTCGTCAACGAGCATGCGCGGCGGCACCGCAGAAAGCTGAAGGAGCTCCTGACCCTCTCCCCGGGCGACACCGACGGCTGGCAGACGCCCGACCGGGACCGGATCACCCTGGCCGACGACCGGGAGATGTTGCGCCACGCCCTGGCGCAACTCCCGCCCCGGCAGCGTCAGGCCGTGGTGTTGCGGTACTGGGAGGACCTCAGCGAGTCACAGGTGGCGGTCGCCATGGGCTGCTCGGTCGGAACGGTCAAGAGTCAGGCGGCGAAGGGGCTGGCGAAGCTGCGGGCCGCGCTGGCGCGCGAAGACGTGACCGCGGGTCACGGGGAGGTGCGATGAACAGGGAGTCGTGGTACGCGGAGCCCGAGTACGCGGGGGATCCGGACCGGGAAGCAGGTGAACTGACGGATCGGCTGGGCACGATCGCGGACGAGGTGACCATCGGCCCCGCGCCCTACCCGGACGTGGTCCGCGCCGGCCGCCGGCGCAGGGCACGCCGCCGGGTGGGGGCCACCGCCCTGGCGGTCACGGCCGTGCTGGTGGCCGGAGGGGTGGGCCTCGGGCAGTTCGGCGACTTCGGTCAGGGAGGGACGGCGTCGGCAGCCGCCCCGGCGTCGGCGCCCGCCCCGCTGGACCCGGTCACGACCGTCGTGGGCAAGGGGAAGGTCGACGGGAAGCGGTGGCAGGTCTCGGTCACCGTCTACGGGCCCGCGCGGACGAAGGAGGAGGCGCACCGCCAGTACGACCTGGCGATGCGCCGGGGGGACGCCTACCCAGTACTTGACGGCAAGTGGGAGGGGGGGTACCCGAAGACCCTGCGCATCGGCGTGACCTGGTTCTCCACCCGGGTGACCGAGGGCACGGGGAAGCCGCGGTTGATGTCGGACTGGGTGTCGCCGAAGCGCGTCAAGGGGGAGACCCTGCTGGGCGGCTCGTATCAGCACCAGGGCGCCGAGGCCGGTCCGGTGGGCATGGCGTGGCTGGACCCGAAGGTGGAGCGCGTGGTGGTCCACTGGAAGGGCGGTACGACCGACGAGCCGAAGGTGGTCCCGGTGAAGGGCACCGACGTCCGCTGGATCGTGAGCGAGCGCCCGGGCCACGGGGTATCGGACGACTTCATCGACCTCTACGACGGTGCGGGGAAGCGGACGCGGATGGGGCCCGCCATGCGGCTGGAGGACCTGAAGAAGAAGCTGCCGGTGGCGGTGAAGAAGGAGCAGCTGGAGGCCGTGACGAAGGCGGGCCGGCGGACGCCGGTGGAGATCACCACCGTGAGGTGACGGCAGGCGGCCCCGGGGCGACCGTGGGGGCGCCCCGGGGCCGCCGGCCGTCACAGCCAGCCGTTCTGGCGCGCCGCCCGCACCGCCTCCATGCGGTTGCGGGTCTGGGTCTTGCCGATGGCCGAGGACAGGTAGTTGCGGACGGTGGCGGGGGACAGATGGACCTTGGCGGCGATGTCGGCGACGGTCGCCCCGTCCACCGCCGCCGTCAGCACGTCCCGCTCGCGCGGCGTCAGCGGGTTGGGGCCCGCGCTCAGGGCTGCCGCGGCCAGGCCCGGGTCGATGACCCGCTCGCCCGCGAGCACCCGGCGGACCGCGACGGCCAGCTCCTCGACCGGGCCGTCCTTGACCAGGAACCCGGAGGCCCCGGCCTCCATCGCGCGGCGAAGATAGCCGGGGCGGCCGAAGGTGGTCAGGATCAGCACATGGCAGCCGGGGAGCTCCTGGCGCAGCGCGGCGGCGGCGTCCAGGCCGCTGAGGCCCGGCAGTTCGATGTCGAGGAGGGCCACGTCCGGCCGCGTCTCGAGCGCGCGGGGCACGATCTTGTCGCCCTCGCCGACCTGCGCGACGATCTCGAAGTCCGGCTCCAGACCGAGCAGCAGGGCCAGCGCGCCCCGCATCATGCCCTGGTCCTCGGCGAGCAGTAGCTTGATCACGCCGTACGGACCCCCTTGACGTCCATCGGATCCTTGCCCTCGCCTTTCCTGTCCTCGCCGTCCCTGTCGCCGCTGCCGTTGCCGTCGTCGCCGTTGTTGCCGTCCACTGGCAGCGCCGCCGCGAGCCGGAAGCCACGGCGCCCGGCCGGGCCGGTCTCCAGCGAGCCGCCCGCCGCGGCCAGCCGCTCGGCCAGGCCCTTGAGCCCCGTACCTGCCCGTCCGGCGGGGACGGCCTTACCGGCGGAACGGGAGCCTACGCCGTTCCCGTCGTCGACGATCTCCAGACGCACCTGATCGGCCTCCTGACGGACCTCGATCTCGCACCGGCCGGCCCCGCTGTGCCGCACCACATTGGTGACCCCCTCGCGGACCACCCAGCCCAGCAACGCCTCGGTCTGCGGGGGCAGCGGCGGCCCCGACCGGCGGACGACGGCGTCGATGCCCGAGGCGTCGAGCAGCGAGCGGGCCCGGTCCAGCTCCGTCGCCAGGCTGCCCTCGCGGTAGCCGGTGACGGCCTCCCGGATCTCGGTGAGGGCCTGGCGGCCGACGGCCTCGATGTCG
Source organism: Streptomyces milbemycinicus (assembly GCF_002154605.1). Taxonomy (GTDB): domain Bacteria; phylum Actinomycetota; class Actinomycetes; order Streptomycetales; family Streptomycetaceae; genus Streptomyces; species Streptomyces milbemycinicus. Next base: position 32,559 of record NZ_MUNE01000400.1, on the reverse strand, counting down.
GCGGCCTGGCCCAGCGCGGCGTCCAGGTCGCGCGGGGCGAGGCGGCGTACGGCCTCGGCCTTGACCACCACGACCGACATGGTGTGGCCCAGCAGGTCGTGCAGATCGCGGGAGAAGCGCAGCCGCTCCTTCTCGACGGCGGTGCGGGCCAGCTCCTGGCGGGTCGCGCGGAGTTCCGCGACGGTGTCGAAGAGCGACAGGATCGCCGCCGTCACCAGGCCGGACATCATCGTTCCGTAGCCGACGGTCAGCGCGTCGTCCGAGCCGCCGCGCCAGCCGGAGATGATCCCGGCGGAGCCCGAGTACGCCAGCAGCAGCGGCCCCAACTGGCGGCGGCGGACGACGATGCCGGTGGCCAGCGACAGCAGCGGGAAGCAGAGCAGCCAGTTGCCGGCGTAGCCGATGGACAGGGCGTAGGTGAGGGCGGCCAGCCCGGCGAGGGACGCGAGGCAGCGCCGGGTGGGGCGGCGACGCTTGTCGAGGCCCGCATAGACCGTGGTGGCGTACAGCGCGCAGAAGGCGGTCACCCCGAGGGCGCCGAGCCACGGCAGCGGGGTTTTCCCCTGGATCAGGTCCTTGACGTCCCCGGTGAGCATGAAGAGCCAGGGCAGGAAGGCGCGCGGGCCGGGCGGCTTGCGGCGCTCGATGTCCGAGGCATCTTCCGCGTTCGACGTTCTGGCAGACATGGTCCGAGGTTACGGAAGTAACCGGTGAGCTGGGCAGACGTGGTTGTCACGACTGGACCGGTGACATTTGTCCCGGGCGGGCGGGAAGGGGCGGGGCAACCGATCTGACATACCGTCAGCGGTCTTCCCAGTGCATGGGGATTGGGCTATACAGGGGCCATCGGCTAGAACGCGTTCCTGTTTCGATATCCGGCTCCGCCGTGCGGGCTGCCGTACGCGCCTGCATGCGGGAGCCGTGGCTTCGACCCGGCGCGGGGCGGCCGACCAGTGACGACCCCGGCGCGGCCGACGGTGCGGACGGGCGGGCCGGGGTCTTCCCCATCGTGGCGAGGAGTGCTCTCAGCAATGCCCATCGATGCCGCCAAGGCCGTCTCGGCCGAACCCAGGACGACGGCCCTCACCTGGGGCCACAAGGACATCCAGCTCTACCACCTCGGCGTGGGGGCGGGCGTTCCGGCCACCGACCCCGACGAGCTCCGCTACACCCTCGAGAGCAAGCTGCACGTCCTCCCCAGCTTCGCCACGGTCGCGGGCGGCGGCATGGCGCTGGCCGGCGGCCTGAGCGCCCCCGGTATCGACGTCGACCTCGCCGCCGTTCTGCACGGCGGCCAGACCATCGAACTGCACCGGCCCATCCCACTCGCCGGGGACGCCACCCAGACGTCCAAGGTCGCCGCCGTCCACGACAAGGGCAAGGCCGCGGTCATCGTGCTGCGCAGCGATGTCGCCGACGCGGACGGGCCGCTGTGGACCTGCGACACCCGGATCTTCGTACGGGGAGAGGGCGGCTTCGGCGGCGACCGCGGGCCCGCCGACCGGCTCGAGCCCCCCGCCCGCGAGCCCGACCTGACCGTCGACCGCGCGATCCGCGAGGACCAGGCGCTGCTCTACCGCCTCTCCGGGGACTGGAACCCGCTCCACGCCGACCCCGAGTTCGCCAAGGTCGCGGGGTTCGACCGGCCGATCCTGCACGGCCTGTGCTCGTACGGGATCGTGCTCAAGGCCGTCGTGGACACCGCCCTGGGCGGGGATGTCGCCCGCGTCCGCTCGTACACCACGCGCTTCGCGGGGATCGTCTTCCCCGGCGAGACGCTGCGCATCCGGATGTGGCGGGACTCCGGCGCGCCGGGCCGCGTCCAGGTGCTGGCCACGGCCGTCGAACGGGACGACGCGCCGGTCCTCACCGACACGGTCGTCGAGCACGACTGAAGAAACAGACCTCGCACGGACGAGAGGAGCCGCTGTGCGCGCAGCCGTACTGCACGAGATAGGGCAGGACAAGCTCGAAGTCCTCGACGACATGGAGGCGGTGGGCTTCGGCCCGGGCAAGGTCAGGCTGCGCGTCAAGGCCACCGGGCTGTGCCACTCCGACCTGTCCGCCATGAGCGGCGTACTGCCCCAGCCCGGGCCCTTCGTCCCCGGGCACGAGGGTGCGGGCGAGATCGTCGAGGTGGGGGAGGGGGTGACCGGCCTGAGCGCGGGCGACCGGGCGCTGGTGTGCTGGCTGCCCGCCTGCGGCACGTGTCCCGCCTGCGAGCGCGGCCAGTCCCATCTGTGCCTGAGCGGGTTCATGAACGCAGGCACCCCCAACTTCAAGCGCCCCGGCGGTGCCCCGGAGGACATCTTCGGCTTCGCGGGGACCGGCACCTTCGCCGAGGAGGTCGTGCTGCCCGCGCAGTGCGCCGTACCGATCCCGGACGATGTGCCGTACGACATCGCGGCACTCATCGGCTGCGGGGTGACCACGGGGCTCGGCGCGGCCCTCAACACGGCCGAGGTCGAGGCGGGCTCCTCGGTCGCGGTCATCGGCTGCGGCGGCGTGGGCATCAGCGCGATCCAGGGCGCCCGCGCGGCGGGCGCCGCACAGATCGTCGCCGTCGACCCGGTCGACGCACGGCGCACGGCGGCACTGCGCTTCGGCGCCACGGAAGCGGTCGCGCCCGAGGGCCTGGACGACGCCAAGAGCCGCGTCACCTCGGGCGAGGGCTTCGACTACGTCTTCGAGGTCGTCGGCAGGTCCGCCACCGCCCGCACGGCGTACGAGTCGACGCGGCGCGGCGGCACGCTGTGCGTGGTCGGGGCGGGGGCGTTGGACGACTTCCTCCAGCTCAGCATGTTTGAGCTGTTCTTCGACGAGAAGCGGATCCTGCCCTCGCTGTACGGCGGCGGGGATGTGCTCCGCTCGTACCGGCGGGCCGTCGCGCTGTGGCGGGCGGGCCGGATCGATCTCGAAGGGCTCATCACCCACCGCGTACGGCTCACCGAGATCAACGACGCACTGGACCAGATGCGATCGGGTGAGGCGCTGCGCACCTGCATCCAGGTCTGAACGACACGGACGACCTGAAGGACCTGAACGACACGGACGATACGGAGGACGTTCATGCCGCGCATGCCGCTGGCGGGGAAGACCGCGATCGTCACGGGCGCCGGGCGGGGCCTCGGCCGCGCCGAGGCGCTGGAACTGGCGCGCCTGGGCGCGAGCGTCGTCGTCAACGACTTCGGCCGACCCGGACGCGACGGCTCGGGCGAGGCGTCGGCCGCCCCCGCCGAGGCGGTCGCGCAGGAGATCCGGGAGGCCGGCGGGCACGCCACGGCCCACGTCGGGGACGTGGCCGACTTCGAGCAGGCGGCCGAGCTGGTGCGGCTCGCGGTCGACACCTACGGCGCGCTCGACATCCTGGTCAACAACGCGGGCATCCTGCGGGACCGGATGGTCTTCTCGATGACCGAGGACGAATGGGACTCCGTCATCCGCGTCCACCTCAAGGGCCACTTCAACACCACCCGCTTCGCCGCCGCCCATTGGCGGGAGCGCTCCAAGGCGGCGGACGGCGGCCCGGTCGGCGGCCGGATCGTGAACACCTCATCCGAGGCGTTCCTCGCCGGCTCCCCGGGCCAGCCGAACTACGCCGCGGCCAAAGGCGGCATCGTCGGGCTCACCACCTCCACGGCGGGGGCGCTGGCCAAATACGGCGTCACGGCCAACGCCATCTGCCCGCGCGCCCGCACCCGGATGACCGAGGACGTCTTCGCCGGCCTCGAACCTCCCGACGACGGCACCCTCGACGCGCTCGCGCCCGAACACGTCGCCCCGCTCGTCGGCTATCTGGCGGCCCCGGAGGCGGCGGGCGTGAGCGGGCAGGTCTTCGTCGTCCACGGCGGGATGGTCGCCGTCCTGGAGCGGCCGAAGGTGGCCGCGAAGCTGGACACGGCGAAGGAGGCATTCACCTTCGACGAGCTGGACGGAGTGCTCACGCCGTACTTCGCCGAGCGGCCCCGCGGGGAGACCTTCGCGGCGGTGGAGGTGCTGGGGCTCAAGCGGGGGTGAGGCGCGGGCCGGGGCCCCGGACCGATGGGGCTCCGGACCGATGGGCCCCGGCCTGATGGGGCCCGGGTGTTGGGCCTTACGACGCGGTCGCCGCCTCGCCGGGGCGGCGGTGGCGGCCGTGGGGCGAGGTCTGCGCGTCCTCGGACGCGGCCTGGCCCCGGTGCTTGCCGTGGATTGTGTCGTCGGCCCCCGCTGTGGCGGCCGCCTCCTGCGGACGCGACTCGGTCGTGTTCGTGCGGGCTTGGGACATCTGGGAAGTCACCCCGTCAGATCGCTGCGTACGGTGCACGGGAGGCCGGCCACGAAGTCAACTCGCCACGACGTCACGACGAGGGTCAAGAAACGTCAGCAGGTGTCACCCGACGCCCCGCGGGTGAACGGAACGTGGCTGCCTTGGCCCCCCGCAGAATTCTAATCAGAGCGTCGATCTCGGACCCAACGGGGTGGACGGGGCGGGCGGGGCTGATGGGACGGATGGGACGGACGGAGCTGGTCGCGGCGGGCGAGCGGGGCCTGCTGCAGTGGTACGGGCCGCGCGGCGATACCGGACTCCGGCCCAGGGGCGTGGGCGGTGTCGGGGCCGGGCATGAGCTCGGGTCTGAGCCGGTGGGCGGGCAGGTGCTCGGGTAGGCGCTCAGGCCCCTGCTCGGGCTCCCGCCCGACGCTGCCCCCCTGCTCCCGTACGTGCTCCCGCTCCCGCTGCTGTACGCGATTCCGCCCGCGCTCCGCACCGGACAGTGGCCCGGAGCCCGGTCCGCCGCCGCGCCGGGGTTCCCTCGCGGCCCCGGGCCCGGGCCCCGCCTCGGCGCCCGGCTCCGCCTCCGGGCCGGTCTCCTGCTCGACCCCGGCCCATGACCCCGTACCGGCCCATGGCTCGACCCCGGTCTTACCCGCGGGGGCCGCGGGGGCCGCCCCGACCCGGGTCCACGACGCGATCGCGGCCCCTGCCGACAGGGACGGCGACGACGGCGAGGACGACCGCGAGGACGACGGCAAGGGCGATGGCAAGGGTGACGCCGCCGCCGAGGGCCGCCGCCCCGGCACCACCAGCCCGATCGGCCGCGGCAGATCCAGGGACCCCACCACGCGGTCCACCCGCGTGACCCGTGCGACCCGCGCCACCCGGGGCGGCTCCGGCAGCTCGGGCAGCTCGGGCAGCTCGGGCATCCGCAGCCGCGCCAGCCCGCACGGCACCTGCCCCGTCGCGTACGGCAGCCGCAGCTCGCCGTCGCGGGTCCACAGGCCCGCACCCGCCAGCCAGCCCTCCGGCGCCGGGAGTTGCTGCAGCCGCCGTTCGGACGGCCGCCACAGGCCGACCCACGGCCGCTCGGCCGGTCCGTCGATACGGAAGGCCACCGCGCACGCCTCCGGCGTCAGGATCTGTCCGGGCTGCACCGCGAAGGGCACCGCCTCGACCTGGGCGGGCCGCAGACAGTCGGGGAATCTGACGGGGCGGGCGCTGCCCAGCACCCCCCACCCCAGCCGCTCGTCCCCGGGCGCGTCGGACCGTACGAGCAGCAGGCCGCTGTCCGGGTCGGCCAGCAGCAGCCGGTCGTCGCTGTCGTCGGTGATCTGCAGCAGCGGGCTGGTCTCGCCGCCGCGCCGCAGGTCGACGACGACGGTCTTGGTGCGGCCGTCGAGCCGCCGGTCGAGGGCGAGCAGCCGGCCCGTACGGTCCAGCCAGACGCCGCCCGTGCAGCGGCCGGGCAGCTCGGCCAGGTGCTGCGGCCCGAAGCCGCCGCCGTGCACCAGCCACACCGAGGTCGACCGCTCGCCGTGGCCGAGCGCGAAGGCGAAGGAGCCGCCGGGGGCGGGCGGCAGCAGGGACAGTTCGGCGCATTCGACGGCGCCCAGCGGCCGTTCGCCGGTGCCGGGGCCGGCGGGGTAGAGCAGGGAGAGGGTGTGGCGGCCGGCCACCCGGCGGCGGATGAGCACCTGCCCGTCGGCCAGGGGCAGCACCTCGCTGTCCGGCTCCTCGGGCTGGGCCGCGGGCAGCGGCACGGCGTACGGCTCGGGTCCGTCGAGCGTCCAGCGCTCGGGGAACCAGCAGCCGGCCGCGCCTGCCTCGCCGCTGAGCGCGAGCCGGGCGCCGTACGAACCGTCCGCGGCGATCGTGAACGCCGCTCGGCGCCGGTGTGCGGCGCCCTGGGCACCAGTGGTGCCTGCGGCGAGCGCGGCATCGAAGGCACAGGCAGTCATCGTTCGTTCACCTCCGGCCACTGAACGTAGTTTTCGCACTCCCTGCCGAACGCCGAAATCGGCTTGCTTCACACGTAAGTGTGTCTGTTGCCCGATTCGCCTGAGAAGTCGCGCCGGGCTGTGCTGTCCGCCGTACCCGCCCGCGTGGTTGCGGTGAGTAAAGGCAGGGGCAAGGCTTGCGGGTGGTCCGGGAGGTAGCCTTGCCCCGTGCCCGCACTCGCTGACGTCCTCGCCGCACTCGACGCACTCTGGCCGCCCGAGCGGGCGGAGCAGTGGGACGCCGTCGGCACGGTGTGCGGAGACCCCGACGCCGAGGTCGGCCGCGTTCTGTTCGCCGTCGACCCGGTCCAGGAAGTCGCCGACGAGGCGGTGAAGCTGGGCGCCGATCTGCTCGTCACCCACCACCCGCTCTATCTGCGCGGTACGACCACGGTCGCGGCCTCCACCTTCAAGGGCCGGGTGGTGCACACCCTGATCAAGAACGACATCGCGCTGCACGTCGCGCACACCAACGCCGACCGCGCCGACCCGGGCGTGTCCGACGCCCTCGCCGGCGCCCTCGACCTGCGGATCACCGGTCCGCTGGTGCCCGATCCCACCGACCCGGCGGGGCGCCGCGGGCTCGGCCGGGTCTGCGAGTTCGACCGCCCCGTCGCGCTGCGGGACTTCGCCGAGCGCGCCGCGGCCCGGCTGCCCGCCACGGCCCAGGGCATCCGCGTCGCGGGCGACCCGGACCGGCTGATCCGTACGGTGGCCGTCTGCGGCGGCTCCGGCGACAGCCTCTTCGCCGAGGTGCGCGCGGCCGGAGTCGACGCGTATCTCACGGCCGACCTGCGCCACCACCCCGCCTCCGAGGCCCAGCAGGCCGCGGCGATGTCCCGCGGCGGGGACGGCCTCGCGCTGCTGGACGCCGCCCACTGGGCCACCGAATGGCCGTGGGTCGAGCAGGCCGCCGCGCAGCTCGACGAGATCTCCGACCGGCACGGCTGGGGTCTGCGCACCCACATCTCCCGTACGGTCACCGACCCTTGGACCGCGCACGCGCCCGCCGCTCACGCGCCCACCACCGACCACGTCCCGTCCACCACCACCCCTGGAGCCCCCCGCTGAACGCCGCGCCCGCCGACCAGATCCGCCTCCTCGAGGTCCAGGCCCTCGACGTCCGGCTCTCACAACTCGCCCACAAGCGCAGGACGCTGCCCGAGCACGCCGAGCTCGACACCCTGCACGCCGACCTCACCCAGCTGCGCGACCTCCTCGTGGCGGCGCAGACCGAGGAGAGCGACACCGCCCGCGAGCAGACGAAGGCGGAGCAGGACGTGGACCAGGTGCGCCAGCGCGCCGCCCGCGACCAGAAGCGCCTCGACTCCGGCGCCGTGACCTCCCCCAAGGACCTGGAGAACCTGCAGCACGAGATCGCCTCCCTCGCCAAGCGCCAGAGCGATCTGGAGGACGTCGTACTGGAGGTCATGGAGCGCCGCGAGTCCGCGCAGGAGCGGGTGACCGAGCTGACCGGCCGCGTCGAATCGCTGCAGGCCAAGATCGGCGACGCCACCGCCCGGCGGGGCGCGGCGGCCGGGGAGATCGACGCCGAGGTGGCGACCGTCACCAAGGAGCGCGGGGTCATCGCCGGGACGATCCCCGCCGACCTGCTGAAGCTCTACGACAAGCTGCGCGAGCAGCAGGGCGGCGTCGGTGCGGCCCGGCTCTACCAGCGCCGCTGCGACGGCTGCCGCCAGGAGCTGGCCATCACCGAGCTCAACGAGGTGCGGGCGGCGGCGCCCGACACCGTGATGCGGTGCGAGAACTGCCGCCGCATTCTGGTCCGTACGCCCGAATCGGGGCTGTAGGCCGATGGCCCGTCGCTTCGTCGTCGAGGCGGACGGCGGCTCCCGGGGCAACCCGGGGCCGGCCGGCTACGGCGCGGTCGTCCTCGACCCGGACACGGGCGAGACCCTCGCCGAGGCGGCGGAGTACATCGGCACCGCGACCAACAACGTCGCCGAGTACAAGGGCCTGATCGCCGGGTTGCGGGCGGCGCGCGCCCTCGACCCGGAGGCCGGGGTCCAGGTCCAGGTCCGGATGGACTCCAAGCTCGTGGTCGAGCAGATGTCGGGCCGCTGGAAGGTCAAGCACCCCGGTATGCGCCCGCTCGCGGCCGAGGCCAGGGAGATCTTCCCGCCCGGGCAGGTGTCGTACGAGTGGATCCCGCGCGAGCGGAACAAGCACGCGGACCGGCTCGCCAACGAGGCGATGGACGCGGGCGCGCGGGGTGAGCAGTGGCGGCCGAGTGCGAGGGTCGCGCCGTCGGCGGACGACGCCCTTGAGGCGCACGCGGACACGGCGTCCCCGGGCGCCGCGCCTGCGGGAGCCGCGTCTGGGGGAGTCTCGTCCCCGGGCGCCGCGTCTCCGTCCGCCGCGCCTGCGGGGGCCGCGTCCCCGTCCGCTGTGGCTCCGGGCGTCGCGCCCCCGGGCTGGGCTGTCCCGGCGGACCTGGGCACCCCCGCCACCTTCGTCCTGCTCAGGCACGGTGAGACGGCGCTGACCCCCGAGAAGCGCTTCTCCGGCAGCGGTGGCGGCGACCCGGAGCTCTCCCCCGTGGGCCGCCGCCAGGCCGAGTTGGCCGCGGCGGCGCTGGCGGCGCGCGGCACCATCCAGGTGGTGGTCAGCTCGCCGCTCAGGCGCTGCGTCGACACGGCCGAGGCGGTGGCGTCCCGCATCGGTGTCGACGTCCATATCGAAGAGGGGCTACGGGAGACCGACTTCGGGGCCTGGGAGGGCCTGACCTTCGCGGAGGCGCGTGAGCGCCACCCGGACGACCTCCAGGCCTGGCTCGCCTCCTCCAAGGCAGCCCCCACCGGCGGCGGCGAGAGCTTCGCGACGGTCGCCCGCCGGGTCGCGCTCACCCGCGACAAGCTCATCGCGCGCCATGCGGGCCGTACGGTGCTGCTGGTCACGCATGTGACGCCGATCAAGACCCTGGTCCGACTGGCACTGGGCGCACCGCCGGAGTCGCTGTTCCGGATGGAGATCTCGGCAGCGTCGCTGTCGGCGCTGGCGTACTACGCGGACGGCAACGCATCGCTGCGCCTGCTGAACGACACGACGCACCTGCGGTAGCCGGCCGTCAGGGGCGCAGGGCCGCCGCCTCCCGAGCAAGCTCCTCCACCCGCCCCCAGTCGCGCGCGGCGACCACGTCCGACGGCAGCATCCATGTGCCGCCGACGCAGCCCACGTTGGGGAGGGCGAGATAGCCCGCGGCGCGGGAGGCGTCGATGCCGCCCGTGGGGCAGAAGCGGGCCTGGGGGAGCGGGGAGGCGAGCGACCGCAGATAGGCAGTCCCCCCGGCCGCCTCCGCCGGGAAGAACTTCATCTCGGTCACCCCGCGCTCCAACAGCGCCACGACCTCCGACGTGGTCGAGACCCCCGGCAGAAACGGCACACCCGAGGCGCGCATCGCGCCCAACAGCCGCTCCGTCCACCCCGGGCTCACCAGAAACCGCGCCCCGGCCGCGACGGACGACTCCACATGCTCGGGCGTCAACACCGTACCGACCCCGACAACAGCCTCGGGCACCTCCGCGGCGATGGCCCGGATGGCATCCAACGCGGCCGGGGTGCGCAGGGTCACCTCGATCGCGGGCAGCCCACCCGCGACGAGCGCCCGGGCCATCGGCACGGCGTGGGCCGCGTCGTCGATGACGACGACGGGGATAACGGGGGCGACGTCGAGAACAGAGGGGGAAGCGCTAGTCACGCCGGCCATCCTGCCGCCGCGGGACATGTATCGCAACGGCCGTTGCGCATGCTGCAATGGGATTGGCTGCGCGGGTCACATCTGACAGCGTCATCCGGCCCAAGGGGCCTACAACTCGCTGACCACCACATCCACCCCCCAGCCCTGACCGGGCTTGCCCGGCGCGGCGGCCTCCACGGTGTAGCCGAGCCCCCGCAGCGTCTCCACCAGTTCCTCGGGCCCGCTCGGCTCCGCCCCGGCCACCAGCAGATCGCGCACCAACCGGCCCTTGGTCGCCTTGTTGAAGTGGCTGACCACCGACCGCTTCTCCACCCCGTCCACGATCTTCGACTGCAACACCCGCACGCTCGCCGTACGCTCCGCCACCTCACCCTTCGGCTTCCACGCCGTGGAGTACGCCGCCGACCGCAGGTCCAGCACCAGCCCGCCCGCGGCCACCTCGGGCAGCACCTCGCCCATCGGCGCGCGCCAGAACGCCCCGAGCGCGCCGAGCCCCGGCAGCTTCACGCCCATCGAGCAGCGGTACGACGGGATCCGCTCGTCGATCCGTACGGCGCCCCACAACCCCGAAAAGACCAGCAGCGACCGCTCCGCCCGGCGCCGGGCGGCGGCGGGCAGGGTCGCCAGCCCGAGCGCGTCGTACAGCACACCGGTGTAGATCTCCCCGGCCGGACGCGTCCCGGCCTCCCGCAGCCCCGCGTTCTTCGCCACCTCGCCGTGCAGCCCCTTGCTCAGCCCGAGCACCTCGGCGGCCTTCTCCAGGTCGCCCGAACACAGCGACACCAACGCATCAAGCACCGCCGCCCGCGCCTCACCCAGCCCCGGCAGCGACAGCGCCCCCGGATCCAGCGGGTCCCCCGACTCCGCCGGGGCCTTTCCCTCCGACGGCGGCAACAGCACGAGCACCGTTTTCTCTCCTTCCCTCCACGACTTCCGGGCGGCGAGCCCGTGGCAGCCTACGGCCTGACGACACCGCGACGGAGCGGCGGGCGCCTTGTGCGCGGGCGCCCGTCCGCACGATCGAGTGAGGCGGGCTCTCTTTCGCGTGCCGCTGCCCTCTCGGCACCTACATTGACGGCGAAAAGGGAAGGGGATCGATATGGGCGCCGTGCGACATGAGCCGTCCATGCATGAGGAAGTCGTACTGGAGGGTTTCTTGGCCCTGGATACGCCGGAGGGTCTGCGGGCCGAGCTCATCGAGGCGGAGATCATCGTCACGGCGCTGCCCGACGGGGGTCATGAGGCACACATCAGCGTGATCATTGAGCAAGTGATCAGGAAGTCTGCTGTCGACATGGACTTCTCCGGCAACAAGGGGCTCAAGATCCCCCGCGGCGGACGGTGTGTGCCCGACCATGTGATCCCCGACGGGACGTTCGTGCCCGCAGAGCAGCGACTCTTCCGAGGCGCCGGATCCTGGATGCCGTGCGAGGGCGTCTCGATGGTCTTCGAGGTCACCTCGACCAAGCCGGACCGCGACCGGGAGGCCAAGCGCCACTGCTACGCGCGCGGGAGCATCCCGCTCTACCTCCTCGTCGACCGGGAGAAGAGCTCGCTGACACTGTTCAGCGACCCGGGGAAGGCCGATTACCGGGAGGCCCACACGCTGCCTTTCGGCAAGTCGATCGACCTCCCCGCGCCCTTCTCCTTCACCTTGGAGACCGCCGACTTCCTGTGATCCCCGCCGCTGTCCGGGGCGCCGCACGGCCCGGGTAGCATGGTCACCACGGCGGACGAGCCGGCCGGGCGGTCGCGTCGGGGTCCTTCGGGATCCCGCCGAGGAACGTCCGGGCTCCATACGGCAGGGTGGTGGGTAACGCCCACCCGGGGTGACCCGCGGGACAGTGCCACAGAAAACAGACCGCCGGGAGCCGCGAGGCTTCCCGGTAAGGGTGAAACGGTGGTGTAAGAGACCACCAGCGTCCGAGGTGACTCGGACGGCTCGGTAAACCCCACCCGGAGCAAGGTCAAGAGGAGCCGCCTCCCGGCGGCTCTGCGCGGACGATCGAGGGCTGCCCGCCCGAGTCCGCGGGTAGACCGCACGAGACCGGCGGCAACGTCGGTCCTAGATGGATGGCCGCCGCCCCAGGGGCCGTAAGGGCCCTGGGGAACAGAACCCGGCGTACAGGCCGACTCGTCCGCCATTACGGCCCTGACCTGGGAAAACACCCTGGGCAGGGCCATCGCGTGCCCCGACAGACTTCCTTCCCCTACCTGCGGTTTCCCGTGTGTTCCCGGCCGAGCCGCGGACAGTGCTCGGCTATCGAGGGCGCAACCGCGCAGGGGCTGACAGCCGGGGGAAGTAGCGGGCAGACGGCCGGCTGAGGCCGGGACCGCCGGGCCGCGATCTCGGGACGCGGGGCTGTCACTTCGTGTTAGCCTCATGGTTTTGCGTGCTCGTGACGGTTGGCGATCCTGCCTGTCCGGTTCCTCTTGTTCGTCGACTGCTCATTCCTACCGGGCCTTCCTCGGTACGTTCGCATGCGGAAGGTTCTTCATGAATCACCCTGACCTCCCCGGCACCTCGCACAGCGTTCTCGCCCCGCTCATGGCCACTGCGCCAACGGTGCCCCCGGTCGCTTCCTTCGCCAGCCTGGAACTACCAGCCGAGGTGCTGCGAACGCTCAGCGAACTCGGTGTGCGCGAGCCCTTCCCGATCCAAGCAGCCACGCTGCCCAACGCCCTCGCGGGACGCGATGTCCTGGGGCGCGGGCGCACCGGATCGGGCAAGACGCTCGCTTTCGGCCTACCGCTGCTCGCACGGACGGCTGGGCGGCGCGCGGAACCGAAGCAGCCCCTGGCTCTGATCCTGGTGCCTACCCGAGAGCTGGCCCAACAGGTGACCGAGGCGCTTGCGCCGTACGCAGAGGCACTGCGGCTGCGGATGGCCACGGTCGTCGGCGGCATGTCGATCGGCCGGCAGGCCGCTGCGCTGCGCCATGGAGCCGAGGTGGTCGTCGCCACCCCCGGCCGTCTGCACGACCTCATCGAGCGCAGGGCCTGCCGCCTGGGACGGGTAGGGATCACCGTCCTCGACGAGGCCGACCAGATGTGCGACATGGGCTTCCTGCCGCACGTGAGCGAGGTGCTCGACCAGGTACACCCCGACGGTCAGCGGATGCTGTTCTCGGCCACTCTGGACCGCGACGTCGACCACCTGGTCCGCCGCTACCTCCACGATCCCGTCGTCCACTCGGTCGACCCGTCCGCGGGCGCAGTCACGACGATGGACCACCATGTTCTGGTCGTCCACGGCCCCGACCGGTACGCCGTCACCACGGAGATCGCCGCCCGCGACGGCCGCGTACTGCTGTTCCTGGACACCAAGCACGCGGTCGACCAGCTCACCCGGCATCTGCGAGCCAGCGGAGTGCACGCCGCGGCCCTGCACAGCGGCAAGTCCCAGCCGCAGCGCACACGGACCCTGGCGCAGTTCAAGAACGGCCAGATCACCGTCCTGGTGGCGACCAATGTCGCGGCCCGTGGCCTGCACGTCGACGACCTCGATCTCGTGGTCAACGTCGACCCGCCCACCGACCCCAAGGACTATGTGCACCGCGCGGGCCGTACCGCCCGGGCCGGTGAGTCCGGCAGCGTCGTCACGTTGGTGCTGGCGGGCCAGCGCCGCGAGATGAGCCGACTGATGGCAGAGGCCGGCATCGAGCCGACCATCACCAAGGTACGCTCGGGCGAGGCGGAGCTGAGCCGGATCACCGGGGCCAAGGCCCCCTCCGGCACCCCGCTCGACGGCAGGCCCGCCGCGCCCCGGCCCAAGAACACCAACGCTCCCTTCCGAGGCCTGGGCACCAGCAAGGACACCTCCCGCGGCGCCGGCGGCAAGTCCCGAAAGGCTGGCGAGGCCCGCAAGCTCGCCGAAGCCCGCAAGGCGGCCCTGGTGCGTCGCGGCGGCTGAGAGCCGCTGCCCTGATAATCGAATACTTCCGACCCCGGAACGGAGAACCTGCAGCCCGGCCCGAAACCCTCCTGTGCATACATCTACGAGATGAACGCCCTCGTGGTGTGCCCGGCATGACAAGCTGTGCTTCCCACTACCCGAACCCAGGAGGTCGCCATGACCGCAGAGTCTGCATCCAAAGAAGGTTCAGAAGGTTCGGAGCCGACCGACCCCGAGACGTCCGCTCTGGTGCCCGACAGCGACGGCCACTACGACCTGAAACGCAAGTTCCGGGAGGCCCTGGCGCGCAAGCGCGGTGTGCAGGCGGACGCCGCTGACCTCCCTGCGAACGTCGAGGCGTCGAAGGTCCGTAGGGCGAACGGCCCGGCTGCGAGCCAGCGGTCGTTCCGGCGCAAGAGCGGCGGTTGAGTCACTGAGCTCTTTCAGCATTGCCGCTCCAGAGTGAGCACGGCCGCGGAGATTGACGACATTCGATTCGGACTGCACCGGGACCTGCGGAAGATCCGCCACGACTTCAGCCGCGCGACGCCGCGCTCGACCGGCCACCCGACCTGCCCAACCCCGCCTTCCTGCGTTCCCTGACCGGCCACACCGGCCCGGTGAACGCAGTGGCCGTCCGGATCTGGGACCGCACCACCGGTGAATGCACCAGCTTGGCGCGTGCCGAGGGGCCGATGCACTCCTGCGCATGGAGCGGCATCGGACACAGCCTGGCAGTGGGCGGAAACCGAGGGCTGTACCTGTACCAGCTGCACACCTGACGCCCAGCGCCACCACAGGCGGACAACGCAGCCCTCGCCAACTCAACGCTCAACCGCCGACTCAAGCGCTAACTCGCCAACCGAAGGGCTCAGTCACATCGTCGCAGGATTGTTGGAGGGTGGCAGCTACCGCTTCGACGGCCACAGGGGAGACGAACGGCTCATCTCCCTGAACGTTGACATAGACATCGGCACGCAATTGTTCGACACATGCCGCCACTCGATCCGTACCAGTCAGGTGGGCACCGGTCATCAGGTGAGGGATGCCGAGCCGCGAGCAGGCTTCGGGTGATTCGCACATCGTCGGTGGCGATCAGCGTTCCGTCGATGTTCTCGGCCATGAGGCACCGTTGGTGGACATGCCTCAGCAGGGGCATACCGTTCACGGGCGCCAGGGCTTTGCCGGGGAAGCGGGTTGAGCCGTAGCGGCAGGGGACGACGGCCATAGTACGAGGCCGCCCGGGACGAGCCCTCTGCTTCCGGCGCAGGCCGATGTGGCTCACAGGCCGCATCTCCCGGCGGCGAGTGCGGTGATCGCGCACTCGGCGGCGTGCCGTGCCGCGAGTGCGGAGGGGAAGGGCGCGCAGCTGTGAGAGGCACGGTCGGCCGGTCCGCTTGCGATCCGCCACTGCCAGGCGGTGCGTGCGGCGGGCAGCGACGGGTGGTGCCAGACGGGTGCCGCAGCCGGGGGCGTGTTCTGCGCTGTCCGGACCAGTACGTCGTATGTCACCACGTCGCCCGCTGCGGTGGCGGCATACCTTCGGCCGTTGTCGTGGACGGTCCAGTCCAGGGGTGTCGGGGTCGACTCCGACACCTCCAGGAGGACGTCCGCGAGGTCGGCCAGACTCCGGTACAGCGCGGCGCGTACCGCTTCGGTGTGGCCTCGGCCCCAGTGGCACGGGGACCGTTCGGCAACCTCCTGCGCGAGGGTGTGCGCGGCGAGTCCGTCCAGCAGGTCTGCGGCGCCGGAATCCCCTTCCGCCAGGACCGCGGCGGCGCCCCACGAGAGATCGCCCCGGGTCATGGCGGTTCCGCGGGCCAGTTCCCACAAGTCGGCCGGCCCGAGGTCGTCGACCGTGCGCCGGATGCACAGGACGGCCGTGTCCGACGGGGCCGGGACTTCGGCGTTCAACAGGCCCGCACGCACGTACGTGGCCGCGCACACATCGCCCGGCTCCAGCACGCCCGGCGGCGACGACCCCACTGTCTGGAGCACCCGCCCGTAGACGCGGCGTACGGGATGCGGCCCCCGGGGAGGTGCCGGTCGTCCGGCCAGTGCGCACAGGGCGTCGAGCAGGTGCGCCGGGGGAACCCTCAGGTTGGTGCACGCCCTCGTCAGACGACCGGCCATCCTGATCAGTCGTCCAGCACTGCCAGGGCGTCGACCTCCACGAGCAGTCCCGGCGGAAGCTGCATGTAGACGGTGGTGCGGGCGGGGAAGGGCTCGCCGACACAGGTGCGGGGTCAGCTCCAGGCCTGGCGTTCCTGGCTGCGGGGGTCGTCGGCCTGGGTCCACTCGGCGTCGATGCGCATGGTGGCCCGGCGCTCGGTGTCGTACGGGTCCCAGCCGGGGTCGCCGGTCCTGGCGAACCGGATCCAGGTCTCGTGTACGCGGGTGGCGAGGTCCGCGGGGGGCTTGTCGGGGCCGAGCAGGGCGTTGGGGCCGTTCACCTCGGGCCGGTCCGCGAGGTCGAAGACGAAGGGCAGCTCGACCGCGTGGGTGGCGCCGAGCTCTCCGTCCAGGGCCTTGGAGCGCCAGGCGAACTCGTAGGCGTAGGTGGCGGACTTCGGGTGGGCGGCATGGGCGCCGGCCAGAGCGCGGCTGCCCGCGCCGAACAGCGCGTCGGCCATGATGGCGGACCGCAGTTCGGCGAAGGACGCCTCGGGGCGGGACTTGCGGTAGGTCTCGACGAGCTGCGCCGGATTCGGGTGCGAGCGCGCCGCGGCCTCGTCGACGTCGGCGGCTGTCGAGGTGGCGTACTTGCCCACCGGGACCAGGTAGAGGTTTCCCTCTTGGGTGTTGGTGCCGATGAGCAGGTCGACGTCGGCGCTCAGGCCGGCGGCGACGGATGTGGCGGGCTGTGTGTCGAGGACGAGGCTGAAGGGGCTGAGCCCGATCAGCGGGTCGCCGTGGGTCTCGGTCTGCAGGTCGATGCCCGCGAGCTGGGAGGCGGCCTCGACCAGGCGGTCGTCGGAGATGTCCGCGAAGGCGTCGACGTGGGGCTCGATGCCCAGGGCCTCGGCCGCCGCCTTGGTGACGCGGGCGGCCTGCTCGGTGGTGAACGCGCCCAGGCCGCTGCCGCTCTGGACGATCGCCCGGCGGAACAGGCCGGCGGCCTCGGGGGTGGCGAGGACGCCGCCGACGGTGGTCGCCCCGGCCGACTGGCCGAAAAGGGTGACGTTGTGCGGGTCACCGCCGAAGGCGGCGATGTTCTCCCGCACCCAGCGCAGCGCGGCGACGACGTCGAGCAGGCCGCGGTTGGCGGGCGCCCCGGGGATGTCGAGGAACCCGGCGATGCCGAGCCGGTAGTTGAGGGTGACGAGGACGACGCCGTCGCGGGCGAACGCGGAGCCGTCGTACATCGTGGACCGCGTCGATCCGGCGACGAATCCGCCGCCGTGGACGAACACCATGACCGGCAGTTCGTCACCGCCGACGGCAGGCGTGAAGACGTTGACGGTGAGGTAGTCCTCGCCGCGGCTCCAGCCGGTGCCGAAGTAGGGGGTCATGTCCACGTTGCCGAGCTTGCGTTCGGACTGCGGGGCGTTGGGTCCCGGCGCGGTGGCGTCCCGTACGCCGTCCCACGGCTCGTGCGGCTGCGGCGGCGCGAAGCGGCCGGCGCCGCGGGGCGGGGCGGCGTAGGGAATGTTCAGGAAGGTGAGGGTGGCGTCTTGGCGCAGACCGCGGACGGCTCCCTGAGCGGTGGTCACGACGGGGTCGGGGTGGTGGTTCACAGCGATGCCTTTCCGCGGGGGCTCAGACCTGCTCGGTGTACGGGGCGAAGGGCGCCCAGCCCTTGATGGCGAACTTGTCTCCCTCGCGGACCACTTCAGCGGCGCCGTGCCCGGGAAAGTGCGCGGGGAAGACGAGGGCGTTGTTGTCGACCGCCGAGCCCAGGAGCTTGCGGCGGGTGGCACGGGCCTCGGCGGGGTCCTCGCAGAAGCAGCTGTTGGCGTCGGGCTCGTGGATCTGGACCGGGCTGTGCATCAGGTCGCCGACGAAGAGGGCCCGGTCCGATCCGGACTCCAGCCTCAGCACCGACGAGCCCGGAGTGTGGCCGGGGGCGAGGTCGAGGATCAGGTTGCCGTCGATCCGGTGGCTGTCCTCCCAGAGGTGGGTCAGGCCGGCCTGGTGCACGGGGGCGACGCTGTCCTCGAAGACATTCTGGTTACCGCGGCCGAGCAGGGGCTTGTGCTCGTTGGCGGGGTTCCAGAAGTCGAAGTCCGCCTTGGGCATGAGGTAGGTGGCGTTGGGGAACGTCGGCACCCAGGTCCGGCCGTCGAGGTAGGTGTTCCAGCCGACGTGGTCGATGTGCAGGTGCGTGTTGACCACGATGTCGACGTCCTCGGGGCTGACCCCGGCGCGGGCGAGGTTGCTCAGGAAGTCGGTGTTCAGCCGGCTCCACACGGGCGCGTACGGGCGCTCCTTGTGGTTGCCGACGCCGGTGTCGACCAGGATGGTCTTGCCCTCGCTGCGCAGCACCCAGGTCTGGATCGCCGAGTTGACGATCCCGGTCTCGGCGTTCAGGAAGTCCGGAACCAGCCAGGAACGGTGGGTCTCCCACGCCTCCGCCGGGCTCTCCGGGACGAACACTTCCGGCGTCAGGTCAACAGGACCGTAGTACTCCCAGACACGGGTCACGGTGACATCGCCCAGGGTGATGGTGTCCACGATTCTCTCCAGTTCGATCGGTTCCGCGTGCTCGGGCCGCAGGCGCCCGCGAGATGCGGATGAGCGGCTGCTCATGACGGGTATGGGGGGTGCCGCGCCCCTGCGGGGCAGTGCACCGGTGGCGCTGTGACCGCGGCCGCGGCGTCTTCGGCCTCGGGCGGTCCCGCCGCCGAGGCCGGGTGCGGGCATCAGACCGTCGGGGCTTCGCCGGTGGAAACAGGGCCGCCCGGTACGCGTCCGTTCCGTGGACGACCCTGCTCAGCCATGGTGTGTCGCTCGGGGCGTGCTGCGGTATGAGTCATGTGACTGCATCTGGACACAACGGTCCTCGCGCTGGTCCGGAGGCAACCCGACCTGGGTGCGACGGGCCCTGTAGGCGCCCAGGTACCGCGGGGCACGAGCATCGGGTCAGGGCCGAACCGGTGGTCGCGGGACTGTGCCAGCCGCTGCGGCCGGTCCTGAGCGAGCGTGGGAACGGCCTCTGGTTCATCACCACCGGCCGGCGCCGACCCGCTCAGCAGGCGGCTGCTCGTCCCGGGCTGGTCGCGGTGTCCGCGACGGGGCAGCACGGCTGCCGGTGGACTCACGCCGGACACGGACTCGGGGCGGACAGCCGCCGGACGCCCAGCGGGTCGCGTATCACCCGTCGTATCTCGACGCACCCGTCGATGGGCCGGAGACCGTCCCGGGCCGCGCGTTCACCTGGGGCGGCACTCTTCTCAAGAGCCTCCTCTCGGGCCTGCTCAAGATCGGCTACGCCGTCGATGACATAGAACTGGCGTACGAGCCGACCGCATGAAGTATGGAACCCAAGTCCTACGAGCCATGAGCCTTCGATGACCATGAGCGCTCCTCCGAGGTGGAGATGCACGGCTTCGCATCACGATTCTGGCTCCGGCCGCGCACCGCCGGTATGCGTCACGTGACTGCATCGTGATGTGGCCCACAGCCGCACGACGCAAGCGCCCCGCCCGTCGCCCTCCGCTGCCGCCGAGCCGATTCCCTTCGTTGCCGTGGCCGGCGTCGGCCAGGCCATCGGCCGGCCATGCGGCACAGGAACGAGACAGGCGCGGCGCCGAACAGATGGGACACCGGGCTTCTGAAATTCAGTCAATTCCACATGTGAGAGTGCGCGTCGGTCACTGAGTGAATAGAGAACGCAAGGCCATACGGTCCACTTTTCTGGCGGGGGTGTATGGAATCTTGTCCAACACTATGATGCGAGTAGGTCGCTTGTATTTGACGAGACGCTCGACGCAATGACCGTTAATATTCTCCAAGTCGGGCGATTTGCCTGCAACGGGCACAATGAATGTTATTGGCTGCTCACCCCTCCGTGGATCAGGTACTCCAATGGTGACCGAGTGCGCAACGTGGGGATGTGAGGCTATGACCTCGTCTATCTCACGCGGGAAAACGTTGAACCCGCCTACAAGAATCATGTCCTTCGCGCGGTCGACGACGTACAAGTACCCCTCTGCGTCAAGTCGACCGATATCACCTGTTCGCAACCAGCCATCTGTAAGTGCTTTCGCTGTATCCTCTGGCCTTCGGTGATAACCTCGGAACATGCGCTGCGGACAGCGCACCAAAATTTCCCCCACAGCGCCGACGGGCTGCGGACCCTGGCCTCCATCTGAAGCGATGCACACTTCAACCTGGGGCGCAGGGCGACCTACGGAGCCAGCCAGTGCTTTCTCTCCTGGTGCCTGACTTGTGATCGGTGCTACCTCAGTCATGCCATATGCTTCACGAATCTCCACGCCAGTAGCGTCTTTCCATTGGCGGAGCACCGAGGCAGGGAAAGGGGAGCCGCCGCCTGGGCAGACACGAAGCTGCCGGAGATCTGCCGAGGCGAGATTTGGGGCAGCCAGGAGACCGCTGTAGATCGCCGCAGGGCCACCAGAGAATACGCTGATCCCGTATTCCGCCATCGCATCGATGACGGCGCTGGGTTGGAAGCGCGGGAAACTCACGACACTAGCGCGGCCGTAAACAGGATTGAGCACACCCATCAGCAGGCCCCATATGTGCGTCATCGGTGCGACGGTGGCCCATACCTCGGTGTCAAGCCGTGTAGGCCAACAGGCTTCCATCGCATGTACCGTGGCCATCAGGGAGGCATGATTGTGGATCACACCTTTGGGAACCCCTGTCGTTCCTCCCGTGTACATCAGAGTTGCCAATTCGTTGGCACGCGGGCGGAGGCGGTTGTCGATATCCAGTGATGGATCGCTGCGCCAGCAATCAAGCGAAAGGTCTGCCGAGCCGACAGTGAATAAAGCAGGTGGTTCACTGGATTCCAGCGCGGTTGCGACGTTGTCCGCACCGGGGCTTGCCACGATGGCGGCCGGGGCAGCATCAGCTAGCAGCAGCCGCAGCTCAGAAGCTGTATACGCGGGATTGAACAGTGCTACTTGGGCTCGGGCGGTCAGGACAGCGAAGATTGATACGGCCATCTCAATGCTGTTGGGCAGCACGAGCGCCACGGGCCGGTCGGCTACGCCTGCCCTCTCCAGGCATGCTGCCAAGCCGGCCACGCACCGCCCATACTCCTGGTAGGTGAGCTGTCCCTCGCCTTGGCGCAGCGCGATGCGATCGGGAGCGGTTTCGACCGCGTTTCGGAAGGCGTCGACGACGGTGGTGTGGGCGCGCCGTCCGACTCCAACTGCAGCCGTCGTTCCCTCGGTGGGCTCCGGTAAGGACATCGAGTCCTCCTTTTCGGCGTGAGGTGGTCCAAGAGGCTACCGATTCTGCAATGGACTGACGGGTACTGTCAGGACCCCGCTCATGTCAGGCTTACTCGACCACTTGTGTCCACACCTTGGGGTTTACCGCTCTTGAGGGCAGTGGTTAGCTTGCGTCGGTCGATTGACCCATCGACTCCCATGGAGGGCCTCGTGAACAGGGAGTCCGATGGGGTGTGCGGTGTGCGACCAGCATCTGTAGACCGTCCCGGGAGCTACTCCCTACCTGTGTCTGTGTCTCTGCCGTCGGTTCCCCTGCGGTTGGGTGACCGGGACGGCTCTGAGTGGCCGGCCGGGAGGGTGGGCGCCTCCGCCCAGGCGCGATGGCTGTCTGCTGTTTGCCGGTCGCTCCATGCTCGTCGAGCACGAAGATTGTTACGGTCGCTCTTGGGTGAATCCCAGTAGACAGAAGGCGTCATGACTGCTTTATCTGCACATCTCCGAGAGATTCTGGCCCTGAAAGATCTGGACCGAGGGCGGCTCGACCCTCGAATATTTCAGGACCCTGATGTTTATGATCTTGAATTGGAGAGGATATTCGGGCGATGTTGGCTCTTCCTTGCTCATGAGTCTCAACTCCCCGAGTATGGCTCGTTTCTCACCACCTGGATGGGGCGCGATAATGTGCTGGTCGTCCGGCGGCGGGATAACACGATCGGTGCATACCTGAATAGCTGTCCGCATCGAGCAAACCCTGTAGTCAGAGCTGCAGTCGGAAACGCAAAGACCTTCGTCTGCAACTATCATTGCTGGTCTTTCGATACCGACGGCAAGCTGAGATCGCTGCACGAGGTGGGTGCCTTCGAGCGTACCCCGGGATTCGATCGTTCCGAGCTGGGACTTCGGCCTGTTGCACAGGTGGACAGCTATAAAGGATTAGTTTTCGGGAACCTCGACCCCACAGCACCCTCGCTGGCTGATTACCTGGGTCCGTTCAGCTACATGATGGACACCATTCTCGACAACGACCCAGGAGGAACGGAGTTCCTTCCCGGATCCATCCGCTCTGAAATATCCTGTAACTACAAAATTCCTGCCGAGAACTTTGCGAGCGATGCTCTTCACGCCCGGTATACCCATGCGTCCGGAGCGCAAGTGATGCTAGGCCGTCAAGTTCCCCTTCTCGGAGGTCCTGACGCCGAAAGCTATCAAGTCAATGCAAATGGGCATTGCTGGGAGTTCAATCTCGATAAGCGCGGTAACGCTGCTACTCTTGGCAGCCGCTCGTCAAAGATTATTTGCGAGAGCACGAGCAACAGTTCATTGAGCGACTCGGATGGCCTCGCGCTTGGGCGGTCGGCTCCACCAGCTCGGTTACGGTCTTCCCGAATTTCTCGTTCCTTCCCGGGCAGAACACCTTTCGTGTCTGGCGGCCGGTGAGCCCCAGTCAAACGGTTCTGCACACCTATGTCCTGGTCAACAAGAATGCTCCTGAAGAAGTGAAGGATGCATGGCGCGTAGGGGCGATGCATACATTTTCCCCGACCGGTGTATTCGAGAGTGATGACGTGCCGCCCTGGCAAGGTGCGACCGCGTCCCACCAGGGCACCGCCACCCGAAAACATCATTTGTACAGTGCGCTGGGTGAGGGAAATCGCATATCACTCCCGGGACTGCCTGAAGGGCTCAACGTCTCCAAGGGGCAGGTAAGCGAGGAGAATGCGCGAGCCTACTATAAACGGTGGCGCGCTCTCATGCTCGCCCCCATTTGGGGTGACGTCAGCAGCGACTCAACATCTACGGAGACGCCATGAACGAATCTCCTCTTGTTCCACCGCAATCCTCTTCAGGATTCCTGGGTTTCCAGTTGCCGCAGCCGCTCGTGGAGGTACTTGAACCGCTAGCCCTTCAACGAGAGGTGGAGAACTTCCTCTACAAGGAGGCTCGGCTCCTCGACAACGGGAAGTATCTTCAATGGTTGGAACTGTGCGCCGACGACATCCATTATTGGATGCCCGGAATTGAAGACCGTCAGCGCCGGGACCCGGCAGGAACGTACGGCCCTGAACGGATGGCCTATTTCGATCACGACAGGAGATTACTCAAGGAGCGTGCGCAGCACCTTGAACATCCGGCTGCGTGGTCCCAGGACCCCCCGATCCGTCACTTGCACGTCGTCAGTAACGTTGAGGTCATACCCGCTGGCACTCCAAGGAACCTGGACGTTCACTCCGTGCTGATCCTTTACTCCAGCCGATTCGAGAACGAGAGGCACACGTTGTATGCGCGCCGCGAAGATAGGCTGCGGCGTCTTAAGGACGGCTCTCTCCGTATTGCTCGCCGCACCATCCTGCTGCAGGACAGTACTTTGCCGGCGCCGTCTATCAACACGTTTCTATAATCGAGCGGAGGAGCCACATGAACAGTGACCGCACTGCTGCCGGGGCCGAGAATCTGCCGCAGATCACGGTGGGCTTGGGGCTCTGGAAGGATCGGCCGACGCATGAAGCGCTGGAGACGGCGAAACTCGCTGACGAGTACAACTTTCCCGAATTATGGATCGGCGAGAGAGAAACCTATGACACCTTCGCCCTGGCCACAGCTATCGGAAGCTGCACACAGAGAATTCCACTGACTCTGGGGCCGCTTCCCGTCGCGGTTCGGGACCCCGCAATGATCGCAAGAGGTGCGGCCAGCGTCGCCGCTCTTTCCGGTGGCAGGAAGGTGCGCATCGCAGTGGGGCCATCCAGCCCCATCATCGTCACAGGTTGGCACGGGCGTGACCACAGGCGACCGGCCAGAGCCATGAGTGAATCCGTGCAGGCCCTAAGGCATTTTCTTGCCCAAGAGAGGGCGGTAGTCGACGGTCAGGTGATCCGGACCCGCGGATACCGATTGCGCCTTCCCGCGCCCACTGGATATCTCACGATGGCCGCCTTCGGGACGCACACCATCCGCACGGCAGCCCGCCAGGCCGACCGAATGGCGGTGGCTCTCGTCACCGTTGAGACGGCAGCGGAGTTGGCCAAACAACTCGCCAAGGAGTCAGAGGCTGCCCTGCGCCCCCGGCCGCCGGTCGCCGCCTGGGTGCCGGTAGCCGCTACCGCGGGGGCGGCAGCCCTGAAGCAAGTGCGAAACATGCTGGCCGATTACCTCAACGCACCCGGATACAGCGAGATGTTCGCGCGTGCTGGGTACGGTGATGTGGTTGACTTCGCCCGGAGTTCACCCCGGCCTCGTCGTTCTCAATTGATTGAGGCGGTGCCGTTCGAACTGGTCAAAAAAATCGGAATATTCGGTGACAAGGAAGCTGTTCGGCAAGGTCTGCTGGCCTACGGGGCGGCGGTTGACGAAGTAGTTGCGCTGCCTTGTTCTACACCGGATGACCCATCTGGCGCGCACACTCTGCAGGTTCTTCAGGCGATTCGGCAGGGAAAGGGGGATCTTCGAGGTCCTGGAAGCCAGTCGGCTGTGTGCTGAAGACGCGTGCGCCGGGCTACTTGGCCGGCGCGGCCGAGGTCGGGTGGGTGGGGCGCGGCAGCAGTGTGCCGTCGATGTACAGGTCGACTTGTTCGTTGTAGAACGCGACCAGTCCCGCGATGCGGTTGGCGTGGGCCGTCGGGAAGTCGTATGCCCAAGCGATGTCCTCGTGGGTGGCGACGTCGCTGTCGAACGACCAGTAGCCGCTCGTCGTCCCCTTGTACGGACAGCTGGTCACCGTGTCGGTGGGGCGCAGCCGGGGCCAGTCGATGTGGGTGCGGTCGAGGTAGTAGCGGGTGGGCAGGCCGGTCTCGAACAGCTTTACGCAGTGCGGTGCGTCGGCCAGTACGGTCCCGTCGAGCTCCACACGGACGCTGCTGGAGGAGCGCAGCGCGTCCACTCGGGAGTAGGGGCTCCTCGGGTGGACGAAGACCGGCTCGTCCTCCTCGAACCAGGAGTCCAGCGCCTCCCACTCGAAGCGGACGGTGCCGCGCAGGGGCTCCGGGGCGCCGTCGTCCCAGAGCCACGCGGCGCCCTGGCGGACCTCAGGTCCGATGTGCAGGGAGTGGCGCCGCGCGGGACCGGCGCCCAGCGGTTCGGTGTGGTGGTCATCGGTCAGCACACCCTCGACCATGTCCTCGACCGGGATGCTGAACTGGGGGTAGGCGGGCCGCTCCCATACGTACAGAGCGCGCCGGGTGTCGAAGACGACGCGGCCGCCGATCAGCCCCCGGATGCGTCGCGGCACGGGCTCGACGTGGCCGATCGGGACGATCAGGCTCGGGTGCTGCACGCTCTCGTCCGCCATTGATGGCTACCTCGGCTCGCTCGTTCCAGCCCGGGTGTCGAAGGGTGTTCCTCCGTACGGCCGCGCCCGCCCTGACCTGGGGGCTATCGCTTTTGTCCGGAATGTTACCCGGTGTGGTCGGTGCGCCGCGCCGGACGGCTGTGCGGGAACCCCCCGAAGCGGCTCCGGGACAGGGGGCCGTTTAGGGTGGCGTGTGCTCGTCAAAGCCTGATGGCTGTTTTCCCACGGGGGTAGTACATGCATCGCCGTTCCTCACGCCTTGTCGCCGTCGCCGCGGTCGGGTTGTTGGCCCTGACCGGCTGCGGGAAGAAGGACAAGCACGGCAGCAACGGGCTCGGGGGCGGCGGCTTTGTCTCCGGTGGTGGCAGTGGCGGCGCGTCGTCCGGCGCCAGCGGGGTGCCGACCGACCTGCCTACGGATCTGCCCACGGATCTGCCCTCGGGTGTCCCCTCGTCCGCGCCGTCGTACGGGACCCCGTCGGATTCCCCCTCCGTGCCGAGCACTTACGACCCGGAAGGGCTCGACGAGACCGACGGCAGCAACTGTAACTACGATCCGTCGACCCAGCAGCTCAAGTACGACGTCACCATCACCAATGCCGACACGACACGGGGCTACAGCTACAGCGTCGCGGTGAGCTGGAACGATCCGTCGGGCGGCCTCATCGGGTACCGGCACAAATACATCACGGTGCTCGCGAACTCCACGAAGACGGTCACCATGGCGGACACCACCAGCTACAGCCAGCGGACGTCCATCACCTGTCAGATCACCGCGGCGGACAAGACCCCGGCGTCCTGAGTCTCGCCGCGCCAAGTTCCTGAGGTATATGACGCGAGGTGTCATATACCGCGCAGAGGATGCAGCCATCGGGCCGCTGGATGGACGCGGCCGCTACGGAAGGACATGGCTGTGACCGCGACCGACACCAAGCAGCTCGCCGAGGGCTACGCCAAGGCGTGGACCAGCGGGGATGTCGAGACCGCTCTGACTTTCCTGAAGGAGGACGTCGTCTGCGACGCGCCCCCCGGCCGGATCGAGGGTGTTGCGGCGTACCGCCCGTTCACCCAGAAGTTCGTGGACGTGCTGACCAAGGCGACCGTGACGAAGGTGCTCGCTGACGAGGAGAGCGCGGCGATCGTCTACAGCTTCGACACCCAGTGGATCAAGGACTTCCGCTGCGCGGAGTACATGACGATCGAGGACGGCAAGATCAGGCACATCACCACGATCTTCGACCGTCTCCCGGCGGCCGAGGCAGCCACGGCGGCCAAGGCAGCCGAGAACACTCAGGGCTGACCACGCCCGGTGGCATAGTCGAGGTCGTCCCTCTGCGCAGCGAAGGCGGCCATCGTGTCCGAAGAGCGTCAGGAAACCGTCCGGGCCCACTTGATGAGTCGGCCCACGCCGCTGGAGCCCGCGCCGCGGCTGGCGCGGGCGGTCGGGTTGGAACCGGGCGACCTGTGGGTCAAGCGTGACGATCTGATCGGACTGGGTGGCGGCGGCAACAAGGTGGACGCCCTCACCACCGCCGCCCGCACCGAGGGCATCGTCCTGGACCCCGTCTACACCGGACGCGCCCTGGCCGGTCTCATCGCGGCCGTCCGCGACGGCCAGGTGCGCCACGGCCGGCGCACGGTGTTTCTGCACACCGGCGGCCTGCCCGGACTGTTCGGGCATGCCGAGGCGCTGACGCGGGCCCGTTCCGCCGTGGCCGACACGGCCGTGCGGTGGCCCCGTGTCTGAGAGCCTTCGTTCGGCGTGTTCCCGCAACGCAATGCCCGTGCAGGGCGATTGCCGGAATCCGTGCAGCGCGCGACCGTCCGCCGGTCTCAGGAAACCGGCCTCAGGAAACCGGTCTCAGGACACCGGCCTCAGGACACCGGCCTCAGGAAAGAGGTAGTCATGCCCCGTCAGTCCGAGCCGTCGCCTCCCCGGCTGCCGTCGCTCTCGCTCCGCGGACAGGGCGCGAGCATCTGGATCGAGGCCGGGGCCGTATGGCTGGAGGAGCGGGAAGCACGTCGGCGGATACCGATCGCGGCCGTCGAGGAGGCCCGGGCGACGGGTCGCGACGGCCGGTCGGTCGAGGTCGCGCTGTGGGGCGCCGACGGTGTGCCGGGGCCGGTGTTCAGGGTGGCGGGCCGGGACGCCACGGCGGCGGCGCGGCTCGTCGAGGTGATCAACCGGGCGAGACCGCGGACGGGACCGCCGGAAGGCGGGGCTCCTTTGGTCGATGTGCTGCCTGCGGGGGTGCCGGAGGCGGTCCGGCGCAGGCAACGCCGCACGCGTGCCGAGGTCTCCGCCGTCCTCGCGGTCTACCTCGGGGGTATCGCGGGGCTGGCCCTGGCGGGAGACATGTTCCGGGTGGTCTTGTGGGGGGTCGGGATAGGGCCGCTCGCCCTCGGCGTTCTCCTCGTGGGGATCGGGGCCGTGGCGGCGCGCCGACGGTGGGTGCTCAGGAAGCGGGGGGTCGCGGTCGTGGCGCGGTTCTCCCACGGGGGTGGCAAGCAGAGGTACTTCCGATACGCCGACCTGGAAGGCGGCAAGCACGAGATCGTGGCCGACTACGCGGCGCCGAAGATCGGCGGCGACCCGAACCGCATCGAGGTCGTCTACGACCCGGAAGACCCGGACAAGGCCGTCTGCACACTGACGGTGCGAACCCTGGCCTGGAGGACGGCGGGAATCGTCCTTTTCGGGGTGCCGGTCCTGCTGCTCGGGCTCGCCATGACCGTGGGCCAGGCGGTGAGCCTGTTCTTCTGACCGCCCCCGCGTTTCCCTTCGCGGTATCACCACCTGATGGTGCGGGTCAGGGGCGGATCGAGAGTGCGTGGCGGAAGACCTCGCGCGGGTCCCAGCGCGCCTTGGCCGCCCGCAGGCGCGGGTGGTTGTCCTTGTAGTAGAGGGTCTGCCAGGGCGTGTCCGAGGTGTTCCAGCGCGGGTCGGCGAGGTCGGTGTCCGGGTAGTTGATGAACGCGCCGTCGGCGGCCTCGCCCGGTACGGGGACACCCCCGGTGGCGGCGAACAGGTCCCGGTAGCACTCGCGGATCCAGGCCAGATAGTCAGGCCCCTGATCGGGCTCCGCCCAGGACGCGAGGCAGGAGAGCTTGATTACGGAGTCGCGGTGCGGCATGGCCGTATCGGCGGGGGACAGGGCGTTGACGGCGCCCCCGTAGGTGTTGAGGACGACACTCCCGGCGACCACATCGGTGTCCGCGCGGGTGAGGTGGCGGTGTACGGCGGCGATCTGGGCGTCCGTCAGGCGGCGCCGCAGAAAGGCCGACTTGATCTTGATGTACCAGTCGCCCACCGCCTCTCCCGAGCCGTTCAGCGCGGCGGTGAGCCAGGGCAGCCGCTGGACCTTCAGGTTGCCCGGCCGGGTGGTGCCCGCGCTCACCGCGCCGAGGAAGCCGTCCAGGAGCCGGCGGTCCGCGCCGGGCTCCGCGGCGACCTGGCCGAGGAGCAGATGGGCCCCGGCCGCGCGGCGGGTCAGGGCGAACTCGGCGTACAGTGCGGCGTTCTCGTCGGCGGCGCCGTGCCGTTCGGCCCACTGGCCGTGGTTGCGGACCATGCGGGTGAAGCGTTCCTCGTCCATCCCCTCCCAGCTCCAGTCCGCGGTGAAGGTGAGCGCGGTCCTGGTGGGGGTGGGCAGCATCCGGGACGGGTCGGTGTCGGCGGTGGCCTCGGGGGAGCGGAACCAGTAGCGGGTCACGACGCCGAAGTTGCCGCCCCCGCCGCCCGTGTGGGCCCACCACAGCTCGCGGTTCGGGTCGTCCTGCTCCCGGGTGGCCACGACGGCGCGCACCTCACCCGCGTGGTCCACGACGACGACCTCCACCGCGTAGAGATAGTCGCTGACGACTCCGAACAGCCGGCACAGCGGCCCGTATCCGCCGCCGGGCACATGCCCGCCCGCGCCCACCTCGGCGTGGTATCCGGCCGGTAAGGTCACGCCCCAGCCGAGGTACAGCTTCCGGTACACCTCGCCGAGGGTGGCCCCGGCCTCGACGACGAACGCCCGGCGCCGTTCGTCGAAGGAGACATCCGCCATGGGCGACATGTCGATGACCGCCTTGACGTCGGGGTTGTCGACGAAGTCCTCGAAGCAGTGCCCGCCGCTGCGGACGGCGAGCCGCGCCCCGGATCGGACCGCCTCCCGTACGGTCCGTACGACGTGCTCCGTCGAGCCGACCAGGTAGACATGGTCGGGCCTGCCCCGGAAGCGGTTGCTGGCGCCCCGCGCGACCAGGTGGGCGTAGCGGGGGTCGGCGGGGGACACCCGTAGCGGACCCTCGGGTAGCCAGTCCGACGCACACGCACCGGAGCCGACGGCGGAGCCTTCCGGGGAGGCTGCCCGCGCCGCCGACGGGGTCAGTGCCAGCCCCGCGCCCGCCGCCGACATGGCCCGCAGGACGGTGCGCCGCGCCTGCTTGTCGTGTGAACTCATCGTCGGCTCCTCGCCGTTCGGTGAAGGGGCGTGCGCGCCATACGGGTGGCGCACGTCCGACCGTAGGGAGATACGGCCGCCCTGAGAGGTGGGCTACACAGCGGATCCGGGGTACATCTCGCACCACCTCGCCACGGGGGTTTCCACCCCCGCCTCCCGGAATCACGGAGTCCCCCGGCGGCACGAGCGCCGCCGCCCACCCCCTGAGGTTGATCCGGCGTGCCGCGGAAGGTTGATGCCGGACTTCCGCCCGGGTTGCAGCGCTGACTACATCGGGTGCCGGATTCCGTGACGTGCCAGCCTCGGTATTTTCTTGCTGTGTCGTACGGCTCCGGGGACCGAAAATGCGGCCCGGCAAAACGATGCCCCCTTACCAAGGGGTGTACGTGCACGCGGAGGTTTCCAGCACGTGAGCTTTTCTCGTGTCATCGCTCGGTTGTCATCAACGTCCCAGGGGTTCACGTTCGTCTCCGGGGATTCCACTGACTTTCTCAGCTTCGCGGAGCTGAAGGCCGCCGGTGAGGACTTCGGCAGGAGGCTCGCCTCTGCGGGTTTTCGGCGAGGTGACCGCGGCATTCTGATGCTGTCCGGTCAGCGTGAGTTCATCGTCGCCTTTATCGGTATGGTGAGCGCCGGAGTCATCCCCGTACCGGTGTTCCCGCCGGCCATGCTGACCCGGATCGAGGCCTACCGGGAGCGCCTGCATTCGATCCATTCGTCCTGCGAGCCGCGGCACATCATCGCCGACGAGTCGCTTTTCGACATCTGCGTCGACGCGGTGGGGACCAAGCCCATCGGCTACGCGGAGCTCGCCGCCGGGGAGCCGACCGGGGAGCTGGTGGAGGCGGAGGGCGGGGAGCCGCTTTTCCTGCAGTACACCTCCGGCTCCACCGCCATGCCCAAGGGCGTCGTGGTCACCCACGACAACCTCTTGGAGAACGCCCGGGCCATGGACCAGGCGCTGGGGACCTCTGGCGAACGTGACCGGTTCGTCAGCTGGCTGCCGCTGTACCACGACATGGGGCTCATCGGCTGCATGCTCGGGCCGCTGGTGTACGAGGTGCCCGTCTGGTTCATCCCGCCCTACGAATTCGCGCGCCGGCCCACTACGTGGCTGGACTGGATGTCCAAGATCTCCGGCACCTTCTCCTACGCCCCCAACTTCGCCTACGAGCTGGTCACCCGCCGGGCGACCGACAAGCAGATGGCCGGCTGGGACCTGTCCGCGTGGCGGGTGGCGGGGGTCGGCGCGGAGCCGGTCCGGCCGCGGACCATGCGGGAGTTCGCCGAGCGGTTCGCCGGCGTCGGGTTCGACGCGAACGCCATCACCCCCTCCTACGGGCTGGCGGAAGGCACCCTCGGGGTGGCCTTCACCACGATCGGCGACGGGCTTCGCACGCTGTCGGTGGACCGTGCGGCCTTCGAGGAGGAGGGCGCGGTCCGCCCGGTGGAGCCCGGGGCCGGGGCCGAGGCGACCGGGACCCGCGAGATCGTCTCCTGCGGGCCGCTGCTCAGCGGCTGGGAAGCCCGTATCCGAGCCGCCTCCGGCGAGCCCGCCGACGAGTCCACCGAAGGGCAGATCGAGATCCGCGGAGGGAGCGTCGCGCGCGGTTACTGGGGGGCGCGCGAGCTTTCCGAGGAGACCTTCCGGGACGGCTGGCTGCGCACCGGCGACCTCGGCTTTCTGCGCGACGGTGAGCTGTATGTCACCGGCCGGACGAAGGACCTGGTCATTCACCACGGCCGTAAGTACCACCCGACGGACATCGAATGGTCCGCTCTGGGGCTCCCGGGGGTCCGCCCGGACCATGTGATCGCGTTCAGCACCCCCGACGAGCGCCTGGTGGTGGTCGCCGAGCACAAGCCGGCGAGCTCGCCCCCGGACCTCGCGAAGCAGATCGCCACCCGGGTCCGCGGTTCGGTCGGGGTGACGCCCGACGACGTGGTGCTGGTGAAGCC
Organism: Streptomyces milbemycinicus; assembly: GCF_002154605.1. Taxonomy (GTDB): domain Bacteria; phylum Actinomycetota; class Actinomycetes; order Streptomycetales; family Streptomycetaceae; genus Streptomyces; species Streptomyces milbemycinicus. The sequence goes on along the minus strand of NZ_MUNE01000400.1, from coordinate 636 downwards.
CGGCACGCTGCCCAAGACCAGCAGCGGCAAACTGCGGCGCGCCGCCTGCCGTGACGCGTATTCCCAGGGCGCGTATTCCCACAACGGCCCCGCGGGCCATGGAGGAGCCAAGTGACGACCGCCGATCTGACGGAAGAAGAAGCGCTCAGCATCGTCGCCAAGGCCGCGGCGCAGGTGGACGCCCGGCTGGCGGAGCGTACGTTCACGCTGGCGGACGACATCGGGGAGATCGGCCTCGACTCGGTGGCCACCCTTGAGCTGATCGTCTCCATCGAGGACCAGACCGGGCTCAGCTTCGACGACGACGTGCTGTTCGGGGTCGGCACCGTAGGCGATGTCGTCGAGCTGATCCGGGGCGGTAAGCCCGCGGTCCGGGAGGGCTGAGCCGTGGACCTCCTTTCCGAGGAGACGCTGTACCGGCAGTACATGGAGTTCTTCGAACTCGCCGAGCGCCGCCGCCGCTGGAGTGTCTTCGACGATATTCCGTGGGACAAATGGCAGGAGCAGAGCCGGGACGAGAGCCTGGCCCAGTGCGCGGAGACCTTCCTCGGCGTCGAGATGTATCTGCCGGACTATGTGGCCGAAGGGCTCAACCTCGTACGGGAGTCCTTCGGGCAGGCCTGGTTCCAGGTGAAC
>NZ_MUNE01000040.1 GCF_002154605.1 Streptomyces milbemycinicus | reverse complement strand
TACGGGGCCCTCGGCCCTGAGGTCGAGTACCGCTATCCGCTCACCATCTCCGTCACCCCTGACCTCCTGCGGAGGCTCGGCATCCCGGAGCGTCCGGGGGAGCGGCCCGATCTGCGGAAGGAGGTACTGGCGCATGGCCCCGGAATCAGGGTCACCGTCGATGCGACGGAGTTCTGGCTCGACCGCGCCACGGACCGGCTCTTCGATCCGACGGCGCAACAGCCCCCGGGGGCGAGGTTCGAGGGGGTCGTGCATTTCATCCCAGAGGTCGACACCGATCCGGCGGCCGTGATTCCGGGTGAGCGGCGGCAGTCCTGGGCGGCGGCGGAGGCCAAGCGGAAGCTGGTCCGTGACCGGCTGGCGCGGACGGGCACGGCCGAGCGGGGCGGGCGGCCGATACCGCTGGTGGAGCTTCTGGGGGATCTTCCGGGATGGGAGATCACCGAGATCGGCCAGGCGACCACCGTCCATCCCCTCGCCCTGGACTACGACGGCCGCCCCTACGCGCAGTTTTCCCTGGGCCCCCCCGCGGTGGGCCGCATGATGCTCTGGGATCACGCCATCAACCGGCTGTGGCGCAAGGACACGCTTCCCCTGTTCGTCGCGGGGAGGCGTTTCGGGGGGCAGGCCGCCCAGGAGCTGGTGGGCCGGCTCGGCTACCGCGACCCGGCGGTCGCGGACCTTCTGCCGTTCCTGGCGGCCATTCCGGATGTGAACGAGGTCTGGGGATACGCGTGGATGGCGTTCAACCAGGTCGCCACCGGACCGGTCAACGCCGCGTTCACGGATACCTCGGACCTGCTCAAGAACCGGTTGGCGGTGGTGTCCCGGTCCGCGCTCGACAGCGTCAGGCGGGCTCTGCGGCCTGACTCGCGGGACTTCCTCGACAAGCGTCACGACCACCTCAGCGTGATCGCCCACGCCGCGCTGACGAAGGAGATAGAGCGCACCTTCGCGCGCTACCGGCCGGGCGAGGCCGTCCCGTACGGGTTCTTCGACGCCGACGAAGTGCCGCCCCCTCGCGAGCATCTGACCGCCGCGCTGACGGGGCTGACGTCCCAGGGGAGGCGGATCGGCCAGTATGAGTCGGTCGGCATGAACGAACTCCCGGGCCTGGACACCGGCAACGGCACGCTGGCGGTCCCGGTGGCGGTGGACGAGCTGCGGGGGTACGGGTTCGACGGCAGGACGATGACCGAGGAGGAGATCGAGCGGGCCGGCGCCGAGCTGGTGGAACTCGGTCGGCAGATGTACGAGGAGGCGGTGGCGGCCCGGGTCCCGCTGTCGCCCGAGGTGCTGATCCGGTCGCTGGAACGGATCGTGAACCATCCGGTGGTCCGGGGATCCCTCCCGCTCATGTGGCTGGCCGCCAATGGCGTGCCGCGGGTGGACGGCCCGCCCCGGCCGCTGCTGACGGCGGCGGAGGGGATGACCGTGGCCAAGGCGCTGGCCCGTTATGCCCTGGGGCACATCCGGTTGCCGGCGGACAGCCCGGCGTATCGGCTGATGGCCACGGCGGTGGGGCGGGCGTCCGCTCTCCTGGGGAGCGGGAGTGTTCTCGCCGAGGTGCGTGCGCGTGTCGAGGGGGCCGTCAGGAGCGCGGAGCGGGTGCTGACGGCTGTCCGCGAGGGGCCGCCGCCGGACGCGATCGAGTGGAAGGCGGAGATCGAGGCGCTGGACGGGACCCGGGTCCCGGTGGACCGGGTGTCGCACGTGCAGCACCTGAATGCGTCGGGTGTGCAGGTGGGGGTGTCGCTGCGGGGTGGCGTAGTAGCCGGACCGTGGCTGTATCGGCAGGGGTCCTACGGTCTGCTGCCTGGGGTGGAGTACGTCACGCGGGTGCGGCGGGGGCCGGTGCCCGGAGGCGTGGCCGGGACTCCGGCGGTGGTGGCGGAGGGCCCGCGGAAGAAGGCGCCGTTCGACAGGGTGTTCCTGGTCGGTATGGACGGGGACGGGACCGCGGCGGAATTGCGGGTCCAGGACGGTTCGGGCGTGGCGGTCGGATACCCGCGGGTGGTGGATTATCTCTTCGCGCGCGCACCGGAGTTGACGGCGGCCCCTTGGGATACGGCTGTGCTGGTGGCGGGCGCGGATGTGGCGGGTCCGCATGCGCCTGGCCGTGATCCGCTGGAGTGGCCGGTGGCGGGTCAGGTGCTGGCCAACGGTACGGGCTTCGACCGGTGGGTGTGGGCTTCCGCCCTGGGCCTGGAGTTCGGGTTCGCTTCGGATGTCGAGGAGGTGGTGGACGAGGACGGTGTGGTCCGGCAGAAGCGGGTGGTGCGGCTTCAGCTGGCGGAGGGTGACTGGCTGGCGGGGTTCCGCCGGGAGCCGTCGTCGGTGCAGTTGGCGGTGTGGGCCGAGCGGGTGACCGGTGATCGGCAGCTGGCTGGGGATGTGGCGCGGTGGTGGCGGGCGGTCCGGCTGGTGTACGGACCGCTCCTGGAGGACGACGAGCCGACGTCCCAGGAGGACGACGAGTCGGTGTCCGAGGAGGACGACGAGACGGCGTTCGAGGCCCTGCTGCGTGGCTTCCACGCGCTGGACCAGTGGCGGGCCGACCAGGGCGATGACTCCCTGCTGACCTGGAGCGGTCTGCGGGCCCTGATCGACGAGCACTTCGTCTCCCTCGGGCAGCCGGCCCCGCCACTGGCACAGGCGCTGCCGGTGCTCCTGGCGTGGGCCGCGGACGAGATCAGGATGGACCTGGAGCTGGAGGGCTCCGATCTGACGCCGCGGCATGTCCCTGTGCGGGCGTGGGAGCAGGCTCCGGAGTCCCCGGCGGCGGACCGGGCGGGCGCCGCCCCGGAGGCGGCCGGGGGCTCCGGCGCGGACGGCGCCGGGGCGCGGGCGCCGTCGGGGCCGTCGACATCCGTGCGGGGGGAATCCGGTTCGCGGGTGTTCATCGGGCCGGTCGTCCCGCCGACGGCCGCGCCTCCCGCCCCGCGGACGGCCGCGCCGTCTTCCGAGTTGCCGACGCTGAGCGTGGTGGAGTTCGGGCCGGGTGAGACGGGCCCGTCCCCGGACGGGCACCTGGCTATCAGGACGCTGGCGGTCAAGGTGGCGACCGCCGGTCTGCGGAACCGGCCGGCGGGCGCCGCGCTGCCGCGGACCGACATCATCGGGTACGGCGCCGGCGTCGCTGATGGTGGCGAGTGGCGCGCGGGGGCTCTGCGCGCGGTGTTCACCTGGCATCTGAACCAGGTGCTGGACATCCTTCAGCAGAGCCTGCCCGAGGGGGCGGGGCGGTTGGCCGCGGAGGACTTCCCGTTCTCCGTGCGGTGGGCTCCCGAGGGGCCCTCGGAGGAGGCGGTCGCACTCGCCGGTGTGCCGCATGCGGTGCTGGAGCGGCAGGCGACGGTCGGGTTCACCCTTTCTCCGGACGCGGCGGCGGCGGAGCGACTGGAGGCTCTGCAGAGGAAGGACCGGGGACTGCGGAGCCGTCCGTTCGACGCGGACGTGGTGGCCCGTCAGGTGCTGCACCGGCCGGAGGGTGCGCCGGTGGACCAGGCGGTGCGCGCGGAGCTGCTGGGGCTGGTGCGGGCGGCCGAGGAGGCTGGGCGGGCGGGGAGTCTGGCGGCGCTTGGGGCGTTCCATCTGGAGAGGCTGGGGGTGACCGGGCCGGATCAGAGCGGCTACTTCACGGTGGGGGGCCACCGGGTTCCCGGTCTGAACTGGCTGGGGCCGGAGGTCATGGGGGCCTTGGACGCCCTGGAGCTGGACATGGACTTCAGCGACGTCCTGGTGCCGGGGCCGGACGGTTCCCTGGCCATCGACGGCGGTCCCGGGCGGGAGACGCCGTGGCCGAAGGAGAAGGTGCCGTACGTCGTCGGGGCCGACTGGCGTGACGGCAAGAGCGGCAAGGACGGCAGGTTGGTGGTGCGGCTGCCGGACGGTTCGACGCGGGACGTGGGCATCGAGGAGTTCGTGGAACTGGTGGCGGCGGATGTGGCGCGGGCGGGTCTGCCGCCGGGCACTCCGATCGTGCTGGCCGTTCCCTTCCTGGGCCGGTATGGCGTGCTGCTGCAGAGGCTTGCGGACCGTACGGGTCTGGTGGTGTGGCCGCACAGCGGTGAGGTGAAGGTCAGCCCGCTGCCCGGCGGGAAGGGCGGCATCGACTTGGTCGTCGGGCGGCCGGGGGTCCCCAAGGGTGCCTGGGTTCCGCTGCGGCCGGGGCAGGGGCCGGTTCTCGATGACAGCGTGCCCGGCTGGTACCACGACGTGGTGCTGTGGCCGATGGTCAGCGAGGAGACCGGGGAGCAGATCGGCGACGCCTCGTTCGAACCCGCCGAGTACGCGCGGGACTTCGAGGAGACGGATCGCCACATCGACCAGATGACGACGTACGTCAACGACTATTTCACCCTGCGCGCCGGTGGGCGGGAGTTGGAGCTGCCGCGCCCGGGTCCCGAGGGCAGTCCGTTCCCCGAGGCCGATGCGTACTACATCAGCCTGCACGGCGTGCCGGGCTACATGATTCTGGCGGTGTGGAGCGGGAACGGCGTGCGCACCCGCTTCGTCGGCGAGGATCAGGCGGTGGCGTGGGTGAAGTGGCTGGTGTCCCGGCTGCCCAGGGACCGCTGGCTGGACATCCCCTGCTGCTGGATCGCGTCCCCCAAGGACAGCAACAGGACGGGTCCCGCCCTGAGGGACGTCTTCGCTCCCGGGGTGTTCGTGGCCAATCCGCTGCGGGAGATCTCTCTGACGCAGCGCATCGTGAACGCGACGCGGTTCTGGGCACGCGTCTCCTACGGCCCGCAGGGGAAGGGGCGGAAGAACGGCAAATACATGCGGAGCCTGACCGCCGATGCCCGGGGGCGGCCGCGGGAGTTCGCCCTGGAGCGGCCGGAGCCGGAGGGTGCGGAGCTGGACCGGCTGGCGCGGGTCGCCAGGCTGCACTCGGGGAACGGCCCGGTGCCGGATGCGGTGCTGGAGCGGACGCTGGATGCGTTGCGGGCGCTGAAGTCGATGTTCGGGATCTATGCGGAGGACCGCGCCGACCTCGGGGAGCTGCTGGCTGGGGCGGCGGCGGTGGATTCGATGTGGCGGGCCGACGACGACTTCAAGCGGGCGGGTCCGCTGACGCTGGATCTGCTGGGACGGGTGATCGCTGAACGTGCGGGGCCCGGGGTCGGGGTGGATCAGGATGTGGTCCGCCGGGTGCTGGCCGAGGCGGCGACGGCGTGGGCGGCGGGGGAGTCGTTCGGGAACTTCGTGGTCCTGCCGGTGGTGCGGGAGGCCGCGGGGTGGCTGAGCGGGGATGGTGCGCGGTCCGAGGCCGTCGACGCCTTGAAGCTGTCCGGCCCCGGTCAGGTGCGGGAGGCGGAGCGGTCGCGGATGTTCTGGGCGCGGGTCAAGGCCGGGGAGGTGCTGGACGCGCCCGGCATGGACGAGACCAGGCGGGACGCGCTGGCCGTGCGGGTGCTCCACCTGGACCCGGACTTCGACGTCGACCCGCGGGAACGTGAGCGCTTGTGGGTCGTGCTCACCCGGGCGTTCGCCGTGGGGCGGGACGCGTCCGACCCGGACGCGGCGGCCGCGTACGACGTCGAGGAGTACGGGGCGTTCGATGACACCGCCATGGACACGGCCTTGGACGGGGCCGAGGGGAGCGGTCGTGACTTCACGGGGGAGTCCTGGTCGGGGGTGAACCTGGCGCGGATCCGTCAGCCCGCCGGTCTGGAGGACACGCCGTGGCGGCACCAGCGTCCACCCCAGGGCCGCAACCAGCGGGCGACCGTGCCGGTCCCCGACCTGGTGCGGATCGAACTGGACGAGCGGAACCCGGACATCATCACGCTGTTCATCGGAAGCCGCGTGTTCCGGATGCCGGTCGGTGAGTTCGTGGAGCTGATGGCGAACGACCCCACCCTGACAGACAAGAGGCCGGGCAGCACCGTCGTCCTGTCGCACGCCCGGCCCGCTCCTGGCATCGGTGAGGTGGCCAGGCGGCTGACGCAACTGGGTCGTTCCGTGTGGTGGACCGAGACCCCGACGGACCTGTCCGGCACGGACGATCAGGGCGCGCCGGTGCTCACCGTGCTCGGCGCCTCCCGTGCCGAATGGCAGAAGGCGGAGGTGGAGTTCCCGACGCCGCCCGTCCCGCCCGCCCCGCTCCCCGCCCCGCGGCCGTACCCGCTCCCGAACTCCAGGCCCCCCGGACCTGGTGCTCCCACGATGACTCCGGCCACGACGGCTGTGCCGACCCTGTCCTTGGCGGCTCCGGTCGTGGCGGACGCGGAGGGGACGGTGGCGCTCCAAGGCGGCCCGGCCACTGTCCCGGACCTCGCTCCTCTGGAGGTGGCCGAGGGCTCCGGCGTGGAGGGTGCCGGGTCGCGGGCGCTGCCGGAGGCGCCGTCGGGGCCGTTGACATCTGTGCCGGGGGGCTCCGGTTCGCCGGTGTTCATCGTGCCGGTTGATCCGCAGTCGGCCGAGCCTCCCGCCCTGCACGCCCCGCGGGCACCCGCGTCCCCCGCCCCGCTTGCCTCGGAGGCGGTGGAGGTC
>NZ_MUNE01000004.1 GCF_002154605.1 Streptomyces milbemycinicus | reverse complement strand
GCCCCTCATGTTGATGAGCGCGCCGCCGGAGTTGCCGGGGTTGAGCGAGGCGTCGGTCTGGATGGCCTTGTAGGTGGTGGTCGAGGAGCCGACGTCGCCGTTGTACCGGCCGCCGCCGAACTCGAACGGCCACTCCCCGCTGCCGCCGCCCGGCCCCTGCCCCTGCCCCTGCCCCTGGCTCTCGTCCGTCGAGACGGTCACATCGCGGTCGAGCGCGGAGACGATACCGCTGGTGACGGTGCCGGTCAGCCCCTCGGGCGAGCCGATGGCCACCACCTGGTCGCCGACCCGGACCCCGCTGGAGTCGCCGAGCGTGGCGGCCTTGAGCCCGCTCGCGCCCTCGACCTTGATCAGGGCCAGGTCCTTGTTCTTGTCCGTGCCGACCACGGTCGCGCTCTTCTTGCTGCCGTCGCTGAAGGTGACCTTGATGGTGTCGGCGCCGGCGATGACGTGGTTGTTGGTGATGATCTCGCCGCCGCTGGTGATGATCACGCCGGAGCCGGTGGACTGGCCGCTGTTGGAGTTGGCGCTGATCTCCACGATGCTCGGGCTGACCGCCGTCGCGACGGCGCTGACCCCGCCGACCTTGCTGGAGGTGGCGTTGACGACGGTGGTCGTGGTGGAGCTGTCCGACTTCTGGGTCGCGTCCGTGACCAGCGCCGCCGTCCCGCCGCCCACGAGCGCCGAGACCACCGCCACCGCCGCGATCAGCAGCGCGGACTTGGAGGGACGCCGCCTGCGGCGGCCACTCCCGTGACCGCTTCCGGGCCATACGGTGACCCCCGAGGGGGTGGTGACGGGTTCCTGGGGCGCCTGCGCGGGCGGCGCCGGATAGGGTGCGGGATAGCCGGACCAGGCGCCGTACGGGGGCTGCTGGGGCTCGTAATCGCCGCTGCGGGGCGTGTTCTCCGTCATGTATATGACTGTGCGCAGCGAAGATGAGAACTTTCTGAGTGCCCGCTGAGAAGCCCGACAGAAGTCGGTATGCCCGAGATAAAGACACGGAGTCGAGATCGGAGCACGGGGCGAGGGACCGCGCCGCGTGTTACGCGCAGCCGCAGGACCGCCGCACCACCAGCGCCGACGGGAACTGCCGCACCCGCTCCCGCCGCGAGGACGCGGGCCGTACCCCGTCGTCCAGCACCATGTCGACGGCCGCGCGCGCCATCGCGGGCCGGTCGGAGGCGACGGTCGTCAGCGGCGGATCGGTGAGCCCCGCCTCCTTCACGTCGTCGAAGCCGGCGACCGCCAGCTCCCCGGGCACCTCCATGCGCAGTTCGCGCGCCGCCCGCAGCACGCCGATCGCCTGGTCGTCCGTCGCGCAGAAGATGGCCGGCGGCCGGTCGGGTCCTGACAGCAGCCCCAGGGCGACCTTGTAGGCGTCGTACCGGTTGTACGGGGCCTGGAAGAGCCGCCCCTCGGTGGACCGCCCGGCCTCCAGCATCGCCCGGCGCCAGCCCTCGACGTGGTCGGTGACCGGGTCGCCGACGGTCGGGGTGATCTCCATGCCGCCGATGCACGCCACGTACGCGTACCCGTGCTCCAGCAGGTGCCGTACGGCCAGCTGCGCGCCGCCGATGTCGTCCAGCACCACGGCCACGTCGTCGATCGCCTCGGGGCGCTCGTGCAGCAGCACGACGCGGGCGTCCCATGCCTCGATCTCGGCGGCGGCGTTCTCGCTCAGGCCCTGGCTGATGAGGATCAGCCCGGACACCCGCATGCCCAGGAAGGCGCGCAGATAGTGGACCTCGCGCTCGTCGAGGTAGTCGGAGTTGCCGACCAGCACCATCTTTCCGCGCTCGGAGGCGGCCTGTTCGACTGCGTGTGCCATCTCGCCGAAGAACGGCTGACGGGCGTCCGGCACGATCAGCCCTATGAGGTCGGTCCGCCGGCTGGCCATCGCCTGCGCGACCCGGTCCGGCCGGTAGCCGAGCTCCTTGATCGCAGCGAGTACCCGCTCGCGCGTGGCCGGGGCGACCGGCCTTGGTCCGTTATTGATGACGTAACTGACGACCGCCGTGGAAGTCCCCGCCAGCCTTGCCACATCATCCCGCGTCACCTTGGCCACGCGCGGAAGTCTACGCGGGTCCAGCTAAGTGTTGGCCGGGCGTGCGGCCCCGGCTTTCATGTTCTCCGCCATGTTCTCCGCGCGCGGCGCCCCGTCGGCCGGAGCCGCCTCGGGTGCCGCCCTCCCGGTGCCCGACCTGAGCTTGGACTCCTCGCCGCCGCGGTCGCCCTTCTCGGGCGAGACGAATCGGTAGCCCACGTTCCGCACGGTGCCGATCAAGGACTCGTGTTCCGGGCCGAGTTTGGCCCGCAGCCGCCGTACGTGCACATCGACCGTGCGGGTGCCGCCGAAGTAGTCGTAGCCCCAGACCTCCTGGAGCAGCTGCGCCCGGGTGAACACCCGGCCGGGGTGCTGGGCCAGGTACTTCAGGAGCTCGAACTCCTTGAATGTGAGATCCAGCACACGGCCCTTGAGCTTCGCGCTGTACGTGGCCTCGTCGACCGACAGATCGCCGTTGCGGATCTCCATCGGGCTGTCGTCCGTCGTGATCTGCTGCCGGCCCATCGCCAGCCGCAGCCGCGCCTCGACCTCGGCCGGGCCGGCGGTGTCGAGCAGAACGTCGTCGATGCCCCAGTCCGCGGTGACCGCGGCAAGGCCGCCCTCGGTCACCACGAGGATCAGCGGACAGCCGGGGCCGGTGGAGCGCAGCAGCTGGCACAGGCTGCGCACCTGGGGCAGATCGCGGCGGCCGTCGATGAGGATCACATCGGCCCCGGGGGTGTCCACCAGGGCCGGTCCCTCGGCCGGGGCCACCCGCACGCCGTGCAGCAGCAGCCCGAGCGCGGGAAGCACCTCCGTCGAGGGCTGCAGCGCGTTGGTCAGCAGGAGGAGGGAGCTCATCGGTGATCACCCGCCCCGGACGTCGTCCTATGGTCGTACACGCTTCGCTCGCCCATTACGTCGGTTCCTCCTCGGTCCCTGCGAGAGGGGGCACCTCCCAGGCCCGGCCTGGGGGAGTATGCGGCTACTGCTTCGTACCTGTGCTTCGTACCTGGCTGACTCGCACTACTTCGTGCGCACTGCTTCGTGTGTACTGCTTTACGCGACTCAGCACCACTTTGTGCCGGGCTGCGGCTCCGCGCCCTGGAGCGCGTGTGCGCTCAAACGCGCGGAACGCGCCTGAAAGCACAAAAGGACCCGGGGGCTGCTTTGCCCGGATCCTCTTCCCAGAAGAATAACCCACATGACACGTGGGATTAAGGCTGTATCCGCACCGCCTCATGTTTCCTTGATCACCGAGCGCGGACGGCCGACCAGGTTGTTGACGGACGACGGGGTGGCGATCGAGGCCGCGTACACGCCGTTTCAGCCGTATGGACCGGGGTCGGGCACGGACCCGGCCCCGGGTCCGGCCATCGTGGTCGCGCATGGTTTCACGGGTGCTCTGGAGCGCCCCGCGGTGCGCCGCGCCGCGGCGGCACTGGGCCGCCACGCGGCCGTGGTCACCTTCTCTTTCCGCGGGCACGGACGCTCCGCCGGGCGCTCCACGGTCGGCGACCGCGAGGTCCTTGACCTGGCCGCCGCGGTGCGGTGGGCGCGTCGGCTCGGACACCGGCGGATCGCCACGGTCGGGTTCTCGATGGGCGGCTCGGTGGTGCTGCGGCACGCGGCGCTGTACGGGGCGGCAGCCCCGGAAGGGAAAACGGGCACGGGGGCTCTGGAGGCTCCGGGGGCTCTTGAAGCGAAAGAAGGCGCAGGGGCGCGCGAAGGGGCGCACACCGACGCCGCCGTGGCGGTGAGCGCGGCGGCCCGCTGGTACTACCGGGGGACCGCCCCGATGCGCCGTGTGCACTGGGCGATCACCCGGCCGGCCGGGCGCCTGGTCTCCCGCTACGGGCTACGCACCCGTATCGACTCCCGCGGCTGGGACCCCGAACCGCTCTCACCGGTCGCCGCCGCGCCGCTGATCGCCCCCACGCCCCTGCTGATCGTCCACGGCGACCAGGACCCCTACTTCCCGCTGGACCATCCGCGGACACTCGTGGACGCGGCGGACCCGTCGTCCACAGAGCTGTGGATCGAGCCGGGCTTCGGCCACGCGGAGAACGCGGCCGGCCCCGCCCTGCTGGGCCGGATCGCCGCCTGGGCGACGACCCACGTCTGACCGGCTACGTCCGCACGGCTACACCCGCGCCGTTACGCCTGCGCCGTTGCGCGTGCGCCGTTACGCCTGCGACGTTGCACGTACGCCGTTACGCCTGCGCACCGGGACGGCTCACTCCGCCTCGGCCACCGGCTCCGCGAACTGCGCCTCGTACAGCCGCGCATAGGCTCCGCCCGCCTCCCGCAGCGACTCATGCGTGCCCTGCTCCACGATCCGCCCCGACTCCATCACGAGGATCACGTCCGCGTCCCGGATCGTCGACAGCCGGTGGGCGATCACAAAGCTGGTGCGGCCGGTCCGCAAGGAGGCCATCGCATGCTGGATCAGCACCTCCGTACGGGTGTCGACCGAGCTCGTCGCCTCGTCCAGAACCAGGATCGCCGGTTCCGCCAGGAACGCCCGGGCGATCGTGATCAGCTGCTTCTCACCGACGCTGATGTTGGAACCCTCGTCGTCGATCACCGTGTCGTAGCCGTCCGGCAGCGTCCGTACGAAGCGGTCGACATGCGTGGCCCTGGCCGCCTCCACGATCTTGTCGAAGGACGCGCCCTCCGCCCCGTACGCGATGTTGTCCGCGATCGTCCCGCCGAAGAGCCAGGTGTCCTGGAGCACCATGCCGATGTTGGAGCGCAGCTCCTCCCGGGACATGGCCGCGATGTCCACCCCGTCCAGCGTGATCCGCCCGCCGCTGACCTCGTAGAACCGCATCAGCAGATTGACCAGCGTGGTCTTGCCCGCACCGGTCGGGCCGACGATGGCCACCGTCTGGCCCGGCCGCACCGCCAGCGACAGGTCCTCGATCAGCGGCTTGTCGGGCTCGTAGCGGAAGGAGACGTCCTCGAACTCGACCCGGCCGCGCACCTGCTCAGGCCGCGCCGGCTCGACCGCGTCCGGCTCCTGCTCATGGGCGTCCAGCAGCTCGAAGACCCGCTCGGCGGAGGCGACGCCCGACTGCACCAGGTTGGCCATCGAGGCGACCTGGGTGAGCGGCTGGCTGAACTGGCGCGAGTACTGGACGAAGGCCTGGACATCGCCGATCGACAGCGCCCCGCTGGCCACCCGCAACCCGCCGACCACGGCGACCAGCACATAGTTGAGGTTGCCGATGAACATCATCGCGGGCTGGATGAGCCCGGAGATGAACTGGGCGCGGAAGCCCGCCTCGTACAGCTTCTCGTTCTGCACCCCGAAGAGCTCGGCGGACTCGTGCTGCCGGCCGAAGACCTTCACCAGCGAGTGGCCGGTGTACATCTCCTCGATATGGGCGTTGAGCTTGCCGGTGGACTTCCACTGCTGCACGAACTGCGGCTGCGCCCGCTTGCCCACCTTCGTCGCCACCACCACCGAGATCGGCACGGTCACCAGCGCGACCAGCGCCAGCAGCGGCGAGATCCAGAACATCATGGCCAGCACGCCCACGATGGTCAGCAGTGAGGTCATCAGCTGGCTGAGGGTCTGCTGCAGCGTCTGCTGGATGTTGTCGATGTCGTTGGTGGCCCGCGACAGCACCTCGCCGCGCTGCTGCTTGTCGAAGTACGACAGCGGCAGCCGGGCCAGCTTGTGTTCGACCTCCTCGCGCATCCGGAAGACCGAGCGCTGCACCACGACCGTGGCGATACGCGCCTGGAAGAGGTTGAGCAGCGAGGAGAAGGCGTAGATCGCGGTCACCCACATCAGCACGGTCCCTACCGCGCCGAAGTCGATGCCCTGGCCGGGGACCACGTCCATGGACGCGACCATGTCGGCCAGCGTGTCCTCGCCCGACCGCCGCAGCCCCTCGACGGCCTCCGCCTTGGTCCCGTCGGGCAGCTTCCGCCCGATGATGCCCGCGAAGATCAGGTCCGTGGCATGGCCGAGGATCTTCGGACCGAGCACCGAAAGCCCGACGCTGACCGCGCACAGCGCGAGCACCGCCAGCGCCATCCCGCGCTCGGGCCGCAGCATCGCCAGCAGCCGGCGGCTGGAGCCCTTGAAGTCCATGGAGCGCTCGGTCGGCTGGCCGCCCATGAAGCGCCCGGGGCCGGCCGCGGGCGCGGGACCTCTTCGGGGCGCGGCGGTGCTGGGCGGCGGGGCACTGGAGGTACTGCTGGAGGTACTGGCTGACGGTGCGCCGGCTGCCGGAGCGCTCTTCTCGCTCACGCTGCCTCCTGCTCGGTGAGCTGGGAGAGCACGATCTCCCGGTAGGTCTGGTTGTTCTCCATCAGTTCGGCGTGGGTGCCGGTGCCGACGACCCGCCCCTCGTCGAGGACCACGATCCGGTCCGCACCGCGGATGGTGGACACCCGCTGGGCGACGATGACCACCGTCGCGTCCTCCGTCTCATCCGCCAGCGCGGCGCGCAGCCGCGCGTCCGTGGCGTAGTCGAGGGCCGAGAAGGAGTCGTCGAAGAGGTACACGGCCGGCTGGCGGACCAGTGCGCGGGCGATCGCCAGCCGCTGCCGCTGGCCGCCGGACACATTGCCGCCGCCCTGCGCGATCGGGGCCTCGAGCCCGCCCTCCATGCGCTCGACGAAGTCACGGGCCTGGGCGATCTCCAGGGCCTGCCACAGCTCCTCGTCGGTCGCGTCCGGCTTTCCGTACCGCAGGTTTGAAGCGACGGTGCCGGAGAAGAGGTACGGCTTCTGCGGCACCAGGCCGATGGACTCGGCCATCAGGACCGGGTCCATGTCGCGTACGTCGACCCCGTCGACGTGCACACTGCCGTCGGTCGCGTCGAACAGCCGGGGCACCAGCCCCAGCAGGGTGGACTTGCCGCTTCCGGTGGAGCCGATGACGGCGGTGGTCTGACCGGGCCTGGCGACCAGTGAGACATCGCGCAGCACCGGCTCCTCGGCGCCCGGGTAGCGGAACTCCACGCCCCGCAGCTCCAGCAGGCCCCGGCGCTCCAGGGGCGGAACGGGCTTCAGGGGCGGAGCGACGCTGGTCTCGGTCTCCAGCACCTCCTGGATGCGCTCAGCGCACACCTCGGCCCGCGGCACCATCATGAACATGAAGGTGGCCATCATCACAGCCATCAGAATCTGCATCAGATAGCTGAGGAACGCGGTCAGCGCCCCGATCTTCATATCCCCGCTGTCGATGCGGTGCCCGCCGAACCAGACGACCGCGACGCTGGAGAGGTTCACCACCATCATCACGGCCGGGAACATCAGCGACATCAGCCGGCCGGCCTTCATCGACACGTCCAGCAGCTCGGTGTTGGCCCCGGTGAAGCGGTCCCGCTCATGCTGGTCGCGGACGAAGGCCCGGATCACGCGGATGCCGGTGATCTGCTCGCGCAGCACACGGTTGACGGTGTCGATGCGCTCCTGGACGCCGCGGAACAGCGGGCGCATCTGCCGGACGATCAGCGAGACGATGACGCCCAGGGTCGGGACGATGAGCAGCAGCAGCCCGGAGAGCGGCACATCCTGGTTGAGCGCCATGATGATGCCGCCCACACACATGATCGGCGCCGAGACCATCAAGGTGAACGACATCAGGGCCAGCATCTGGACCTGCTGTACGTCGTTGGTGGTACGGGTGATGAGGGAGGGCGCGCCGAAGTGGCCCACCTCACGCGCCGAGAAGGACTGCACGCGGTCGAAGACGGCCGCGCGCACATCACGGCCGAGTGCGCTCGCCGTCCGGGCGCCGTAGTAGACGGCGCCGATGGAGCAGACGATCTGCGCCAGCGTGATGGCGATCATCAGGCCGCCGACCTGCAGGATGTAACCGGTGTCACCCTTGACGACACCGTGGTCGATGATGTCGGCGTTGAGGGTCGGCAAATAGAGCGTCGCCAGTGTCTGCACCAGTTGCAGCACGACGATCAAGGCAATCGATTGGGTGTAGGGCCTCAGGTACGCCCGTATAAGTCGGACCAGCACACCGGAACCCTAAGCGAGGGTCTTAGGGCGTGCCCCTGGATTTACCGGTCTGCCGCCGGACCCCGTCATCATGGGGGGCGGCAGATGACGGGAGAGGGATCGCGATGGCGATGAAGAACACGGCGGGACCGCCGGCCGGCACCATCCGGTACTGGGCCGCGGCCAAGGCGGCCGCCGGCACCGCCGAGGAGCCGTACGCCGCGGCGACGCTCGCCGAGGCCCTGGCCGCGGCCCGGCAGCGGCACACCGCGCGGCCGGAGTTCGCGCGGGTGCTGGGGCGCTGTTCGTTCCTGGTCGACGGGGACCCCGTCGGCACCCGTGATCACAAGACGGTCCAACTGGCCGAGGGCGGCACGGTCGAGGTGCTCCCGCCGTTCGCAGGAGGGTGACCCCGACGTCATGAGCAACCAGCCGCAGCACCCCGGGAATCATCCGTACGACCCTTATGGGCCGAACGGGTCGGCCGAGCCGCCGTACCAGGCTTACGAAGGCTACGAGGAATACGACAGGGCGCAGCAGGGCGCGTACGGGTCCTACGCCCCGCAGGGGCAGTACGACGCGCACAGCCAGTACGACCCCCACGGGCAGCAGCCCGCCGCCTGGCAGGGCTACGAAGGGCAGCAGGGGTACGAAGGGCAGCAGGCGTACGACGGGCAGCAGGCGTACCAGCAGGGGTACCAGCACCCACAGCAGCAGGCGTACCCGGAGCAGGGGTACGCCCAGCACGGGTACCACCAGCAGCAGACGTACCAGGGGGCCCAGCCGCACCAGGCGCAGGGATACCAGGGGCAGCAGGGGCAGCAGGGGCAGCAGGGATACCAGGAGCCGTACGCCGCCGCCTTTGACGGTCAGCGGCAGCACGCCCCGGCCGCCCAGACGACGGCGGACACCATGCAGTTCGCAGCCGCCCCGCGCACCCCGGCCCAAGCCGTGCCATCGCCCTCGGCTCCAGCCAGGCCCGCCCCCAAGCCCGCCGAACCCAGCGGATCCGCCGAGCCCGCGGAGCCCGCCGCATCCGCCAAGCCGCTCACCGCCGCCCAGCGGGCCCGCGCCGAGGGCCGCTCGCCGATCATCGCGCCGGGTCTGACGCCCGCCGCCCTGACCGCCGTGCTCGCCGCCCTCCTCGCGGCCACCGCGCCGCTGGCCCGGCCAGCCGTCGCCGTCGTCGTGGCGCTGCTGCAGGCGGTCACCGCGGCCGGCTGGTTCCGGCTCAACGGCATGTGGCCCGCCCGGCAGGGCATCGCGCTGGCCTTCGCGGGCGGTCTGGCCGCGGACATCGGCCTGCTGACCACCGAGCGCGCCCACGCCCCGACGGTGCTCATGGGCACGATCGGCGTCTGGCTGCTGCTGGTGCTGATCCTCCAGCTGCGTAGCCACGCCTCGCCCGACGAGCGCCTGTACGGGCTGACGGCGACCGTCGCCTCGACCGCGGTCACCGTGATCGCGGCCGGGCATCTGGCCGCGGTCGCCGAGTCCTCGGACGCCGTCGTGGTGGGCGCCGCGGCCGTCGCCGTGGCGGCGCTCGTACGGGCCCTGCCGCTGCCGGGCGCGGCCTCCGCGGTTCTGGCGCTGGCGGCGTCCGCGGGCGTGGGCCTGGCGGCCACCCGGGTGACCGACACCGGCACCACCAGCGCCGTGCTGCTGGGCCCGGCGGCGGGGGTGTGCGCGCTGATCGGACTGCGTGTGGCGAGCTACGACTATCCGTCCCGCTTCGTCCATATGACCGCGGGTGTCGCCCTGCCGCTGGCCGCCGCGGCCCCGGCGGTCTATGTCATGGGGCGCGCCCTGGGGTGATCCAGACCCCGCCATACGGTCCGGACCCCGCCAGGTGACGGTCCGGACCCCGCCAGGTGATCCGGACCTCGCCGTGTGATCCGGGCCTCGCCGCCCGGCCACGCCCGCACCGCTGCGGTTAGGCTCGCAGCCTCAGGCATGGGCCTGAGCCAGAGCATGGGGGACCCAACGCAATGCGCGCACTGCGAATCACGGCGATCGTCTTCGTCGTACTCGGCATTCTGTTCGTCGCCGCCGACCGCCTGGCGGTGTATTTCGCGGAATCCGAGGCCGCCGACAAGATCAAGACCAGTCAGGGGCTGACCAACACCCCCGACGTCTCGATCAAGGGCTTCCCGTTCCTGACCCAGGTCGCCGGCAAGGAGCTGGACGAGGTCGAGATCGGCATGGACGGGCTGACCACGGACGCGGGGGGCGGCCGTACGGTGCGCGTCACCAAGCTCAACGCCTCGCTGCACAACGTCCGGATATCCAGCAGCTTCTCCTCCGCCACCGCCGACAGCGCCACCGGCTCGGCGCACATCAGCTACGCGGACCTGTCCACGGCGGCCGGCCAGGGCATCACGGTCGGCTACGCCGGGAAGGACGAGTCGGGCCGGGGCCGCGTCAAGATCACCGGACAGCTGATGGGCTTGAGCATGAGCACGTACTCCACGGTCACCATCGTCAATGGCGACACCATCCGGATGCGCGCCGAGTCCGTCCCGGGCAGCAAGATCCCCCAGTGGGAGGAGAAGGTGCGCCAGCGCACGGACATCGACCGCAAGATCGACGGCCTGCCGACGGGCATGCGGCTCGACAAGGTCGAGACGGACGAGGACGGCGTAGACGTCTCGGTCGTGGGTAATAACGTCGAGCTGGCGGGCTGAGCCGCCGGAACCCCCCGGCGCCGCCCCTCCCCTTGCGGCCGCCCCCGCATTCTTCCTCCAGGTCATTCCTTCTGTCCATCCGCTGAGACGATCTCGTCCGCGATGGCAGACATTCAGCGGACATCCATGGGCGTCCGGTGCCCCGCCGACCACTCGGCGGGGCACCGGACGCCCCTCTCGTTTCACATCGCGGACAATCTCGTCTCACCATCCGACACACCGGTGACATGCCCGCCAGTCCGTCCCTACGATCGGAGGCATGAAGCGACAGGCGGATCTCACGAAGCGGCGGGCAGTAGACCTGTGCCGCGTGGCCGCCATGCTCTGTCGCGCCGCCTGACGAGGACGCGCGGCCCGCTCCTTTTCCCGCCTCATCGGCCCCGTTCCCGCCTCATCGGCCCCGCTCCTATCGGCCCGTCAGCCGAGCCCGCCCGCACTCCGTTCGTACGCTCGCTACCGAACCGCGCGTAGCCCGCATACCGACGCGTACCCGTACCGCCGCAACTGCCCCGGAGGAGAGAAACATGAGCCGCAGTGACGTCCTGGTTGACGCCGACTGGGTACAGGCCCGCATCGATGACCCCAAGACGGTCATCGTGGAGGTCGACGAGGACACCTCTGCCTACGACAAGAACCACATCAAGAACGCCATCCGGATCGACTGGAAGCAGGACCTCCAGGACCCGGTGCGCCGCGACTTCGTCGACCAGGCCGGTTTCGAGAAGCTGCTGTCCGAGAAGGGCATCGCCAACGACGACACGGTCGTGCTCTACGGCGGCAACAACAACTGGTTCGCGGCTTATGCCTACTGGTACTTCAAGCTCTACGGGCACCAGGACGTCAAGCTCCTCGACGGCGGCCGCAAGAAGTGGGAGCTCGACTCCCGCGACCTGGTCGCCGAGGCCCCGTCCCGGCCGCAGACCGAGTACAAGGCCAAGGCCCAGGACGCCTCGATCCGCGCCTTCCGCGACGACGTCGTGGCGGCCATCGGCTCGCTGAACCTGGTGGACGTCCGCTCCCCCGACGAGTTCTCCGGCAAGCTGCTCGCCCCGGCGCACCTCCCGCAGGAGCAGTCGCAGCGGCCGGGCCACGTGCCGACCGCCCGCAACATCCCCTGGTCGAAGTCCGCCAACGACGACGGCACCTTCAAGTCCGACGACGAGCTCAAGGAGCTCTACGAGGGCGAGGGCGTCGACCTGTCGAAGGACACCATCGCCTACTGCCGCATCGGTGAGCGCTCCGCTCACACCTGGTTCGTCCTGCACGAGCTGCTGGGCCAGACCAACGTCAAGAACTACGACGGCTCCTGGACCGAGTACGGCTCCCTCGTCGGCGTGCCGATCGAGCTCGGCGCCAACAGCTGACCTCCCTCCCCCTCCCCCCCCCCCCCCCC
>NZ_MUNE01000399.1 GCF_002154605.1 Streptomyces milbemycinicus | reverse complement strand
CGTCGCTCCCGGCCTCGCTGCCCTCACCCTCGTCGCTCCCGCCCTCGCCCACGCCCTCACCCTCGTCGCCGGGGACGGGGATGTCGTACTTCTGCAGCGCCATGCTGTCCCGCTCGCCCGTCGCCAGGACCCGTCTCAGGGAGGCGCCCAGATTGCGGGTCCCGGTGGCGTTCGGATCCGCCGGGTTGTCGGGGAAGGCGTCGAAGACATGGCGGCCGAGCAGATCCTCGCGCCTGGTCCGGGTGGCGTTCAGATAGGCCTGATTGACCGCGACGATCACCAGATCGGGACCCAGCACCAGATTCGGACTCGGAGTGGCCTCGAAGAGAGCTTCATAGTCGATCTGCTGTCCCGTGGCCGCTCCCTGCTCGTGCCCTGCCACGCCGCACCCACGGGGTGAACCGCGTGCNNTATCGCGGCCACCGCACGCGGCCGGGGTGCGCGGGCGGGCAGAAAGGGCGAGGCTGAAGCCATGCTGCTGGCCGAAGTCGCCCGTACCTCCCGCGAGGTCGCGGCCACCTCCGCCCGCTCGGAGAAGATCGCGGCCCTGGCCCGGCTGCTCAGCCGCGTGGAGCCGGCCGAGGCGCCCGTGGTGATCACCTATCTCGCGGGCAGGCTGCCGCAACGCCGTATCGGGGTGGGCTGGGCCGGGCTGCGGGTACGCCCGGAACCGGCCGCCGGGCCCCGCCTCGGAGTGCTCGACGTCCACCAGGCCCTGGACCGGGTCGCCGCCGTCTCCGGCACCGGCGCCACCACCGAACGCAAGCGGCTGGTATCCGGGCTGATGTCCGCCGCCACCGAGGACGAGCAGGCCTTTCTGTTCGGGCTGATCGGCGGGGAGCTGCGCCAGGGCGCGCTGGACGCGCTCGCCGTCGAGGGGCTTTCGGCCGCGGTCGGCGCGCCCCCCGCCGAGGTGCGCCGCGCGGTGATGCTCGGCGGCTCACTGGGCGCGGTCGCCCAGGCGCTGCTGGAGAACGGGCCGCCGGCGCTGTCCGAGTTCGGTCTCGAGGTGGGACGGCCGGTGCTGCCGATGCTCGCCCACAGCGCACGGGACCTGGACGAGGCCCTGGACCGGCTCGGCCCCTGCGCGGTCGAGGAGAAGCTGGACGGCATCCGGGTGCAGGTGCACCGGGACAAGGAGACCGTACGCGTCTACACCCGCACCCTCGACGAGATCACCGACCGCCTGCCGGAGGTGGTCGCGGCCGCCCGTGAGCTGGCGGTGGAGCGGGCGGTCCTCGACGGCGAGGTGATCGCCCTCGACGCCGACGGCAGGCCCCGGCCGTTCCAGGAGATCTCCGGCCGGGTCGGCGCCCGGCTCGACGTGGCCGGGGCCAGCGCCTCGCTGCCGCTGTACCCCGTCTTCTTCGATCTGCTGGCCGTGGACGACCGGGACCTGCTCGACCTGTCCGCCCGCGACCGCCACGCCGAACTGGCCCGGGTGGCGCCCGCGCCCCGGCGGGTCCGCAGGCTGGTGGCCGAGGATCCGCGGGACGAGGCGACCCGGCGGGCGGCGCGCGAGTTCGCCGCCGATGTGCTGGCCCGCGGGCACGAGGGCGTCATGGCCAAGTCCCTCGACGCCCCGTACAGCGCGGGCCGCCGCGGCGCGTGCTGGCTCAAGGTCAAACCGGTCCACACGCTCGACCTGGTCGTGCTGGCCGCCGAATGGGGCCACGGCCGCCGCACCGGCAAGCTGTCCAACCTCCACCTGGGCGCCCGGCGCCCGGACGGCACCTACGCCATGCTCGGCAAGACCTTCAAGGGCCTCACCGACAAGCAGCTCGGCTGGCAGACGGAGGCGCTGCTGCGGCTGGCCGTCAGCGACGACGGATGGGTGGTGCGGGTACGGCCCGAACTGGTCGTGGAGGTCGCCTTCGACTCGCTCCAGCGGTCCTCCCGCTATCCGGAAGGGGTGACGCTGCGCTTCGCGCGGGTGCTGCGCTACCGCGAGGACAAGCCGGCGGAGGAGGCGGACACGGTCGAGACGGTGCTGGCGCTGCGCGACGCGTGAGGACCGTACGGCGCCGGACGCGGACGCGCCGTGAGGACCGTACGGAGTCGCGGACCGTACGGAGGAGCCGGTCTCGGCCCCGCTATCGCCCCAGGGCCTGACGGGCCAGCCGGTACGCCACCAGATCGGCCACCGATATCAGCGGCAGCAGCCTGCTGGCCGCGAGCCGGCTCAGATCCTCGTGGCCCGCCAGCTCCCAGTCCGCCGTGACGACCGCACCGACCGCGGTCACCCCGGAGAGCCCCGCCAGCCGCGACAGATCGACGGCCGCCTCGGCATGCCCCTCCCGCTCCAGCACCCCGCCCGGCATCGCGCACACCGGGAAGACATGCCCCGGACACCCCAGCTGGTCGGGGGTGGTCTGCGGATCGGCGAGCGCCTGGACGGTGCGTGAGCGGTCCGCGGCGGACAGGCCGGTGGTCGTGGTGGGCCCCAGCAGGTCGACGGGGACGGTGAAGCCGGCGCTGAGCAGCGTCGTGGTGTGCTCCTCGTCCACCGTCAGCCGCTGCAGCCGCAGCCGGTCGGCGTGCCCGTCCGGCAGGGCCACGCAGACCATGCCGGAGGTGTGGTCCAGCAGCTGCTTGAGCGCGCCCTCGTGTGTGTGCTCGGCGGCGAGCAGCAGAACGCCGCGATGCTCCTTGGCCAGCTCGTCGTAGACGATGACGAAGCCGCCCTCGGCGAACGCGTCGATCGCCTGTTCGACCGCCAGAAGGCGCTCGGGGGCGACCGTCTGCTCAACCACTGCCATGGGGAGGAATTTTGGCACATGCCAGCGGACCTGACGACGTGTCAATGCTCACAAAGTAAGGATCTCCGCACCATCAGTGACCTTCGCCCCAGGGTGACCGCGCTCCCGGGGACGCTCACGGAAGAATGAGGGCCCCCGCCGCCCGGGGGCAGCCGGGGGAAACCGAGCCCTGAAAACCAGGAAGGCACGCGTGCAGACGACGACAGCCGGGGAGGACCGGGCCGCCGAGCCCGTACACCCTGTACGCCGCTTGATACGGCCCGTACTGCGGCCCGTACGCCGCTTCGCCCGGCCTCCGCGCGGACGGGCCCGGCAGGTGGCCGCCTGGTGCGCGGCGCTGCCGCTGGCGTTGGTCGGCGTGGTGCTGGGCTGCCGGGCCGCCGACAGCGACGGGATCACGCCCGTACCGCAGCTGCTGGCCTTCCTCCCCTGGCTGCTGGTCCCCGCACTGCTCGGCCTGGTGCTCGCGGTGGCGGCGCGCTGGCCGCTGGGGTGTGCGTGGGCGCTGGCCACGGCCGCGGTGACCGGCTGGTTCATGCAGCCTTACGACCCCGGCGGCCCGGCGCCGCGGCCGCGCGGCCCGGTGGTGGCGCAGCTGCGCGTGCTGACCGCCAACCTGGAGTTCGGCGGGGCGACGAAGGGGCTGGTCGACGCGGTACGGCGGGAGAAGCCCGACCTCGTCTCGGTCCAGGAGTGCGACACCCGCTGCGGTGCGGCGCTCGACTCGGCCGCCCTGCGCGAGGCCTACCCGTACCGGAAGGTCATCACGGTCCCCGGCGATGCGGCACACGGTTCGGCGATCCTCAGCACCTACCCGCTCACCCCCGAAGCCGGGATCTCCGGCAAGCTGGCGATGCCCCGGGCCGTCGTACGGATCGCCGGGCGGCGGCTCCATGTACAAGTGGCCCATCCCATGCCGCCGATGCCGGGGCAGCTGGACGTCTGGCGCACCGAGTTGGGGCGGCTGCGCGCGTACGCGGCCGACCGGGGCGACGAACCCACCCTGATCGCGGGGGACTTCAACGCCACCCAGGACCACGCCGCCTTCCGCTCCCTCCTCGACACCGGAATGCGGGACAGCGCGCGGGCGGTCGGCATGTCCCGCACGCCCAGCTGGCCGACTCTGACGACCCCGGCGCTGGGCGCCCAGATCGACCATGTCCTGGTCAGCGACGCGCTACGCCCCCGCGCCGCCCGCTTCCTGGATCTGCCGCACACCGACCACCGGGCCCTGCTGGTCGACCTCGAACTGCACTGAAAAGCCCGCGCGGGCCGCGCCCCGGCGGCTCAGCTCTCGCTGGGGTTGTAGGAGTTGGCCAGCTCGAAGGGGTCAGGCTCCAGGCCCTCGGTCGGCCAGCGCTGTTCCCGCCGCCACTGCTCGTTCTCCAGCGCCAGCGCGTCCCACAGCAGATTGAGCGGATGGCTCGCTTCGTAGTGGGCGCGCTCCCCGCGGCGGGTGAAGGCGCCGAGCAGCACCTCGAGCCGCGGCCCGGTGTCGTTGACCAGCTCGACGGCCCGCATCCCGCGCCCGTACGCGACCCGCGGATCGCCGGCCGCCTCGGCGACGCCCTTGGTGACCAGCATGCAGCCCCGCAACAGGCCCGAGCGCAGCAGCTCGAAGCCGTAGGTGACGGTGTCGATCTCGGCCGCGATATGCAGCTTGTTGCGGTAGTCGGCGCCGAACCAGGTGTGCAGCACCCCCGCCATCAGCCCGCTGGCCGAGACGACGAGCGGCAGCGTGCGCAGCTCACTGCTCGTAACGGTCGGGCCGGGCAGCCGGGAGTGCGGCAGATTCGTCAGCAGCGACACCCCGCTGCGCCGCCACTCCATCACATCGAACGCGTCCAGCTCGTTGTCGACGCCGTTCCCCTGCGGGCTGGTCACCACACTGCCGCAGACCAGGTCCACGTCCTTGGCGCGCAACTTGCCCAGCACATCCCGGGTGCGGACATGCCCGACCTTCAGCTCGATGCCCCGCTGCTCGAACTCCTCGGCCACCCGCTCACCGGCCCCCGCGAGATAGCCGAGGGTGAAGCGCGTGGTGCCCACCATCAGGGTTTTACCGAGCCGGCGACGGGATTCGTGGATGCCCTCCAGCCAGTCGCCGAGCGTGCCGCGCGCCAATTCGACCAGGGCCTCACCGGTGCCGGTGAACAGCACGTCCTTTCCGCGCCCCTGCTTGAGGACGAGCGGCTCGCCGCACAGGTCACGGAAGTTGCGATTCATCGTGTCCAGCTGCTTCTGCACGCTCGACTGTTCCCGGCCCAGCACCCGTGCGGCGCCCAGCGCGGTACCGGTCTCATGGACCACGATCAATGTGCGTAGCTGGTCCATCGTGGTGTCCATGAGGGCGAGTGGGCTCTGCAGCAGTCTGCTTCGCCCGTTGGCCGTCGGTGGTCCGAACGGCCCGGGTGTGGCCATGAATCCTCTCGCTTCCCAACTCTGCCCGATTTATGGACTCACGAGTTTAGCCCCGGGATGCTTGATCACGGGGCTGAGTAACCTGGGGCTCATTTCGGATAAGCGCGGATTTTCCGGTACGAGCGCTGCTGACCCGTAGGCAGCGCGGGCACTGCGAGCACCACAGGTGCCGCAACGGCGAGCGGCGGAATTATCCCGCGAGGCCCTTCCGGACGGGGTTTTCCATCCGAACAACAGCTGACCGACACAGACAACAACTGATCTGTGTGTCAGCTGAATTGGCCTCAGGGACAATTCCGCCGCAGTTTAATTCCGAAGAATTTTCCGGCCGGTCGGACGCCTCCGACGACTCAGAGGACGCCGACGACTCAGCCGACTCAGACGCCGATGTTCCCGCCGTCGCGCCGCCACACGCTGATCACGGACGGACGGGTCAGCTTGCCCGGCCCGTCGGGCCAGGTGGACGCGGGCTTCTCCACGCTCGCGCCATCGAGCTCGCCCGGGTGCTGCACCGCCACCAGCACCCGCCGGTCCTGCACGATCGGCCCACAGGTCTCGGCACCCGTCGGAACGGTCAGGAACTGCTTGACCTCACCGCGCCTGCTGCCGGACGTCGCCACCCCGAACAGCCCGTCGTGGCTGCCCAGCGCGTTGCCGTCGGTGGAGATCCACAGATTGCCGTACGCGTCGAAGGTGATGTTGTCCGGGCAGGAGATCGGGGACACCTGGTCCTTCGGGAAACCGCCGAAGTACGTGCTCGGGTCCGCCGGGTCGCCGCACACCAGGAACAGCTTCCAGCTGAAACGGCGGGCCGCCGGGTCACTCCAGCGCTCGGTCAGCTCCAGGATCTGGCCGTGCTTGTTGATGTTGCGCGGGTTCGCCTCGTCGGCCGGGGCCTTGCCCGCCTTGCCGCGGTCGCTGTTGTTGGTGAGCGCCACGTACACCTTGCCCGTACGCGGGCTGGGCTCCACGTCCTCCGGACGGTCCATCTTCGTCGCGCCCACCTTGTCGGCGGCCAGCCGCGTGAAGACGTAGACCTCCTCGGCCGTCATCCCCTCGACATACGAGGTCGTGCCGCTCGCCAGCGGAATCCACTCGCCGGAGCCGTCGAACTCGCCGTCCTTCGGTAGCTTTCCGGAGCCGTCGATCTCGGCAGCCGGGCTGTCACCGGTGAACTTGGCGACGTACAGCGTGCCCTCGTCGAGCAGCGTGCGGTTGTGCTCGCGCGCGGCCCGGCTGGTGCCCTTCATCATCCGCTTGGACGAGACGAACTTGTAGAAGTAGTCGAACTTTTCGTCGTCGCCCATGTAGAGGACCGGACGGCCATCGTCGGTCAGCCGGGGCTCGGCGGCCTCGTGCTTGAACCGGCCCAGCGCGGTGAGCTTGCGCGGCGTCGACTCCGGGTCGTACGGGTCGATCTCG
Organism: Streptomyces milbemycinicus; assembly: GCF_002154605.1. Classification (GTDB taxonomy): domain Bacteria; phylum Actinomycetota; class Actinomycetes; order Streptomycetales; family Streptomycetaceae; genus Streptomyces; species Streptomyces milbemycinicus. Next base: position 2,760 of record NZ_MUNE01000399.1, on the reverse strand, counting down.
ATGACCCAGCCGAAGCGGTTGGTCTCGTTCGGCTCCTGCGCCACGTCGAAACGCTTGTCGAAACGCTCCCACTTGCGCTCGGTGGCCGCACCCGCCAGGCCGTAGCGCTTGAGGCGGGCGGCGGTGGTCGGGTCGGTCACCGAACCGGCGTTGGCGAAGTACTGGTTGAAGTTCTCCTCGCCCGACAGGACCGTGCCCCACGGGGTGATGCCGCCACCACAGTTGTTCAGCGTGCCCAGGATCCGCTTGCCCGTCGGGTCCGCCGAAGTCCGCAGCAGCTTGCTGCCCGCGGCCGGGCCCGTCACCTCGAACGGCGTGGTCGCGGTGATCCGGCGGTTCAGACGGTGCCGCGACACGGCCGTCAGCTTGCCCAGCTTGCGGTCCTCCTGCGTCGCCACCACGGACAGGCCGTGCGCCGCCCAGGCGATCTCGGCCTGCTCACGAGTCGGGTTCGCCGCGTCGTACCCGGCGAACATCAGCACCTCGTCGGTGTACTCGTGGTTGACCACGAGCAGCTGGCGGTCACGCTCCTGCGGGATGTCCAGCACGGCCATGTAGTCGTTGTTGTAACCGAACTGGCCCGACTGCGCCTTCGCCGACTGGTTGGCCGGGTCGAACGCGGGCGCCCCGCGCAGGATCGGGTCGCCCCAGCGGATCACCACATTCTGGTCGTGGCCCTCGGCGACCACGACGGCGTCGGTGGTGTTCGGCGCGACCGGCGAGAAACGCAGCCCGCGGGCGGCCTTGCCCGCCCCCTTGTCGGCCGCGGTCGCCTCGGCCGCCCCGTCGGCCGCGGCAGCCTCCGGCGCCCGCCCCACCGCGGTCACCCCGGCCGCGGCCGCGACCGAAACCACCGCGCCGGCGCGCAGCACCGAACGGCGGGACAGCGCACCGGCTATGACGTCACCGATGTAGGCGTTGTCGCTGGTGTTGGGCACCTCGTGAAAACAGGCGTCACCACAGCGGTAGCGGCATGTCAGGGCGGAACGACCACCCGGGTGCGAGTTGATGAGCGGCAGGAGCTTGCGCACGTCTTACCCTCCGTACGGATTGCACGCATGGATTTCGCGTAGGACCGTCCAGCGCGCAACCCGCGCCGACACGGTGTCGGGACCCCATCCGGGGCGAAGCTATGGGCGTAGAGCCGCGGACCGGCGACCATCGCCTGAATCGGGAGTGAACGGCGGGTAACCGGAATCGGCAGCTGAGTACTGCTGATCGGCCCGCTAGCCTTTCCGCACCACGGACATGTACCGCCATGCCCCGGACTCGACACGTGATGAGGTATCTCCCATGGCCATACGGGACCTACTGCGCAAAGTTTTCGGACGCTCCCGCACGCCGCGGGTCGACGCTTCGGCTGCGCCGGAGGCGGCAGTTGTCCCGGACCCCCAGGAGCAGCCCGCCCCCGCACCCGAGCCCGCGTCTGAGCCCGCGCCCGTGACCGCGACCGCGACCGCGACCGCGACCGCTTCCGAGCCTGCCGCCGCTTCCGAGCCCGCCTCGACGGCTGCCTCGTCCTCCGCGGCCGCGCCGTCCGCGCGCTCGGAAAAGTCGGAAAAGACGGACGGCGAGGAGGCAGTTGCCCACCACCCCTCGCTGACCGAACCGCTCAAGACGCTGGACGAGATCCTGGAATCTTCCGACGCCTCCGACGCGCAACCCGCGCCGGAGGCAGGAGAGAAGGACCAGCCCGCGAGGTCGACCGAGCCAAAGCCGGACGCCACAGCCGTACCGGCGGAGCCGGTCACGGCCGAGGCCGCCGAGGATGAGCCCGCCGCCGACGTCAAGGCGAGCACCAGCGACGCCGACGCCGCGGCCGAGCCGACGGCCGCCGCCGAAGCGGACGCCGCGCCCGCCGCCGAGGCGGAAGGCGAGCAGGCAGCCGCAGCCAAGCCCGTAACGGACGAGGCCACGGCCGACGCGGAAGCCACCCCCGCCGACGACCCCGCGCCGAAGACCGAGAACGACACTCCCGCCGAAGCGGAGGCGAAGCAGGAAGCCGCCGACGAGCAGACGGCCGAGGCGGAAGCGAAAGCGGAAGCCGCAGCCAAGCCCGCCGACTCGGCCACGGACGAGATGGCCGAGGCCACCGCCGCCGACGACCCCGCGCCGACCGCCGAGCCGAAGACCGAGGCCGACGCGACGGACGCCCCGGCCGAGGCCGCAACCACATCCGCAGCGACCGACGCAGCCAAGCCCGTTGCCGACGCCGAGGCCACCACCGGCGACACCGACACTCCGGCCGCCGCCGAGGCGGAGGGCGAGCAGGCAGCCGAGCCCGTGGCGGACAAGGACACGGCCGGCGCCGAGGCCACCCCCGCCGACGACCCCGCGCCGAAGACCGAGAACGACACACCGGCCGAGGCAGAAGCGGAAGCCGCAGCCAAGCCGGCCACGGACGAGACGGCCGAAGCCACCGCCGCCGACGACCCCACGCCGACCGCCGAGCCGAAGACCGAGGCCGACGCGACGGACACCCCGGCCGAGGCCGCAACCACGTCCGCGGCAGCCGACACGACCGAGCCCGCCGCAGACGCTGCGGCCGACACTCCGGCCGCCGCCGAAACGGACGCCGCGCCCGCCGCCGAGGTGGAGGGCGAGCAGGCAGCCGAGCCCGTGGCGGACAAGGACACGGCCGACGCGGAAGCCACCCCCGCCGACGGTCCCGCGCCGACCACCGAGCCGAAGGCCGACGCCGAGCCCGTAGCGGACAAGGACACGACCGAGGTCGAGGTCGCCACCCCCGCCGACGACCCC
>NZ_MUNE01000398.1 GCF_002154605.1 Streptomyces milbemycinicus | reverse complement strand
GGCGAGGCCCGGACGCGTATGCCCCTCAGCCGCGGCCGGGGCCGGTGGCCACCGGGCGGGCGGGGTCGGCGGACCACTCGCTCCAGGAACCGATGTACAGGGCCGCCGGAACGCCCGCGACCGCCAGTGCCAGCACCTGGTGGGCGGCCGAGACGCCCGAGCCGCAGTAGACCCCCACCTCGGCGTCCTCGGTGGCACCGAGCCCGGCGAAGCGCTCGGCCAGCTGGTCGGCGGGCAGGAACCGGCCCTCGGGGGTGACGTTCTCCATCGTCGGCGCCGAGACCGCCCCCGGGATATGCCCGGCCACGGGGTCGATCGGCTCCACCTCGCCCCGGTACCGCTCGGCGGCCCGCGCGTCCAGCAGCACTCCGCGCCGGGCGAGCGCCGCCGCGCCGTCCGCGTCCAGCAGCGGGAGGGCGCCGGGCCGGGGCTCGAAGTCGCCCTCGCGCGGGGCGGTGGTCTCGGTGCTCAGCGGGCCGCCGCGCTCGGTCCAGGCGGCCAGGCCGCCGTCGAGGACGCGTACGGACGGGTGACCCGCCCAGCGCAGCAGCCACCAGGCGCGCGCCGCCGCCCACCCCTGTCCGCCGTCGTACGCCACCACGCGCCGGTCCGCCCGGACTCCCGCCCGGCGCATCGCGGCGGCGAAGATGGACAGGTCCGGCAGCGGGTGGCGGCCGGCCGCGCCCGCGGGGCCCGCGAGTTCGGCCTCCAGGTCGACGTAGACCGCACCGGGGAGGTGCCCGGCCTCGTAGACGGGGCGGCCGGGCGGGCCGCCCAGCTGATAGCGGACGTCCAGGAGGAGTGGCGGTTGCTCCCCCGCCAGCTCGTCCATGAGATCGGATGCGGTGATGATGGCATTCATGGGCACCATCCTTGCGTAGATGCGCCTGCGACGATTGGACCACTCGATCACCCTCCGTACAGATGACGGACACCTCGTGGCCATGGCCTGGAAACGGATGCGGGGCTCGAAAGCGGGCATTGTCCTGGCAGGAGCCGCGAATTGCGGCGCGGCCAGGGCGCGCGTTGCGACAGGGGGTGCGAATATCTGTCGGGCGCCACCCCCATCACCGCCCCGCGCACCAGCGGGCCGGCCGGAGCCGCACGGACACCACAACGGTCCGAGGAGAGAGTGACGATGACCGAGGCAGCGACTCGGCACACGCCGGGCACGCCTTGCTGGACGAGCCTGATGGTGCACAGCCTGGCCGCGACGCAGGAGTTCTACCACGCCTTGTTCGGCTGGGAGTTCGCCCCGGGGCCGGAGCACCTGGGCGCGTACGTACGCGCGCGGATCGGCGACCGGCCGGTCGCGGGGCTGGGCGAACTGCCTCCGGAGCGCCACCTCCCGGTTGCCTGGACGACGTATCTGGCCTCCGACGACGCCGACGAGACGGCGGAGCGGATCCGCGCCCGCGGCGGCACCGTGGCCGTGGGCCCGCTGGACGCCGGCGAGGCGGGCCGGATGGCCCTGGCGGCCGACCCGCAGGGCGCGGCCTTCGGCGTGTGGCAGGCGCGCGAGCACCTGGGCGCCGTGGAGATCGGGGCGCCGGGCTCCCCGGTCTGGCACGAGCTGATGACCCGTGACTCCTCGGCCGTCGGCAAGTTCTACGACATGGTCTTCGGCTGCCACAGCGAGCCCTGGAGCGGGGACGGCCCCGGCCCGGCCCCCGAGCCCGGGTCCGATGCGCTGACCCTGCGGGTGGCGGGACGGCCGGTGGCCGCGATCCACGGCGTGGGCGGCGCGCTGCCGCGCGACCGGGGCCCGCACTGGCGGACGTACTTCGCGGTGGCCGACGTGGACAAGGCGGTGCGCCAGGTGGCCGAGCTGGGCGGCTATGTCGTCCTGCCGCCCCAGGACGGCGCGGCGGGGCGTACGGCCACCGTCACGGACCCGGAAGGGGCGGCCTTCGCCCTGGTCGGGACAGACGGCTGACGGGCGGCTGAAGGGCGGCTGAAGGTCGTCTAGGGGGCGGTCCGGGGCGTTTGGGCCTGGTGTGGCACAGGGGCCGGGGCCGCCGCCGGGTCGACGGGGAGCACATCCGGCGACAGCGTGGCGGCGCGGGCGGCCGCGGCCGTCATACGGCGCCGGTGGTGGCGCCGGCACAGCACCTCGTAACCCACCTCGGCCCCGGGCTGGTTGACGTCGCCGACGACGACCTGGGCGCCCTCGACGACCATCTCGCCGCCGACGGTACGGGCGTTGTGCGTGGCGCGGGCCCCGCACCAGCACAACGCCTCGACCTGCAGCACCTCGATCCGGTCCGCGAGCTCGACCAGCCGCTGTGAGCCGGGGAAGAGCTTGCTGCGGAAGTCGGTGGTGATGCCGAAGGCGAAGACGTCGAGCCCGAGGTCGTCCACGACGCGGGCGAGCTGGTCGATCTGGGACGGTGCGAGGAACTGCGCCTCGTCCACGATCACATAGTCGGCGCGGCCCCCGGCCGTGAGGATCCCGACCACATGGGCGTAGAAGTCGAGGTCGTCCCCCGCCTCGACGGCCTCGGTGACCAGCCCGAGCCGTGAGGAGAGCTTGCCCCGGCCCGCCCGGTCGTCCCGGGTGTAGATCATGCCCTGCAGGCCGCGCGCCGAGCGGTTGTGCTCGATCTGCAGAGCGAGGGTGCTCTTTCCGCAGTCCATGGTTCCGGAGAAGAACACCAGCTCGGGCATGGGGTGGCGGGGCCTTTCGTACGGTCGGGACGGGCGAGGCGGACAGGAGCGAGACGGCTCAGGAGCGTACTTCGAGCAGCGGGACAAGCTGCTCGACGGGGGTCATCGAGCCGTGCAGCCCCACCATCGCCGACTCCTTCGGCTCGGTCCGCGACGCGACGATCGCGACATCCGCGCTGGCGGCGGCCACCACATCGCCGATCCGCCGGTACACCCGCTCGTCCACGCCGCCGCCGTCCTCGGGCCGCCCGAACCAGCCCGCCTCGATGGCCTCGTCACGGCTCGCCACCCACATCTGCTCGCCGAGCACCTCGCGCCACACCGCCAGCACATCGCCCGCCGCGCCGGGGACCGCGTACACATGGCGGGCGCGGCCCTCGCCGCCCAACAGGGCGACTCCGGCCCGCAGCTCCCAGTCCTCGTCGAAGTCGATCCGAGACTCCGGGTCGAAGGGGACGTCGATCATGCCGTGGTCGGCGGTCACGTAGAGGGCGGCGCGGGGCGGCAGTTGCTCGGCGAGGCGCTGGACGAGCCCGTCCACATAGCGCAGCTGGGCGCGCCACTCGTCGGAGTCGACGCCGAAGCGGTGCCCCTTGCCGTCGACTTCGCTGTAGTACGTGTAGACGAGCGAGCGGTCGCCCGCGGCCAACTGCTCGGCCGCGAGGTCCATCCGCTCCTCGCCGGAGAGCCGGCCGAGGAAGGTGCCACCGCTCAGCGCGATCTTGGTGAGCGGGGTCTCGGCGAAGGTCGGCGCGGACACCTGGCAGGTGTGCACGCCCGCGGCGTCCGCCAGTTGGAAGACGGTGGGGTACGGCTGCCAGGCGTGCGGATCCGTCCACGGCTGCCAGCGCAGCTGGTTCATCAGGTGGCCGGTGGCGGGGTCGACCACCGTATAGCCGGGCAGGCCGTGGGCGCCGGGCGGCAGGCCCGTGCCGACGGAGGCCAGCGAGGTCGCGGTGGTGGAGGGGAAGCCCGCGGTGATCGGCGCCCCGGTGCCGCCCAGCGAGCCGGGCAGCAGCGAGGTCAGAAAGGGCGCTTCGGCGGGGTGGGCGCGCAGCAGCTCCCAGCCGAGGCCGTCGACCAGGAACACGCATACCCGGTCGGCGGGCGCGAGGGCGAGCCCCGAAGACAGCGACGGCAGGCCCGGGACGCCCTGGCCCGCGGCGACGGCGGGCAGCAGATCGGCGAGCGAGCCCGTACCGTAGCGCGGCACGGGGGCGGAGCGCGGGTCGAGCGGCTGGGGCTCGGGCTCCTGCCAGAGGGAGGCGGTGGCGGAGTCCGCGATGGAGTCGGACATCAGCGGCCTGTGTCCGGCGTTTCCGCGGTGGCTTCCGAGAGCGACTGGGCGAAGGCGAGGGTCTGCCGGACGCTGTCGGGGCCGTCGCCCGCCTCGCTGACCCGCAGGCTCAGGTCGTCGGCGGTCGAAGAGCCGGTGTAACCGTGGTCGGCCTCGCAGTTGGGGTCGCCGCAGGCGGCGGGCTCGAGGTCGAGGCGGTTGACCGCGCCCCAGCCGATGGTGAGGACCACCTCGCGGGGCAGCGTGCCGGGGGTGTACGACTCGGGATTGGCCACGACCCGGCTCAGCACGACCGAGGAGATCCGCTGCAGCTTCACGGACTCGGTGGAGGTGGTGGCGTACGGCGACGGGGAGGTGCCGTCGGCGGCCTGCTCGTCGGTGTGGCTGACGATGAAGCGGGTGCCGGTCAGAACGAGGACCGTGACATGGCGGCGGACCTCGTTGGAGTCGAAGGTGGTCTCCTGATGGACCAGATACGAGACGACCGGCTCACCACCCACGGAGGCCTCCACCGCTTCGGCAACGAGTGCCGGGTAATAGCCGCTGCGCTCGATCGCCGCGCGCAGCCCCTGGGTCGTCGTACCGGTCTTCGCCATGTGCCCATCCTACGGGGCCGCACCGACAGCGGCGCCCATGCCGGCCATGGCCGCGGACGTCAGTAGCTGGGCAGGTGGCGGGGGCCGAGGTCGGTGCGGCCCCGTAGGAT
>NZ_MUNE01000397.1 GCF_002154605.1 Streptomyces milbemycinicus | reverse complement strand
AGGTGTGTATAAGAGACGGCCGCTGGGCCGCCCGCCCCGGCGGCGGCCCCGGCGAAGCCCCACGGGTCCCCACAGACCGCACCGGACGCGTCCGACACGCCCAGCCAGTCCCCGCGGGCGGCCCAGCGGCGCCGGTGGGGTTCGCTCGCGGCGTGGTGGCGCGGGCAGTAGACGGGTTCACCGGGTCCCGCCGTCGTGCCCCGGGCGGGGTGGGCGGCGGCACCGGCGACCGCTTACGATCCTCTCCGTGTCCAAACTGACCGACGTTCCCAAACGGATCCTCATCGGGCGGGCGCTGCGCAGCGACAAGCTGGGAGAAACGCTCCTCCCCAAGCGCATCGCGCTCCCCGTCTTCGCCTCCGACCCGCTGTCCTCCGTCGCGTATGCGCCAGGGCAGGTGATGATCGTTCTGTCGGTGGCGGGTGCGTCGGGCTATCACTACAGCCCCTGGATCACGGTCGCGATCATCGTGCTGATGTTCACGGTGGTCGCCTCGTACCGCCAGAACGTGCACGCCTATCCCAGCGGCGGCGGTGACTACGAGGTCGCCAACACGAACCTGGGCCCCCGGGCGGGGCTGACCGTCGCCAGCGCCCTGCTCGTCGACTACATCCTGACCGTGGCGGTGTCGATCTCCTCCGGCGTGGAGAACCTGGGCTCCGCGGTCCCCTTCTTCATCGAGCACAAGACCCTGTGCGCGATCGGCATCATCTTGCTGCTGACCCTGATGAATCTGCGGGGCGTGCGCGAGTCCGGCAAGCTGTTCGCGATCCCCACCTATGTGTTCGTCGCCGGCGTCTTCATCATGATCGCCTGGGGCGCCTACCGCGGGCTGGTCCTCGGCGACTCCATGAAGGCGCCCACCGCCGGCTACGAGATCAAGGCCGAGCACACCGGGCTCGCCGGGTTCGCGCTGGTCTTCCTGCTGCTGCGGGCCTTCTCCGACGGCTGTGCCGCGCTCACCGGCGTCGAGGCGATCAGCAACGGCGTGCCCGCCTTCCGCAAGCCCAAGAGCCGGAACGCCGCCACCACGCTGGCGCTGATGGGCGGCCTCGCCGTCACCATGTTCTGCGGGATCATCGCCCTCGCGATGGCCACCGATGTGAAGATGGCCGAGGACCCCGCCAAGGACCTGCTGAACAAGGGCGTGGCGCTCGGCGAGCACTACACCCAGGACCCGGTGATCACCCAGGTCGCGGCGGCCGTCTTCGGCGACGGCTCGCTGCTGTTCGTGGTGCTGGCCGCGGCCACCGCGCTGGTCCTGTTCCTGGCCGCCAACACCGCGTACAACGGCTTCCCGCTGCTCGGCTCGATCCTCGCCCAGGACCGCTACCTCCCGCGCCAGCTGCACACCCGCGGCGACCGGCTCGCCTTCTCCAACGGCATCGTGCTGCTCGCCGGCGCCGCCGCCATCCTGGTCTACATCTACGGCGCGGACTCGACCCGGCTGATCCAGCTCTACATCGTCGGCGTCTTCGTCTCCTTCACGCTCAGCCAGACCGGCATGGTGCGGCACTGGAACCGCCATCTGCGCACCGAGCAGGACCCGGCGGTGCGCCGCCGGATGCTCCGCTCGCGCGCGATCAACACCTTCGGCGCCTTCTTCACCGGCCTGGTGCTGGCCGTGGTGCTGCTGACCAAGTTCACCCACGGCGCCTGGGTCGCCCTGCTGGGCATGGTCTTCTTCTACATCCTGATGACCGCGATCCGCCGCCACTACGACAGCGTCTCCGGCGAGCTGTCGGCGTACGAGGAAGACGAGTCCGAGACCGTACGCCCCTCCCGGGTGCACTCCATCGTCCTCGTCTCCAAGATCCACAAGCCGACGCTGCGCGCCCTGGCCTACGCCAAGCTGATGCGCTCCCACAAGCTGGAGGCGCTGAGCATCAGCGTGGACCCGGCCGAGACCAAGGCGCTGCAGGAGGAGTGGACCGAGCGCGGCATAGACGTCCCCCTCAAGATCCTCGACTCGCCCTACCGCGAGATCACCCGGCCGGCCATCGACTACGTCAAGAGCCTGCGCCTGGAGAGCCCCCGCGACGTGATCTCCATCTATATCCCCGAGTACGTGGTCGGCCGCTGGTACGAGCATCTGCTGCACAACCAGAGCGCGCTGCGCCTCAAGGGCCGGCTGCTGTTCACCCCGGGCGTCATGGTGACCTCCGTGCCCTGGCAGCTGGACTCCTCGGAGCTGGCCCGCAAGCGCGCCCGTAAGCGGGCCGAATGGCATGCACCGGGCGCGGTGCGGCGCGGCCCGGTGGGCCCGCCCAAGGGCGACAAGGCGAAGGCCGGCAGCGCGCAGAGCCGGCCGGCGGCGGCGGAGGAGCGGCCGGCGGCGGCGGAGGAGCGGCCGGTCGGCGGCGGGCAGCCGAGGGCCTAGACTGGTGGGCTGGCCGGTGGGCGCTCTCGTCCACCGCAGCCCCACCACCCCCAACCGCACCTGGAGCCGAGCCGCCATGCACCGTGACCCCAAAGCATCGCTGGTCGGCGAGGAGTACGAGGTCGAGGTCGGGCCGGTCGCACACGGCGGCCACTGCGTCGCCCGGACCTCCGAGGGCCGCGTGCTGTTCGTCCGGCACGCCCTCCCCGGCGAGCGCGTCGTGGCCCGGGTGACCGAGGGCGAGACGGACTCCCGCTTCCTGCGCGCCGACGCCGTACAGGTGCTGGAGGCGTCCAAGGACCGGGTCGAGGCCCCCTGCCCGTTCTCCGGCCCCGGCCGGTGCGGCGGCTGCGACTGGCAGCACGCGGCCCCGGGCGCCCAGCGCCGGCTGAAGGCGGAGGTCATCACCGAGCAGCTGAGCCGGCTCGCCGGGCTGACCCCCGAGGAGGCCCGCTGGGACGGCACCGTCGAGCCCGCCCCCGGCGACAAGGTCACCCGGGGCGAGGTCCCGGCCTGGCGCACCCGTGTGCAGTACGCGGTGGACGAGCAGGGGCGGCCGGGGCTGCGCCGCCACCGCTCGCACGAGGTCGAGCCCGTCGACCACTGCCTGATCGCCGCCCCCGGTGTCACCGAGCTCGGCGTCGAGAAGCGCGAATGGCCGCAGATCGCGACCGTGGAGGCGATCGCCGCCACGGGCTCCTCCGACCGCCAGGTCGTCCTCACCCCGCGCCCCGGTGGCCGGCTCCCGCTGGTGGAACTGGACCGGCCGGTCTCCGTGCTCCGGCTGGGCGAGCCCCAGAGCCGCGAGGGCACCCGCCCGGTGCACCGGGTCCACGGCCGCCCCTTCGTCCGCGAGCGCGCCGCCGGCCGCACCTGGCGGGTCGGCGAAGGCGGCTTCTGGCAGGTCCACCCCAAGGCCGCGGATCTGCTCGTCGAGGCCGTCATGCAGGGCCTGATGCCGCGCAAGGGCGACATGGCCCTCGACCTGTACTGCGGCGTCGGCCTCTTCGCGGGCGCGCTCGCCGAGCGGGTCGGCGAACGCGGCGCGGTGCTGGGCATCGAGTCCGGCAAACGCGCGGTCGAGGACGCCCGCCACAACCTCCAGGACCTCGACCGGGTCCGGATCGAGCACGGCAAGGTCGAACAGATCCTGCCCCGCACCGGCATCACTGAGGCCGACCTGATCGTCCTGGACCCGCCCCGGGCCGGCGCGGGCAAGGAGACCGTGGCCCGCCTGGCCTCCCTCGGCCCCCGCCGCATCGCCTACGTGGCCTGCGACCCGGCGGCCCTGGCCCGCGACCTCACGTACTTCCGCGAGGCGGGCTATGTGCCGCGGCGGCTGCGCGCGTTCGACCTGTTCCCGGTGACCCACCACGTGGAGTGCGTGGCGATCCTGGAGCCCGCGGGAAAGAGCCGCTGACACGGCTCCGCGGCGATCACCGCGATTGACTTCTCCTGCCGGAGCCAAGTCGGGCTGGACCGATTCCGTCTAAGTAGACTTAGACATGTCGAGGTCGATCCAGGCTGGTGGGGAGTTCCGGTGGACGAGAGCACGCTTGCCAAGCCCGAGGACGTGGTCGACCGTGATCGTGAGTGGGGTCTGCTCACCGAGTTCCTCACGGATCCGGATCCGGCGATGCGTCTTGGGATCGTGTCGGGGCGCAGGCGGCACGGGAAGTCGTATCTTCTGCAGGCGCTGTCGGAGCGGGTCGGGGGTCTGTACGTCACCGCGGTGCGGGAGGAAGGGCGGCTGCCGGCGATCCAGCGGTTCAGCGACGCCATCGCGGTCCACGCGGGTCTGCGGCCTGGCACGCTGCGGTTGACCGACTGGCGTGAGGTCCTGTCCAACGCCCTCGATGTCACCGCGCGTTCACAGACTCCGTTGTTGGTGATCGACGAGTTGCCGTATCTCCTCCAGCACTCTCCCGAGATCCCTGGCCTGCTTCAGCAGCTCTACGACGAGCGCCAGCGGGGCACCGGGGCTGGCGCCGGAGCGAGGGTGATCCTGTGTGGGTCCGCGATGAGCGTCATGCACGAATTGCTGTCGGGAACGAAGCCGTTGCGCGGCCGTGCGGTGATCGATCTGAGGCTGAGGGCCTTCGACTACCGGGCCAGCCGTGCGTTCTGGCAGATCGACGACCCGCTGACCGCCCTGCAGGTGCACGCCGTCCTCGGCGGCGCTCCCGGTTACCGGCCGGTGGCGGCCCGCCCGCACCCGAACGACGGCTTCGCCTCCTGGCTGACGCGGACGCTCCTGGACCCGGGGCGGGCGGTGTACTCGCGCACGGAGACGGAGTATCTGCTGCGTGAGGACCCTCGGATCACCCAGCACACCCTCTACTACGACATCCTCACCGCGATCGCCCAGGGCGCCACCACTCCCACCAAGATCGGCGCGGCTTTGGAACGGCAGCGCAACGCAGTCACCCACCCGCTCGACGTCCTGGAGTCCACGGGATACATCCAGCGCGAGCAGGACATCCTGCGTCCCCGCCACCCCGTTATCACCCTGGCCGACCCCGTCATTCGCTTCAATCAGCTGATCACCCTGCCGCAGGCGGCCACCGTCGAACAGGGTTTCGCCGAAGAGGCGTGGCAGGCCGCCGCGCCGACCTTCAACTCCAAGATCCTCGGCCCCCACTTCGAGGACCTCGCCCGCACCTTCACCCGCCGATACGCCCACACCCTGCTTCCCGGCGGCCTGCCCGGGCCGGTCGGTACCACCGAAGTGGCGGACCCCGCGGCCCGCACCAAGCACGAGGTCGACGTCATCGCCCTGGCCCTGGGCGAGCGCCCGCAGGCCCCCCGCGCCCGGATCGCCCTCCTTGGCGAGGCCAAGGCCACCGCCGCCCGCCGCGGCACTGGCGACCTGCAACGCCTGGAACGCATCCGCACCCTGCTCACCGACCAGGGCTACGACACCACGGGCACCACCCTGGCCCTGTTCTCCCTGCACGGGTTCTACCCGGACCTGATCGAGTCCGCGGCCAGCCGCGACGATCTTCTCCTGGTCGACCTGCCGAGCCTCTATGGGATCGGTTGACCTCGACTTCCCTACGAGGAAGGGGCGGCGGCACTTCGAGGGGACTCTGTTGCTCCGTCAGCCTGAAGTCGAGCTGCGGGGGTCCTGGCGAGCGGCCCGGGGGGCATGACCGCCCGGCCAGGCTCACGAGAGCCCTGCCGTCCCGAAGGAACCGGCAGGGCTCTCGTGAGCGTACGAGCGTCAGAGACCCCGCTCCGACGAGGCGAACCCGACGAACCCCGCCCACGCTCCGCGCGACACCGTGAGGACGGGCCCGGCAGCAGCCTTGGAGTCCCGGATGTGCACAGCTGCCGTACCGGTCGCAACCTCTACACAATCGCCGCCCTCGGCTCCGCTGTAGCTGCTCTTGAACCAGACGAGGTCAGAGGCGACGGTCGAGGACTCAGCGTTGTTCATAGCTCTCCCAGCAACCCTTCGATCAACTCCAGTGACTCTCGTGAAGTGAGAGCCTGTGACCGGATAATCCCATAGCGCGCGGCGGCGAGAGCCGTTTGTTCCGGGTCGGTCTGAAGAGCGCTGGTTCCCTGAGCCTCGGTGTACATGAACTTCTTGCCGTCCTTACGCGTGACGACCGTGAACGGCCCCCGTCCAGGCCAGCACTCTCCTCACAGTCGAGCCGCATGACCTGGATCTCGACGTTCCGTTTCTGGCCGATCAGGTGGAGGTGCTCCAGCTGTCCCCGCAGCACGCCCTTTCCGCCGTACCAACGTCGCAACACCGACTCGTCCATCACGAAGCTCAGCAGCGGCGCGGGCCAGCGCTCGAAGATGTCCTGCCGGGCCAATCGTGCGGCCACGCGCTGCTCGATGGTGTCCTGGTCCAGGACCGGACGTCGCATCGCCAGGAGCGCCCTCATGTACTCCTCGGTCTGGAGCAGGCCCTTGACCACCAGGGTGTCGTACGAGACAAGCTCAATACACTCCTTCTCCAGCGTCGCCATCCCCTGGAAGAACACCGGATACTGCGCCCGCTCCACCTCGTCCTTCCACAGGCACAGCAACCCATCCGCGTCCAGTACCTCGTCCGCCCGGTCGATGGTCCGAGGCGACGGAATCCGCCGCCCCTGCTCGAACGCCGCGATCGTGGAGGCCGAGTACCCAAGCCGCTTGCCGAACTCCTCGCGCTCCATCCCTTTCCGCACGCGTAGCATCTTCATGGTCTGCCCGAACGCCGTGACGACGCCCCGACCCGCCTTGTCCTCCGGCCGCCGCCCGGTCCCGTCGTCACCCTCCCAGCCGTCCGCAAAGTTGACGACCGCTCCGCCGCCACCGCGCGGAACCGCCTCGGCCCCCGTCGCCGCACCCGTACGCTCTGTCATCGACCACCGCCTCCCCGGCCCAACGCCCCCGGTAGGGACGCGGTCACGCCGCGCGCCTCGTACCCGTACACACACCGCACGCACAACCAGTCCGCGTCGGTGCGTCACCACTGGTTAACGCTACGCGACCAGCGGGACCGTGGTCGGCATGACGAGCAACCCCGACAGCCCCACCCGTACCACCCAACTCACCACC
>NZ_MUNE01000396.1 GCF_002154605.1 Streptomyces milbemycinicus | reverse complement strand
GCCGCGGCCAAGGCGGAGGAGGCGCTGGCCAGGGCCACGGAGGAGGCCGAGGAGCTGGCCGAGCGGCTGATCGTCGCCGAAGAGGAGCCTGGCGACGAAGAGCCGGACACCTCCGTACGGGATCGGCTGGCGGCCGACGGGGCGAACGCGCGGCAGACCGAGATGGAGGCGCGCCTCCAGGTCCGTACGCATGAGGAGCGGGTCAAGGGGCTCGCGGGGCGGGCGGACGCGCTCGACCGGGGCGCGCGCGCCGAGCGCGAGGCGCGGGCGCGTGCGGAGCAGCGCCGGGCGCGGCTGCGGCACGAGGCGACCGTGGCCTCGGCGGTGGCCTCGGGCACCCGGCAGCTGCTGGCGCATGTCGAGGTCTCACTGGTGCGGGCCGAAGAGGAGCGGGACGCGGCCGAGCGGGCGAAGGCGGAGCGGGAGCGTGAGCTGGTCGCCGAGCGCAACCATGGGCGTGAGCTCAAGGGCGAGCTGGACAAGCTGACCGACTCGGTGCACCGGGGCGAGGTGCTGGGCGCCGAGAAGCGGCTGCGGATCGAGCAGCTGGAGGCGAAGGCGCTGGAGGAGCTGGGCGTCGAGCCGGCCGGGCTGATCGCCGAGTACGGACCGGACCAGCTGGTGCCGCCGTCCCCGCCGGCCGAGGGCGAGGTGCTGCCCGAAGACCCGGAACATCCGCGGAACCAGCCGGTGCGTTACGTCAGGGCGCAGCAGGAGAAGCGGCTGAGGGCCGCCGAGCGCGCGTACCAGCAGCTGGGCAAGGTCAACCCGCTGGCGCTCGAGGAGTTCGCGGCGCTGGAGGAGCGGCATCAGTTCCTGAGTGAGCAGCTGGAGGACCTGAAGAAGACGCGGGCGGATCTGCTGCAGGTGGTCAAGGAGGTGGACGAGCGCGTCGAGCAGGTGTTCACGGAGGCCTACCGGGACACGGCGCGCGAGTTCGAGGGCGTCTTCTCACGGCTGTTCCCGGGCGGTGAGGGCCGGTTGCTGCTCACCGACCCGGAGAACATGCTGACCACGGGCGTGGACGTGGAGGCCAGGCCGCCGGGCAAGAAGGTCAAGCGGCTGTCGCTGCTGTCCGGCGGGGAGCGGTCGCTGACCGCCGTGGCGCTGCTGGTGTCGATCTTCAAGGCGCGGCCGAGCCCGTTCTATGTGATGGACGAGGTCGAGGCGGCGCTGGATGACACCAATCTGCAGCGGCTGATCCGGATCATGGAGGAGTTGCAGGAGAGCTCCCAGCTGATCGTGATCACCCACCAGAAGCGGACGATGGAGGTCGCCGACGCGCTGTACGGGGTCTCCATGCAGGGCGACGGGGTCTCGAAGGTCATCAGCCAGAGGCTGCGGTAAGCGCTTCAATACTTGAAGTCATTCGATCAAGCGCGTCCGCGAGCCCCCAATCCACCTGTGATGACTGCTGCGTCACATCCCATTGACTTCGAAACTTGAAGGCATAGTCTCTGCAACGTCGCTTTTACCTTCAAGTGGTGGCCGACCCACTCGGCCGAGCCTCCTCTGGAAGGCCCCCCACGTCCGGCAGCGCTGCCGGATGGCCACAGGAGTTCACGTTGAGCACCACCGTGCAGGCACCGGGGTCCGCGGGCCGACAGGCCCGGCCGGCCCCCCTTGGCCGTGTCATCTTCATCACCGCCGCCGCCGCGATGGGCGGCTTTCTCTTCGGCTACGACAGCTCGGTGATCAACGGAGCGGTCGAGGCCATCCGCGGCCGCTACGACATCGGCTCCGCCGCACTCGCCCAGGTCGTGGCCATCGCCCTGATCGGCTCGGCCATCGGCGCCGCCATCGCCGGCCGGGTCGCCGACCGCATCGGCCGGATCCGCGTCATGCAGATCGCCGCCGTGCTGTTCACCGTCAGCGCCGTCGGCTCGGCCCTGCCCTTCGCCCTGTGGGACCTGGCCGTATGGCGGGTGCTCGGCGGTATCGGCATCGGCATGGCCTCCGTGATCGGCCCGGCCTACATAGCCGAGGTCGCCCCGCCTGCGTACCGGGGCCGCCTGGCCTCCTTCCAGCAGGCCGCGATCGTCGTCGGCATCGCCCTGTCCCAGCTCGTCAACTGGGGCATCCTCCACCTCGCCGACGGCGACCAGCGCGGCAAGATCGGCGGCATCGAGGCCTGGCAGTGGATGCTCGGCGTGATGGTCGTCCCGGCCGTGGTGTACGGACTGCTGTCCTTCGCCATCCCCGAGTCGCCTCGCTTCCTGATCTCCGTCGGCAAGGCCGACCGCGCCAAGGAGGTCCTGGCCCAGGTCGAGGGTGACGGCAGCCACCTCGACGCGCGCGTCGCCCAGATCGAGCAGGCCATGCGCAGCGAGCACAAGTCCACCTTCAAGGACCTGCTCGGCGGCCGGTTCGGGCTGCTGCCCGTGATCTGGATCGGCATCGGTCTTTCGGTCTTCCAGCAGCTCGTCGGCATCAACGTGGCGTTCTACTACTCCTCGACGCTGTGGCAGTCCGTCGGCGTCGACCCGAGCAGCTCGTTCTTCTACTCGTTCACCACGTCGATCATCAACATCATCGGCACCGTCATCGCGATGTTCTTCGTCGACAAGATCGGCCGCAGGCCGCTCGCGCTGATCGGCTCGGCCGGTATGGCGGTCTCGCTCGGCCTGGTGGCCTGGGCCTTCTCGGCGCACCTGGTCGACGGCAAGCTTCCGCACGCCCAGGGCGTCCTGGCCCTGATCGCGGCCCACGGCTTCGTCCTCTTCTTCGCCCTCTCCTGGGGCGTGGTGGTCTGGGTGCTGCTCGGCGAGATGTTCCCGAACAAGATCCGCGCCGCCGCGCTGGGCGTCGCCGCCTCCGCGCAGTGGATCGCCAACTGGGCCATCACCGCCAGCTTCCCGAGCCTGTCGGACTGGAACCTGTCGGCGACTTACATCATGTACACCGTCTTCGCCGCGCTCTCGATCCCCTTCATCCTCAAGTGGGTGCCGGAGACCAAGGGCAAGGCGTTGGAGGAGATGGGCTAACCCCCCCGCCGGCCCCCTCCTCATCTTTCAAGGGTTCTGCCCCGCCTCACTCCTTGAGGCGGGGCAGAACTCGTTCCGCGAACAGCCGCAGCGAGCGCCAGCCCTCTTCCACGGGCATCCCGCCGCACAGCGGATGCAGCACCAGACTCGCCGCCTCGCCGTCCTCCTTGGCCAGCGCCACGCACTCCTCGGGTGTGACGATGCGGTACACGCCTTCGCCGCGCAGCGCGGCCACGTCCTCGGCGTGGGAGCGGACGGCCGAGTGCACCCCCCCGTCCGACTGCCAGGAGTCGTACATCCGGGCCTCGTGGAGCAGATGCGGGCCGAACTCCGCCCAGGCCCGCTCCGGATCCTCGGCCACATGCAGCAGCGACGTCCGCGCGGCGGGCATCACACACCAGCCCTCCGTCCCGTACTCCGCCCGCCGGGCGTGGTAGTACGCCTCCAGCTCCGGCAGATGGGCGCTGGGGAAGAACGGCAGCCCCAGCCGGGCGGCGCGGCGCGCGGCGGCCTTGGAGCTGCCGCCGACCAGCAGCGTCGGATGCGGCCGGGTGTACGGGCGCGGGGTGACCCGCACCGTACGGCCCCGGTACTCGAAGGGCTCGCCGGTCCAGGCCGCGAGCAGGGTCTCCAGCGCCTCGTCCTGGAGCGCGCCGCGCCGCTTCCACTCCCTGCCGAGCCCCGCGTACTCCTCGGGCCGGTAGCCGATGCCCGCCACCGCGACCAGGCGCCCGCCGCTCACCAGGTCGAGTACGGCGATGTCCTCGGCCAGCCGCAGCGGGTCGTAGAGCGGGACGATCAGCGCGGAGACGGTGACCGCGATCCGCCGGGTGGCGCCCAGCACCGCGCCCGCGAAGGTCAGCGGGGAGGGCAGCCAGCCGTTCGCGGCGCCGTGGTGCTCCTCGGTCTGAACGGTGTCGATGCCCTGCTCGTCGGCGAAGGCGGCCATTTCGACGGCCGCCCGGTAGCGCCGGGACAGGGACTCGGGTGTGGCTTCGGGATCGACCAGGTTGAGCCGTACGACCGTGACGGGCATGGCGGAGGTCCCCTTCTGTCCCCTTCTGCCCCGCCGGGGTGGCGGTTCCGGCCCCCTGAGCGGTGGGCGGGCGAGAGGGCACGCTATCTGACGGACCGTCAAATAAACAGAGAGCGGAGGCCCGAGGTCTGCGGCGAGCGCCCCCGCGCGGCGGAGCCGCGTATCGACGCTCCGGGCAGGGGCGGGGCGGATGACTCATGCGCCTGGGACACAGGGCGGCTGACGGTAGGGGCAGGCCCGGTGCCCCGGGCCTCGACTTCCCGCCGCCGTGCGGACGTAAAGCCGCCGTGCGGACACAAAAAGGAGGGGCGCGTGACGATCACGACGGGGGAACCGGCCATCACCGGACCCGACATCGACGACCTGGTCATCCGGGTGCGGCACGCCGCCGGCGACACCACGCAGCTCGAAGCGGCCAAGACAGCGCTCTTCGGCACGGCCGGCGCCGCCCCGGCCGACGCGCAGCTCATCCGGCAGCGGCTGCTGACCGTCGCCCTGCACCACGGCGGCGACCTGCTGGCCAAACTGCTCATCCGGCTCGGGCCGCGCGAGACCGCCATGGTCCGCCGCTACGCCCACCGGCTCGGCTACTTCCTGGAAACCCTCGAGATCTGGTCGGCCAAGCCGATCATGCTCACCCTGATGCGGTTCGGCGTCCCCTATATCGAGGCCGAGGCCATCGCCGTCGCCATCCTGCTGCTGGTGTGGTGACGGGTGAGCCCAATGGCACACGTGAGCCCAATGGAACATGTGAGCCCGACGGAACACGTGAGCCCGACGGAACACGTGAGCCCGACGGAACACGTGAGCCCGGCTGACACAGCGGGCCGGAACGCGGGTGCGGGTCCGTCACCGGTTCGGGTGGGCCCGGGCCCGCGCACACTTCACCCGCCCCACCGCGGGTAGTGCTCGGACCGGAGAACCAAGGAGGTTGCCAGATGACCCCATCCCGGACCCGCCGGACCCGCGTCCTGACCGCGCTCGCTCTGCTCACCGGCGCCGTCGTGGGGGCCGCCCCGGCGGCGTCCGCCGCCGCGGCCCCGGGAGCGGCATGGCGGCAGGCCGGGCACTTCGACACCACCAGCGCCTGTCGCAAGGCGGGCCGGAACGGGGTGGAAGCCCACAAGTGGAGCGAGTACAAATGCCGGCCGGGCCACAGCGACAACTACATCACGCTGTGGGTCAAGGGCCGGGGCAGGAGCCATACCGCCGGCCAGGCCCCGGCTCCGCCTCCGGCTTCAGCCCCTGCCCCGACCCGGGGCTCTGGGATGGGATGAGGCGCGCGGTCCAGCCCAAGGACCGCGCCGTGCAGGCCGCCGGCGGAGTCTCCGCCCTGTTCGTGGTGGTCTTCGCCGGGTGGCTGGCCGGACTGCTGCGGGTGAACGACCAATGGCTGGCCCTGTCCTATCCGCAGCCGCGCGGCACCGCCGTGCTGACCCGCGTCGCCGTGGGCATTCCGGTCCTCGGCGTCGGGGTGCTCCTGCTGGCCGAGCGCTCCGCCCGCCGCTACGGCAGCGTCCTGCTGGTCGCCGGGGCGCTGTGGCTGCTGCCCTCGGCAGCCGCCGACCTGCTGGGACTGGCCGACCTGGGCTCGGCGGGCGCCGTGGTCCAGCTGCTGATCTCGGCCGCCGGGATCGCCTGCCGCCCGCTGACCGTCCTGCTGCTGCCGCTGTGGCTGTTCCCGCGCGGTTCGCAGCGGCGGTGGCAGTGGTGGGCGATGAGCGTCGGCGCCTCCGCGTACTGGCTGGGCTACGCCGCCCTCTGGCTGGTCAGCGAGCCGATGGTCGGCTCGGCGACCAACCCCTTCTTCGCCACCGAATGCGGCCAGTGGGCCTTCGGTCACCTCGAGCACTACGCGAAGGCGGAGGAGTGGGTGCTGCGCGCCGTGGCCGCCGTGGTGACGGGCTCGCTGTGCTGCCGCGCCGCTGTCGCCCGCAGTGCCGAGCGGCGCAACTGGGCTCTGCTCGCCGCCGCCTACCCGGCCTGCGTCTTCCTGCTGCTGTCCGAATGGGCCGAGGGCATGCCCACCATCGTGGCGCGCACCGTCGGCAGCGCCGTCTGGGCGGCCGCGATCTGCCTGGGCGTCGCCCGCACCGGCATATGGCGCCTGGACCGCGTCACCAGCCACCGTCTCGCCCGCGCCTTCGTCCTCACCTCCCTCGCCGCCGTCGTCGTCTGCGCCGTCGTCGCCGTCCAGGCCGGGCTGCCCTCCCTGCGCGGCGGGGCGATCAGCACCGCCGTCGGCTGCTCCCTGCTGCTCGGCTGGGCGCTGCGGCCGACCGCCCGCTGGCTGACCCTGCGCGTCGAGCGTGCCTTCTACGGGCCGCGGGCCCGCCCCCACGAGGCGGCCAGCGCCCTGGCCGTACGCCTCCAGCAGGCGCCCCACCCCGGCGAGGTGCCCCAGCAGATCTGCCGCAGCGCCGTCGAGGACCTTGGCGTCTCGGGCGCCGCCGTCAGCGTCGACACCCGGTCAGGACCCCGGCGGCTGGCCGCGGCCGGGGCGCCGCTCACCGGCCCGGTCCAGGCATTCGTGCTGCGCCACCACGGCCGTACGGTCGGCCGCCTCGAAGTCGCCCGGGACGGCTCCGGCACCCCCGCCGAACGGGACAGCGGACTGCTCTCCCTGCTCGCCGACCAGGCGGCCCCGGCGCTCGCCGCCCTGAGCCTGGCCGAGGAGGCCCAGGCCGCCCGGGAGCGGCTGGTGCTCGCCCGTGAGCAGGAGCGCCGCCGGCTGCGGCGCGAGATCCACGACGGCCTCGGCCCCCAGCTCGCCGCCGTACGGCTGCGCCTGGACATCGCGCAGACCACCTGCCCGCCCGGGCATCCGGCCCGCCATCAGCTGCGCGAGGCCGCCGAAACCCTCGCCGAGGCCCTGGTCGAGGTGCGGCGGATCACCTCGGGTCTTGCCCCCGCCGCCCTGGCCGAGCGCGGCTTGGCCAAGGCGGTACGGGACCTGGGACGGCGGCTGGGCGGCGCCGGGCCGCGGGTGACCGTGGCCACCCACCCCACCGCACTGCCGCCGCTGTCGCCCGGTGTGGAGACGGCCGCGTACCGGATCTCCGCCGAGTCGCTGACCAACGCGGTGCGGCACGCACGGGCCCGGCAGGTCCGGATCGAGCTCACCGCGGGCCCGGACACGCTCGAGGTCAAGGTCACCGACGACGGGAGCGGGCTGCGGCGGGGCGCCGTGCCCGGCGTCGGGCTGGCCTCCGTGGCGGAGCGCGCCGAGGAGATCGGCGGCTCCTGCTCGGTGACGGGATCCGCGACGGGCACGGTGGTGCACGCGATCCTGCCGCTCGCCGGGCCGGGGGATGCCGAGCCGGCCGAGGACAACGCCGTCCATGAGGCGGCCGTATCGCTCGCACCGGAAGAACACCGCCGCGAAGGAGGCCGGGAACACGGTCGGCAGCGCGGCGGAGAGCGCGGGGAAGAGGGGCCGGGCCGGTGACGGCGGCGGCGGGAGCACCGCAGTGGCGCGTACTGCTCGTGGACGACCATCCGCTCTTCCGCGAGGGACTGGCGGCCGCGGT
The DNA here is from genome assembly GCF_002154605.1 of Streptomyces milbemycinicus. Classification (GTDB taxonomy): domain Bacteria; phylum Actinomycetota; class Actinomycetes; order Streptomycetales; family Streptomycetaceae; genus Streptomyces; species Streptomyces milbemycinicus. The sequence goes on along the minus strand of NZ_MUNE01000396.1, from coordinate 24,534 downwards.
CAACCTGGACGACGCGTTCACCGTGGTCGGCCAGGCCGCGTCCGCCGAGGAGGCGGTCGCCGAGGCCGACCGCACCGAGCCCGACCTGGTGGTCATGGACCTCGGGCTGCCCGGCAGATCCGGTACGGAGGCCACCCGGCGGATCCTGTGCGCCCGTCCCGAGGCCCGTGTGGTCGTCATGACCATGTCCGAGGACGACGACAGCCTGCTGGCGGCCATGCGCGCCGGCGCCCGCGGCTACCTCCTCAAAGGCGCGGGCCGGGACGAGATCCTGCGCGCCCTGCACACCGTGGCACGCGGCGGCGCGGTCTTCAGCCCCCGCATGGCCGAGCGTCTTGGCACCCTGCTCGGCTCCTTCGGCACCGCATCGGCCAAGGAGGCGTTCCCCACCCTCACCGCCCGTGAGCGCGAGGTCCTGGAACTGCTGGCGGGCGGGCTCGGCTATCGCCAGATCGCCCAGCGGCTGGTGGTCACGGACAAGACCGTGCGTAACCACGTGGGCTCCATTTTCGCCAAGCTGCAGGTCCGCGATCGCGCCCAGGCAATTGTCCGGGCCCGTGAGGCCGGGCTGGGAGGTGAATGACTCCCCGCAGTCCGTTGGCTGATACTGGGTGCGTTATGGAACAAGTCATCCTTGCTGTAGTCATCGCTCTGATCGCGCTCGCCGCGGTCAGCGGGCTCGTGATCGGCAGCCGCAAGAAGAAGCGGCTGCCCCCGGCCCCGCCGAGCAGTCCGTCCGTCACCGCGCCGCCCGCCGAGCCACAGGTCGGCGAGGAGGCGGAAACCACGCTCGAGGAACCGCGCAGAACCATCGAAGAGGTGGACCTGTCGGTCACCGAGGCGCCCCCCGCGCCCGCTGTGCCCGCACAGCCGGAGGCGCCCGCGATCGAGGTGCCCGAGCCGACCGCCGGCCGGCTGGTGCGGCTGCGGGCCCGGCTCTCCCGCTCCCAGACCACGCTGGGCAAGGGGCTGCTCACCCTGCTGTCGCGGGAACACCTCGACGACGAGACCTGGGAGGAGATCGAGGACACCCTGCTGACCGCCGACGTCGGCGTCGCACCGACGCAGGAGCTGGTGGAGGGGCTCCGCGAGCGGGTCAGGGTGCTGGGCACCCGTACCCCCGAGGAGCTGCGCGGCCTGCTGCGCGCGGAACTGCTCCAGCTGATCGGCACCGAGGCCGACCGCGCCGTGCACACCGAGAGCGGCGTGGGCGCGAACGGCGAGGAGAAGCCGGGCGTCGTCATGGTCGTCGGGGTCAACGGCACCGGTAAGACCACCACCACCGGCAAGCTCGCGCGGGTGCTGGTCGCCGACGGCAAGTCGGTGGTTCTCGGCGCGGCCGACACCTTCCGCGCGGCGGCCGCCGAGCAGCTGCAGACCTGGGGCGAGCGGGTCGGCGCCCGCACCGTCCGGGGCCCCGAGGGCGGCGACCCGGCGTCGGTCGCCTTCGACGCGGTCAAGGAGGGCATCGCCGAGGGCGCGGACGTCGTGCTCGTCGACACCGCGGGACGGCTGCACACCAAGACCGGCCTGATGGACGAGCTGGGCAAGGTCAAGCGGGTCGTGGAGAAGCACGGCGCGGTCGACGAGGTGCTGCTGGTGCTCGACGCCACCACCGGGCAGAACGGCCTGGTGCAGGCGCGGGTCTTCGCCGAGGTCGTGAACATCACCGGCATTGTGCTCACCAAGCTGGACGGCACCGCCAAGGGCGGCATCGTGATCGCGGTCCAGCGCGAGCTGGGCGTACCGGTCAAGCTGGTGGGCCTGGGCGAGGGCGCGGACGATCTCGCGCCGTTCGAGCCGGAGGCCTTCGTCGATGCGCTGATCGGCGACTGACTGGCCGATTCCCTTGATCCACTCCGCCCCCTCCCCTCCGGGCGCCCGGGACCTCTCGGGCGCCCGAAGCGTTTCTGCGGGGCCTCCTCCTCCCGCTCAGTCTCGGCGCGCTTCTACGCGCGGGCTTCCCTCGTCGCTGCTCGCTCCTCCGTCGCTGCGCGGCTCCTCAGTCCAGCCCGCACAGCGCGCCAAGACACGCTCATGGCGGGGCGGGTATCCGGTTCAGCCGCCCGCGCGGTGGGCCGCGTACGCCAGCGTGCCCAGCAGCAGCCGCGCATGGGGCGGGTTGCCCGCCGTGTCGAGCGCGGGCGGGCGCAGCCAGCGGACCGGCCCGAGCCCGCCGAGGTCGCTGGGCGGGGCGGTGATGTGGTCGCCGGGCCCCAGACAGCGCAGATCCAGGTCGGCGTCGTCCCAGCCCATGCGGTAGAGCAGCTGCGGCAGCTGTTCGGCGGCGCCCGGGGCGACGAAGAACTGGGCGCGCCCGTGTGGGGTGGCGGTCGCCGGACCGAGCGGCAGCCCCATGCGCTCCAGCCGGACGAGGGCGAGCCGGCCCGCCTGCTCGGCGACCTCCAGGACGTCGAACGACTTGCCCACGGGCAGCAGCACCGCGGCCCCCGGGACCTGCTCCCAGGCGGCCGTCGCGTCGTCGAGGGTGGCGCCCGCAGGGACGGCGGAGGCGAAGGCGAGGGGGTGGGCGCCGGGGGCGGCGCAGTCGGCCTCGCCACATGAACATTCGTTTCTGCTGCCGCCCGCGCCACGCGTGGCCCGGGCGCCCGGCACCACGTCCCACCCCCACAGACAGGTGTACTCCGCCACCGTCGTGCACTCGGATGTACGGCCGCGCCGCCGCGAGCCTGGCCGCATGTCCCGGATGCCGCCGATCGTGAAGCCCATGCCCCCTCCAACGGGTCGCCCTGCCGATGGTTACGAGCCGAATGACGCGGTGATGCCGCTCGCTCGCGCTCCGTAGCCGGATGTGGTGCGGCGGCTACGGTGCGGCAGTATCGAGTGGTGCGGCGTGGTGCAGCGTGGTGCAAGGGGTGGTGAGACACTGAGCGCGCGCCCTCGTGCGCACCCCTCCACCTGTTTTCCGGTCGCCCGGTGTCAAGTGAATCGTGTGAATCGCCAGTGGCGTTCATTCGAAGGGGTGGCGAATGGTGGCGTTTTAGCGAACTTCCTCGCCGGAGGCGTGATCGTAAGATTACTTTCAGTGCATGACCCCCCCTCTCCCGCGGTTGATGCGGCGGATCGCGGGGACAACTGACCGTGACAGACGGCATTCTGGTCGCGGTGCGAGCGGAATCGTGGGATGGGGGCGTTCCAGTGGGCGACAACGGCGGCAGTGCTGACAAGCGTCCCAACGCGCAGTTGGGTTCGTGGTTTGTGCGCAGCGGCTGGTCCAAGGGCGAGCTCGCGCGTCAAGTCAACCGCAGAGCACGCCAGTTGGGCGCCCACCACATCAGCACCGACACCTCGCGGGTGCGCCGCTGGCTCGACGGTGAGCAGCCGCGCGAGCCGATTCCGCAGATTCTCTCCGAGCTGTTCTCCGACCGCTTCGGCTGTGTGGTCGGCATCGAGGACCTCGGGCTGCGCACGGCCCACCGGTCACCGTCCGTGTCCGGGGTGGACCTGCCCTGGGCCGGTCCTGAGACGGTCGCGCTGATCGGCGAATTCTCCCGCAGCGACCTGATGCTCGCCCGCCGGGGCTTCCTCGGCACCTCGCTCGCCCTGTCGGCGGGCCCGGCCCTCATCGAGCCGATGCAGCGCTGGCTGGTCCCCTCGCCCTCCGCCCGGCCCGACGGCCGGACCCAGCCGGACGCGGGCCGCTCCCGGCGGATCTCCCGGCTCTCCGAGCCCGAGCTCGAACTGCTCGAGTCGACCATCGTGATGTTCCGGAAGTGGGACGCCCAGTGCGGCGGCGGGCTGCGCCGCAAGGCGGTGGTCGGCCAGCTCCACGAGGTGACGGACCTGCTGCAGGAGCCGCATCCCGAGCGGGTCTCCAAGCGGCTGTTCAAGGTCGCGGGCGAGCTGGCCGAGCTCGCCGGGTGGATGAGCTACGACATCGGGCTCCAGCCGACCGCACAGAAGTACTTCGTCCTCGCCCTGCACGCGGCCAAGGAGTCCGGAGACCGGCCCCTCGGCTCGTACATCCTCTCCAGCATGAGCCGCCAGATGATCCATGTGGGGCGGCCCGAGGACGCGCTGGAGCTGGTCCACCTCGCCCAGTACGGCAGCAGGGAGAGCGCGACGCCGCGCACCCAGGCCATGCTGTATGCGATGGAGGCCCGGGCGTACGCCAATATGGGCCAGCCCAGCAAATGCCACCGCGCCGTGAAGCTGGCCGAGGACAGCTTCGCCGAATCCGCCGGGGGCGACGGGGACCCGGACTGGATCGGCTTCTTCTCCGAGGCCGAGCTCAACGCGGAGAACGCGCACTCGTACCGCGACCTCGCCTATGTCGCCGGCCGCAGCCCCACCTACGCCAAGCTGGCCGACCCGGTGATGCGCCGCGCCGTCGACCTCTTCGGCCAGGAGACGGCCGAGGAGGGCGGGCACCAGCGTTCGTATGCGCTCAACCTGATCGGGCTGGCCACCGTCCACCTCCTGCAGAAGGAGCCCGAGCAGTGCGCGGCGGTCGCGGAGAAGGCCCTGCCGCTCGCCCGGCGGGTGCGCTCCGAGCGGGTCAGCAACCGGCTGCGCAAGACCGTGGACACCGCGATCCGCGACTTCGGGAGCGTCCCGGAGGTGGTCCAGCTCGGCGAGCGGCTTGCCGACCACCTGCCCGACTCCTCGGATACGGCGGAGTCCGTCCGCGCCGTCTGAGCCGCCCGACGCCCCCTTTGTCCGTGGCCGCGACACGGTAACCAGGCCCTCCGGCCGTCCAGTCCCAGTTCATCAGCGCGTAACACTTCCACGCCCTTCGTCACTGCCGTGAAACATCGAGCGGCATCGACTGAAACGGCGCTGCGTCAACCTCGTGGCGAAAACCGGCCCACATGAGTTCTGCCCGCACGGGCCGTCATCCCGAGGAGACGTCCACATTGAATGGCGCAAATACCGCATTCGTATTGATCAGCGCCGCGCTCGTGATGCTGATGACCCCCGGCCTGGCCTTCTTCTACGGCGGCATGGTCCGGGTGAAGAGCGCCCTGAACATGCTGATGATGTCCTTCATCGCCCTGGGCGTCGTCAGCCTCCTGTGGGTGCTGTTCGGCTACTCCCTCACCTTCGGTGACGACATCGGCGGCGGGCTGCTCGGCAATCTGGACCACATCGGCTTCAAGGGCATCAACCCCGAGTCGCTGTGGGGCACCAAGCCCGACGCGATCCCGGTACTCGCCTTCGCCTTCTTCCAGCTGATGTTCGCGGTCATCACCCCCGCGCTGATCAGCGGCGCGGTCGCCGACCGGGTCAAGTTCGGCGCGTGGACGCTCTTCATCACCCTGTGGGTCACCGTCGTCTACTTCCCGGTCGCCCACTGGGTGTGGCAGGCCGACGGCTGGCTGTTCAAGAAGGAAGTCATCGACTTCGCGGGCGGCACGGCGGTCCACATCAACGCGGGCGCGGCCGGTCTCGCCGTGGCCCTGGTCCTCGGCAAGCGCATCGGCTTCAAGAAGGACCCGATGCGGCCGCACAACCTCCCCCTGGTGATGCTGGGCTCCGGTCTGCTGTGGTTCGGCTGGTTCGGCTTCAACGCCGGTTCCGCACTCGCCGCCAACGGAACCGCCGCCAACATGGCGTTCAACACCCAGCTCGCCACCGGCGTCGCGATGCTCGGCTGGCTCGCCTACGAGCGCATCCGGCACGGCGCCTTCACCACGCTGGGCGCGGCCTCCGGCGCCGTCGCGGGCCTCGTCGCCATCACCCCCTCCGGTGCGGCCGTCAACGCCTGGGGCGCGATCATCATCGGCCTCGTCGCGGGCGTCGTCTGCTCCTGGGCGGTCAGCCTGAAGTACAAGCTGGGCTACGACGACTCGCTCGACGTGGTCGGCGTGCACCTGGTCGGCGGCATCCTGGGCACCCTCCTGGTCGGCCTCCTCGCCACCGACGGCGTCGGCGGCCTGGACCAGCTCGGCAAGCAGGCGCTCGGCGCCTTCACGGTCCTGATCTACTCGTTCGTCGTCTCCTGGATCCTCGCCAAGGCGATCGACGTCACCATCGGCCTGCGGGCCACCGAGGACGAAGAGGTCGGCGGCCTCGACCAGGCCTACCACGCCGAGACGGCCTACGACTTCAGCGCCGTCGGAGGCGCGCACGTGGGGCGGTCTACGGTGGCCTCCATCCAGGACGAGACCGGCGCGGGCGCGCCGCAGAACAAGAAGGTGGACGCGTGAAGCTCATCACCGCGGTCGTCAAGCCCCACCGGCTGGACGAGATCAAGGAAGCCCTGCAGGCCTTCGGGGTGCACGGCCTGACCGTCACCGAGGCCAGCGGCTACGGCCGCCAGCGCGGCCACACCGAGGTCTACCGGGGCGCCGAGTACACCATCGACCTGGTGCCCAAGGTCCGTATCGAGGTGCTGGTCGAGGACGACGACGCCGACGACCTCATCGAGGTCGTGGTCAAGTCGGCCCGCACCGGCAAGATCGGGGACGGCAAGGTGTGGAGCGTCCCCGTCGACACCGCGGTGCGGGTACGGACCGGCGAGCGCGGTCCGGACGCGCTCTGACATATCTCCGACGTGTCGTGGAACCCCACCGCCCGGACGTCCTTCCCTGTGATCAAGGAGCCGAGTTGACGGACAGCGTCGAGGCGAAGACAGAGAAGATGGCCGACTCGGTGCCCGGTGGCTACGCGGCGGCCCGGCTGCGACTCCTGCAAGAGGAGTCGCGGTCCGGGCCGCCGCGCCGTACCGCCCTCGCCGAGCTCACCGACCAATGGCTGGCCGCGCTGCTGGCCGGCGGGGCGGAGCAGGCCGGTATCACCCAGGGCGTCGCCCTCGTGGCGGTCGGCGGATACGGACGCGGTGAACTGTCCCCGCGCAGCGACCTGGACGTGCTGCTGCTCCACGACGGCTCGGCGGACGCCTCCGCCATCGCCACCCTCGCCGACCACGTCTGGTACCCGGTGTGGGACATGGGGCTGGCCCTGGACCACTCCGTACGCACCCCCGACCAGGCCCGCAAAACCGCCGGCGAGGACCTGAAGGCCCACCTCGGCCTGCTGGACGCGCGCCATATCGCGGGCGACGCCGCGCTCAGCGCGGGGCTGCGCACGGCGGTGCTCGCCGACTGGCGGGCCCGGGCCCCCAAGCGCCTGCCCGAGCTGCGCGAACTGGGCCAGGAGCGCGCCGGGCGCCACGGCGAGCTGCAGTTCCTGCTGGAACCGGACCTCAAGGAGGCGCGCGGCGGGCTGCGCGATGCGACGGCGCTGCGGGCCATCGCCGCCTCCTGGCTCGCCGACGCGCCGCGCGAGGGCCTTGCCGAGGCGCGCCGGCTGCTGCTGGACGTACGGGACGCGCTGCACCTGATCACCGGGCGGGCCACCGACCGGCTCGCCCTGCAGGAGCAGGACCAGGTCGCGGCCGAGCTCGGCCTGCTGGACGCCGACACCCTGCTGCGCCAGGTGTACGAGTCGGCCCGGACCATCTCGTACGCGAGCGATGTGACCTGGCGCGAGGTCGAACGGGTGCTGCGCGCCCGGTCGACCCGGCCGCGGCTGCGCGGCCTCCTCGGCGGCCGCGGACGCGGCTCCGGGGGCGGCGCGGACGCGGTGGGGGAGCGCAGCCCGCTCGCCGAGGGCGTCGTCGAGCAGGACGGCGAGGCGGTGCTGGCGCGCACCGCGCGCCCCGAGCGCGACCCGGTGCTGCCGCTGCGGGCCGCGGCCGCCGCCGCCCAGGCCGGTCTGCCGCTGTCACTGCACGCCGTACGGCGCCTGGCCGCCGCCGCACAGCCCCTGCCCGTACCGTGGCCGCCCGAGGCCAGGGAGCAGCTGATCACGCTGCTCGGCGCGGGCGAGTCCACCGTCGCGGTCTGGGAGGCCCTGGAGGCCGAGGGGCTGATCACCCGGCTGCTGCCCGACTGGGAGCGGGTGCGCTGCCGCCCTCAGCGCAACGCCGTACACCGCTGGACCGTCGACCGCCACCTCGTCGAGACCGCCGTGCGGGCCAGCGCGCTCAGCCGCCGCGTCGGCCGCCCCGACCTGCTGCTGGTCGCCGCGCTGCTGCACGACATCGGCAAGGGCTGGCCCGGCGACCACTCGGTGGCGGGCGAGACCATCGCCCGGGACGTGGCGTCCCGGATCGGCTTCGACCGCGCCGACGTCGCCGTCCTGGCCACGCTGGTCCGCCACCACCTGCTGCTCGTCGAGACCGCCACCCGCCGTGACCTTGACGACCCCGCCACCGTGCGCTCGGTCGCCGAGGTCGTCGGCTCCACGGCCACCCTGGAGCTGCTGCACGCCCTCACCGAGGCCGACGCCCTCGCCACCGGCCCCGCGGCCTGGAGCGCCTGGCGCGGCTCGCTCGTGGCCGACCTGGTCAAGCGGGTCGCGGCGGTCCTGGCCGGCGAGCCGGCCGCGGACTCCTCCGACCCCCAGCAGACCACCGCCGAACAGGAGCGGCTGGCCATCGAGGCCTGGCGCACCGGCGGCCCCGTACTGGCCCTGCACGCGCGCTCGGAGGCGCTGCCGCCGGGCGAGGCGGCGGGGATCGGAGCGGGCGGCGCGGCCGCCGGCGCTCCGGACGCCGCCGCGGGCGCGGGGCCGGGCGCCGAGTCCGGCGCGGAGCCGATCGGCGTGGAGCTGCTGATCGCCGTCCCCGAGCAGCCCGGCGTGCTGCCGGCGGCGGCCGGTGTGCTGGCGCTGCACCGGCTGACCGTACGGGCGGCGGACCTGCGCGCCGTCGAGCTGCCCGGAGAACTGACCGGGGAGCTGTCCGGTGAACTGGACGGTGAGCTGTTGGCTGCGGGTACGCCGGACTCCTCTCGGCCGGCCTCCGAGCCGGGGCCCGGCGTGCTGCTGCTGAGCTGGCGGGTGGCCGCCGAGTACGGCTCGCTGCCGCAGGCCGCGCGGCTGCGCAAGGACCTGCTGCGGGCCCTGGACGGGTCGCTCGACATAGTGGCCAGGCTCACGGAGCGCGAGGCCGCGTACCGCAAATACCCCCGCCGCCGCGGCGTGCACGCCCCGCCCCCGCGGGTCACCGTCGCGCCCGGCAGCTCCCAGCTCGCCACGGTGATCGAGGTGCGCGCCCAGGACGCCCCCGGGCTGCTGCACCGCATCGGCCGCGCGCTGGAGGACGCGGGGGTCACGGTGCGCAGCGCCCACGTCAGCACGCTCGGAGCCAACGCGGTGGACGCCTTCTACGTCACGGACGCCTCAGGCGCCCCGCTGCAGCCCATGCGCGCGGCGGAGGTGGCCAAGGAGGTCGAGCGGACGCTGAGCGCGTAGCGCCCCGGCGGGTGCGGCTCCACCGGGGCGCGGCACCAGGGGGCAGACCGTTCGGGCGGCGGGCGGATACCCTTGGAGGCCGACCGCCGACCCGACATCCGACCGAAGGATTCGCGACCACCGTGTTCGATACCCTCTCCGACCGCCTCGCAGCGACTTTCAAGAACCTCCGGGGCAAGGGCCGCCTCTCCGAGGCGGACATCGACGCCACGGCGCGTGAAATCCGTATCGCCCTGCTCGAAGCGGACGTCGCGCTTCCCGTCGTCCGGGCCTTCATCAAGCAGATCAAGGAACGGGCGACGGGAGCCGAGGTCTCCCAGGCGCTGAACCCCGCCCAGCAGGTCATCAAGATCGTCAACGAGGAGCTGGTCGGCATCCTCGGCGGCGAGACCCGCCGCCTCCGCTTCGCCAAGCAGCCGCCGACCGTGATCATGCTCGCGGGTCTGCAGGGCGCCGGTAAGACGACGCTCGCCGGAAAGCTCGGCCGCTGGCTGAAGGGGCAGGGCCACGCGCCGCTGCTGGTCGCGTGTGACCTGCAGCGCCCCAACGCCGTCAACCAGCTCTCGGTGGTCGCCGAGCGGGCCGGCGTCGCGGTCTTCGCCCCCGAGCCGGGCAACGGCGTGGGCGACCCGGTGAAGGTGGCCGAGGACTCGATCGAGTTCGCCAAGACCAAGCAGCACGACGTGGTGATCGTCGACACTGCCGGCCGTCTCGGCATCGACCAGGAGCTGATGCAGCAGGCCGCGGACATCCGCGACGCGGTCCGCCCGGACGAGGTCCTTTTCGTCGTCGACTCGATGATCGGCCAGGACGCGGTGAACACCGCCGAGGCGTTCCGCGACGGCGTCGGCTTCGACGGCGTGGTGCTCTCCAAGCTCGACGGCGACGCGCGCGGCGGTGCCGCGCTGTCCATCGCGCATGTCACCGGCCGCCAGATCATGTTCGCCTCCAACGGCGAGAAGCTGGACGACTTCGACGCGTTCCACCCGGACCGCATGGCGTCCCGCATCCTGGGCATGGGCGACATGCTCAGCCTGATCGAGAAGGCCGAGCAGACCTTCAGCCAGCAAGAGGCCGAGCAGATGGCGGCCAAGCTGGCGAAGGGCCCCAAGGAGTTCACGCTCGACGACTTCCTGGCGCAGATGGAGCAGGTCCGCAAGATGGGCTCCATCTCCAAGCTGCTCGGCATGCTGCCGGGCATGGGCCAGATCAAGGACCAGATCAACAACCTCGACGAGCGGGACGTGGACCGCACCGCCGCGATCATCAAGTCGATGACGCCGGGCGAGCGCCAGGACCCGACCATCATCAACGGCTCGCGCCGCGCCCGTATCGCGCGCGGCTCGGGTGTCGAGGTCAGCGCGGTCAAGAACCTGGTGGAGCGGTTCTTCGAGGCGCGCAAGATGATGTCGAAAATGGCGCAGGGCGGGATGCCCGGTATGCCGGGCATCCCGGGCATGGGCGGCGCCGCCGCCAAGCGCAAGGGCAAGCAGCAGAAGAAGGCCAAGGGGCGGCAACGCTCCGGCAACCCGCTCAAGCGGGCGCAGGAGGAGCAGCAGGCGGCTGAGCGCAGGGCGGCGGCCCAGCAAGGAGGCGCGTTCGGGCTACCCGGCGGCGGTCAGGACGCGGAGGACTTCGAACTGCCGCAAGAGTTCAAGAACTTCCTTCCGCCGAAGTGACGCTCCCGGGTGGGGCGCACGCGTGCGCCCCACCCGGGAAGACCCCGCAGAGTGGCGGGGAGCAGCGATTCATCGGGTTACCGCACCGCTGGTTGCCCGGATCACCTCCGCTGTCGCGGAGCTCAAGCCGATGTCACCACCGACATGCGTTCCAACGAGCGCATGTGCGAACGGGTTACGCCCGGGGGCCCTCACACCCGAGCGATCAGATAGCGCATCACGTTCTCCATCCACACCGTGCCGTCCTGGCGCCGGTACGGATGGAGGGCTTCCGTGATCTCCTTGCGCACCTGAGTGGCGTCGGTGGCTTGCTCCGCCGCGTCGAACAGCCCGGCCGACAGCAGTCCGCGCACCGCGCTGTCCATGTCCGCGTATCCGAAGGGGCAGGCCACCCGGCCCGAGCCGTCGAGCCGTAGCCCGGCCCGCTGGGCCAGGTCCTCAAGGTCGTCCCTGCCGCACGGCTGCCAGCGCGCGGAGGGGGCACCTCCCAGCGGTAGCTGGGGGAGCGTCGGGTCGGCCAGGCGCGCGCCCACCCGCAGCACGGTGGAGGTGTCGCACCGCTCGGGCGGGCCCCATCCGGCCAGGACGACCGGGCTGCCGGGCTCGGCGAGGGCGGCGGCCGAGGCGAGCCGCTCCGGCAGAGCGCTCCCGGACCCGAGAGCCGACAGCGGATCGAAGGCCGTGACCACGGTGAATCCGGACCCGGTCCGCGCCGCTGTCCCCGCTCCGGCCCCTGACGCCGTCAGGGCGCCGCCCAGGCCGCCGTCCGCCAGGCGGGCGAGGCGCGCGACGCCTCCCGGTGTGCTCGGGCGCGCGGCGCCCGGCCGCGCTCCGGGGCCCGCGAGCAGCCGCTCGCGGGCGAGCCCCAGGCGCTCCTCGTCCGGGTCCACCCCGCACACGGTGGCGCCGCGCGCCACCGCCATGAGAAGGGCCAGGCCCGAGCCGCAGCCCAGGCCCAGCAGCCGGGTCCCGGCGCCGACCTCCAGGCGCTCGTACACGGCCTCGTACAGCGGCACCATCATCCGTTCCTGGATCTCCGCCCAGTCGCGGGCACGGGCGCGGGATATCGCCGCGCCCGGTGCGGAGAGGGAGGAGGGGTACGGGGGAAGGTGCCGCCGTATGAGCGTAGATGTCATGGAATGCGCCCCAATCCGACGAGAGCAGTGCCGTGAGCCGAAGAGCCTGTTGCCACCGTTGTGCGCCGCGCGTTCCACCCCCGTAGGCCAGGGAACTGCGCATCCGTCCGCGCGTCCAGAGCTTTCGCGGCCATGCTTGTATGCCCCCGTTGTGCGCCCCCTGTTCCCGAGGACTCGGTCCGGGTTTCCGAGGGCTCGGTCCGGCTGTCGCCTTGTTGCCCTGTTGTTGCCCTGGCCAAATGAATTCACGGTTCGACGGGCCGTCGCCGTACGATCGGCGCCATGGCGAAGGCTCCCGTTCTCACCCCCCAGGCGGAGGATTTTCCGCGCTGGTACCAGGATCTGATCAACAAGGCCGAACTGGCCGACAACGGTCCGGTGCGCGGCACCATGGTCATCCGACCGTATGGCTACGGGCTCTGGGAGCGGATGCAGCAGGACATGGACGCCCGCATCAAGGCCGAGGGCGTTCAGAACGCGTACTTCCCGCTCTTCATCCCGCAGTCGTATCTGACGAAGGAGGCGGAGCACGTCGAGGGGTTCGCCCCCGAGCTCGCCATCGTCACGCACGGCGGCGGAAAGAAGCTCGAGGAGCCCGTGGTCGTCCGGCCCACCTCCGAGACGATCATCAACGAGTACTTCGCGAAGTGGGTGCAGAGCTACCGCGATCTGCCGCTGCTGATCAACCAGTGGGCCAATGTGGTGCGTTGGGAGCTGCGGCCGCGGCTGTTCCTGCGTACGTCCGAGTTCCTGTGGCAGGAGGGTCACACCGCCCACGCCACATACGAGGACGCCCGCGACTTCGCTTCCCGTATCCACCGGCACGTCTACGCCGACTTCATGGAGAACGTGCTGGCCATGGACGTCGTCCTGGGCCGCAAGACCGCCAAGGAGCGGTTCGCGGGCGCCATCAACACCCTCACGCTGGAGGGGATGATGGGCGACGGCAAGGCGCTGCAGCTGGGCACCAGCCATGAGCTGGGCCAGAACTTCGCCCGCGCGTTCAACACCCAGTTCCTGTCCAAGGAGGGCAAGCAGGAGCTGGTCTGGCAGACCTCCTGGGGCTCCACCACCCGCATGGTGGGCGCGCTCGTGATGATGCACGGCGACGACAGCGGGCTGCGCATTCCGCCGCGGCTGGCTCCCGTGCAGGCTGTCGTGCTGGCCATCAAGGGCGACGAGGCGGTGCTGGCCAAGGTCCGCGAGATCGGCGACCGGCTGACGGCGGCCGGGGTGCGGGTCCAGGTCGACGACCGGACCGACACCCCCTTCGGCCGCCGCGCCGTGGACTGGGAGCTCAAGGGCGTTCCGGTGCGGATCGAGGTCGGCCCGCGCGACCTGGAGGGCGGCACCGCGATGGTGGTGCGGCGGATCCCGGGCGGCAAGGAGCCGGTGCGGCTGGAAGCGCTTCCCGATCTGCTGCCGAAGGTCCTGGAGGAGGACCAGGCGCTGCTGCTGCGCCAGGCGCGGGAGCGGCGCGAGGCCCGCACCACGGATGTACGGACCGTCGAGGAGGCCGCCGAGGCCGCGGCGGCCGGCGGCTGGGCGCGGATCCCCTGGGCGGACCTCGGCCCGGAGGGGGAGGCGGCGCTCGCCGAGCAGGCCGTGTCCGTGCGCTGTCTGGTGGCCGAGGACGGGTCGGTGCCGGATGCCGATGACGCGCCCGGTAACGTCGCCTTTGTCGCGCGTGCCTACTGAGGCGGCAGCTGAAGCGCGCTCCGGCTGAGCGGAGAAGCGCGATCCGGCTGGGCGGAAAGCTGACCGGAAGTCCGGGGGCGGTGCGGGGCGGGCGTTACGTACCGCCTTGGTGCGCGGTGGGTGGCTCATCCACACATTGGCGCACCCGCCCTCCTCGGGACGCATCAGCGCTGAACTGACTGGTACGTGCAAATTATTTGTGATGCCCCGGAATCGGAACACCGGGCACTCCCCGCTCGTTATCACGACGTGAGCACGACACCACCTGTACTCGCCGCAGAGCTGGCGCAGGCGTGGGCCGATATTCAACGGCACCACCCCGAGCTGCCGGATCTCGCCGCGCCCGAATCGCTGATCGGAGAGTCGTCGTCCGCATGTGGCGCCGAGCTCTCCTTCGAACGGCTGCTGCACGAGGCAGTCCACGGCATCGCCGCGGCGCGCGGTGTCCGTGACACCTCGCGCGCCGGCCGCTACCACAACCGCCGCTTCCTGGCCATCGCCGAGGAGTTGGGCCTGGACCACCCCGATGAGCCGCACCCCAGCAGCGGCTTCTCGCTGGTCACGCTCAGCCCCGAGGCGAGAAGGCGCTATCGGACCACCATCGACCGGCTGCAGCGCGCCCTCAAGGCACACACCGTCGCGACCGCCGCCGACACCGCCCGCACCTTCCGCGGACCGGCCGCCCGGCACGGTTCGTCGGGCGGTGGGGTCCGGGTGAAGGCGGTGTGCGACTGCGGGCGCAATGTTCGCGTCGTCCCGTCGGTGCTGGCGCAGGCGCCGATCATGTGCGGGGGATGCGGGAAGCCGTTCCGTATCCCGGAGCCGGTGGCCGCGGTCGGCTGACCTGTCACGGTGTGGCAGAATGGTCAGCTGTACTCGACAGCCGACCAGGACCCCTCTCTCCTCCGGCTGACGCGTCCATCGGGCACTCGGGTACCGCAACCCCACGCGGCACTTCGCAGTGCTCAATCACGTCAAGACCAGGAGACACCACTCCCGTGGCAGTCAAGATCAAGCTGAAGCGTCTGGGCAAGATCCGTTCGCCTCACTACCGCATCGTCGTCGCCGACTCCCGCACCCGCCGTGACGGCCGGGCCATCGAGGAGATCGGTCTGTACCACCCGGTGCAGAACCCCTCGCGCATTGAGGTGGACTCGGAGCGTGCGCAGTACTGGCTGGGCGTCGGCGCGCAGCCGACCGAGCCGGTGCTCGCCATCCTGAAGGTCACCGGCGACTGGCAGAAGTTCAAGGGCCTGCCCGCCCCGGCCCCGATGCTCGTCGCCGAGCCGAAGGCCGACAAGCGCGCCCTGTTCGAGGCCGCCGCCAAGGACACCGGTGGTGAGTCGAAGGGTGAGGCCATCACCCCGAAGGCGAAGAAGTCCGAGAAGAAGTCGGACGAGGCGGCCGCTGACGCGGCGGCCGAGTCGACCGAGGCCTGAGGATGCTCGAGGAGGCCCTCGAGCACCTGGTGAAGGGCATCGTCGACAACCCCGACGACGTGCAGGTCGCCTCGCGCAACCTGCGGCGCGGGCGCGTTCTCGAGGTGCGGGTGCACCCCGACGACCTCGGCAAGGTGATCGGCCGTAACGGCCGCACCGCCCGCGCCCTGCGCACCGTCGTGGGCGCCATCGGCGGCCGTGGCGTCCGCGTCGACCTCGTCGACGTGGACCAGGTTCGCTGAGCAGCGTCAAGAAGAGCACCGGCACGGGCCGGGGAGGGCTTTGGGCCGTCCCCGGCCCGTCTGTGTGAAGGGAACAGGGAACAGTGCAGTTGGTTGTGGCGCGGATCGGCCGCGCCCACGGCATCAAGGGCGAGGTCACCGTCGAGGTGCGCACCGACGAGCCGGAGCTGCGGCTCGCCCCGGGGGCCGTCCTGGCCACCGAGCCCGCTTCGGCCGGGCCGCTGACCATCGAGACCGGCCGGGTGCACAGCGGCCGGCTGCTGCTGCGCTTCGCGGGGTTCGCGGACCGTACGGCCGCCGAGACGCTGCGCGGCACCCTGCTCATCGCGGAGGTCGACCCCGAGGACACCCCCGAGGACCCCGAGGAGTACTACGACCATCAGCTGATCGACCTGGACGTGGTCACCGTCGACGGCACGGAGGTCGGCCGGATCTCGGAGATCTCCCATCTGCCGTACCAGGACCTGCTGATCGTCCGGCGGCCGGACGGCAGCGAGGTGATGATCCCCTTCGTCTCCGAGGTGGTGCCGGAGATCGACCTCGAGGCGCAGCGCGCCGTCATCGACCCGCCGCCCGGTCTGCTCGACGAGACCCAGGCCGAGGTCGCCCGCGGCGAGGGCGGCGCGGAGCGCGGGGGCGCATGATGCGGCTGGACGTCGTCACGATCTTTCCGGAGTATCTGGAGCCGCTGAACGTCTCACTGGTCGGCAAGGCGCGCGCCCGCGGACAGCTGGACGTACGCGTCCACGATCTGCGGACCTGGACGCACGACCGGCACAACACCGTCGACGACACCCCGTACGGCGGCGGTCCCGGCATGGTCATGAAGCCCGAGCCGTGGGGCGAGGCGCTGGACGAGATCATCGCGTCGGGGACCGGCGGTACGGAGCCCGGTGTGCCGGGGGGCGGCGCGGACGGGGCGCCGCCGCTGCCCGCGCTGGTCGTGCCCACCCCGAGCGGCCGCCCGTTCACCCAGGCCCTCGCCGTCGAACTGGCCGAGCGCCCCTGGCTGGTCTTCGCCCCCGCCCGCTACGAGGGCATCGACCGCCGGGTGATCGACGAGTACGCCGAACGCCTGGATGTGTACGAGATCTCCATCGGCGACTATGTGCTGGCCGGCGGGGAGGCCGCGGTCCTGGTGATCACGGAGGCCGTGGCCCGGCTGCTGCCCGGCGTGCTGGGCAACGCCGAATCGCACCGCGACGACTCCTTCGCCCCCGGCACGATGGCCGATCTGCTGGAGGGACCCGTCTACACCAAGCCGCCGCAGTGGCGTGACCGGGGCATTCCGGAGGTGCTGCTCAGCGGTCACCACGGCAAGATCGCGCGCTGGCGCAGGGACGAGGCGTTCCGCCGTACCAGCCGCAACCGGCCGGATCTCATAGAGCGCTGCGACCCGGCGGCGCTGGACAAGTACGACCGGAAGCTCCTGGCGGAACTGGGCTGGGAGGAGCTTCCGGAGGCGAGCGAACACGATCAAGGGCCCCGATTTGGGCGGTCCGGTCCCGCCGTGGAAGAATGGGCCGCTGCTGTACGTCCGGTGTGCGCCCCTGCCACAGGGGGACCGACGCCCGCCCGACCAGACGGCACTCCCCATCATCACCGATATGCCGCTGATGACCTGTGGCATCAGCGAGGAAAGCAGACGATCATGTCTCACGTGCTCGACACTGTCGACGCCGCGTCGCTGCGCAGCGACATCCCGACCTTCCGCCCCGGCGACACGGTCAACGTCCACGTCCGCGTCATCGAGGGCAACCGCTCCCGTGTCCAGCAGTTCAAGGGCGTCGTCATCCGCCGCCAGGGCTCTGGTGTGCGCGAGAGCTTCACCGTCCGCAAGGTGAGCTTCAGCGTCGGCGTCGAGCGCACCTTCCCGGTGCACACCCCGATCGTCGAGAAGATCGAGGTCGTCACCCGCGGTGACGTTCGCCGCGCCAAGCTGTACTACCTGCGCGACCTCCGCGGCAAGGCCGCGAAGATCAAGGAAAAGCGCGACAACTGAGTTTTGCGCGACAACTGAGCTACTGCCGGACGGCACAGGCGGGCCGGATAGGCTCTGGCCCGATGGAGACCGACGCCCAGCTCGCAGAGCGCGATCGCTCCTCCCGTTCCCACGAGGGACAGGAGGAGCGATCGCGCTCTTCGCGTCCCCGGCGGGGGCTCGGCCGGCTGATCGGGGGCGGGCCCTGGCGGCGGGTCGGTGTGCTCGTGGCGGTCTGTGTCGTCTTCGTCCTTTTGCTGAGCGCCTTCGTCGTACAGCCCTTTCTGATCCCCAGCGGATCGATGGAGAACACGTTTCGGCCCGGAGACCGGGTCCTGGTGAACAAGCTGGCGTACCGTTTCGGTGATACGCCGCGCCGCGGTGACGTCATCGTGTTCGACGGAACCGGGTCCTTCGTCCAGAAGGAGCCGTCCCAGAATCCGGTGGTGGCACTGGTGCGGGGCGCGGCCGCGGCGGTCGGGCTGGCCGAACCGGCCGAGACCGACTACATCAAGCGTGTCGTGGGTGTGGGTGGTGACCGGGTCAGGTGCTGCGACAAGCGGGGGAGGATCGAGGTGAACGGGAAGCCGGTGGACGAGGACTACCTGTTTCCGGGGGATGCCCCGTCACAGGTCCCGTTCGACATCGTGGTGCCCGAGGGAAAGCTGTGGGTCATGGGGGACCACCGCAGTGATTCCAGGGACTCACGGGACCACCTCGGCGAGCCGGGCGGAGGTACGGTCCCCGTCGACAAGGTGATCGGACGCGCCGACTGGATCGGCTGGCCGGTCGGCCGCTGGAGCGGAGTGCACCGCCCGGCGGCCTTCGGACGCGTACCGGATCCGGCTCCGGGCGGCGCACATGGGTAACCGCGGACGGTCCCGGCACGGGACCCGCCGCCCCGGCCCCGGCCGCCTGGGTTCCGGCCGTCCGGGCTCGGGCCACCTGGGCTCGGGCCCCGGCAGTCCTGGCTACATCCCCGGCTCGGGCCCCGTGCACAGTGCGGACGCGCCGCGTACGGGGCCGCGTCTGGGCGGTCGTGCGGAGCGGCGCAAGGTCCAGCGCCGTATCAAGCGCAGGCGGCGCCGTTCGGCCATGAAGGAGATCCCGATCCTGATCGGCGTGGCGCTGGTGATCGCCCTGGTGCTCAAGACCTTTCTGGTCCAGGCGTTTGTGATCCCGTCGGGCTCGATGGAGCAGACGATCAGGATCGGCGACCGGGTGCTGGTGGACAAACTCACACCGTGGTTCGGCTCGAAGCCGTCGCGCGGCGATGTGGTGGTGTTCAAGGACCCCGGAGGCTGGCTCGAGGACGAGCGGAAGCCGCCTAAGGAAGATCCGGTCGTCATCAAGCAGGCCAAGCAGTTCCTGACCTGGATCGGACTGCTTCCGTCCTCGAACGAGCAGGATCTGATCAAGCGGGTGGTCGGGGTCGGCGGCGATACGGTCGCCTGCTGTGACAAAGACGGTCGGGTGACGGTCAACGGCACGCCGCTGAACGAGCCGTATCTGCACCCGGGTAATGTGCCCTCGGAGCGCCGGTTCAAGGTGACTGTCCCTCAGGGGCGGATCTTTGTGATGGGCGATCACCGGGCCAATTCGGCGGACTCGCGGGTCCATCTGGACGAGCCTGACCAGGGAACGGTCTCGGACGACCTGGTCGTCGGCCGGGCGATCGTGATCGCGTGGCCCTTCGGTCATTGGCAGAGCCTGGACGAACCTGAGACATATGCCTCAGTGAAGGACGCGCCGAGCGGGGCGACGCAGGCACGCGGCTCGCCGCATAGGCTGTCCTCGGACCAGCAAGGGTTGGTCCAGCTCCCGACCCCTGCGGAACTCCCGCTCGTTATGGGAGTGGTGGGCCTGCGCCGTTCGTGGCGTGGGCGGCAGCGCGGCGTGAGGAGTGAATGTGGGGGACTTGGCGGTCGGCGCTCGATCCGGTCACGAAGAGCCCGAGAGGCAACCGGGGGGGAGCGGAGAGCCACCGGTGAACGGGGCGCGCGCGGCCGATGCGCCTACGGGCGGGGCCCCCGAGACGTTCGAGGCGCCAGGGGGCTCCGGTACGACGGACGCCGCGGCCGCCCCCCAGGGCGGTTCACCGGCCGCTCCCGGCTCCGCTGACGTTCCGGGCTCCGCTGAGTCTCCCGTCTCCTTCGGCAAGCCGGGCTCCTCGGCCTCCGCCGGCTCCTCGGATTCCCCGGATCCCTCGGACCCTCCTGGCGCCGAGGGCCGGGCGGGTGACGAGCCCGACAAGGACAAGGACGGCGAGGACGAGGACGGGGAGAACAGCGCCAAGGACGAGGGCGGTGCCAAGGACGGCGCCAAGAAGACGCGCTCGTTCTGGAGAGAGCTGCCGATCCTCGTCGGCATCGCGCTGCTGCTCGCCCTGCTGATCAAGACGTTCCTGGTGCAGGCGTTCTCCATCCCCTCCGACTCCATGCAGAACACGCTGCAGCGCGGCGACCGGGTGCTGGTGGACAAGCTGACCCCGTGGTTCGGCGCCGAGCCGGAGCGCGGCGAGGTCGTCGTCTTCCACGACCCGGGCGGCTGGCTCGGCGGCGAGACCCAGCAGTCCGACTCGGGCCCGCTCGCCAAGGGCGTTCAGCGGGTGCTCAGCTTTATCGGCCTGATGCCGTCCGCGGAGGAGAAGGACCTGATCAAGCGGGTCATCGCGGTCGGCGGGGACACGGTCGAATGCCAGAAGGGCGGACCGGTCAAGGTCAACGGCAAGGCGCTGGACGAGAAGAATTACATCTTCCCTGGGAACACGCCCTGCGACGACAAGCCGTTCGGCCCGATCAAGGTGCCCAAGGGCCGGATCTGGGTGATGGGCGACCACCGCCAGGACTCGCTGGACTCGCGCTGGCACCAGAATCTGGACAATGGCACGGTCTCGGTGGACAAGGTCGTCGGGCGGGCCATCGTGGTCGCGTGGCCGATCGACCGCTGGTCGACCCTCTCCGTCCGCGGCACCTTCGACCAGCCGGGGCTGAGCGCCGCGGCATCCATGGCCCCCTCGGCGCTCGGGTTCGCGGGCGCGGTCCCGATCGTTCTGTGGCGCCGCCGCAGGCTCGTCCGCAAGGCGCGCGGGACGGCTGCCTGAGATCCGTACCGCCGGGTAGGGTGCTGACGACCTGGGGTGCCCGGGACCTGATCGACGTCTGCTACGTGAGGCAGGAGCACTGGAATGAGCGGAGCCCGGCAGGTCGGAGGGGGCGGCAGAGGGCTTGGGAGCGTCCTGTCCGGGGTGGCGGTCGCCGTCGGCTGTGTGCTCTTCCTGGGGTCGTTCGTCTGGGGTGCGGTGGTCTACAAGCCGTACACCGTCCCGACCGATTCGATGGCACCGACCATCGGCCGGGGCGACCGCGTGCTGGCGGAGCGAATAGAGGGCGACGAGGTGCGCCGTGGCGACGTGGTTGTCTTCAAGGACTCGGTCTGGGGCGATCTGCCGATGGTGAAGCGGGTCGTCGGCGTCGGCGGGGACACGGTCGCGTGCTGTGACAAGCAGGGTCGGCTGACGCTGAACGGCAAGCCCCTCGACGAACCGTATCTGCACACCAAGGGACCGGCCTCGCCCACCGTCTTCTCGGCGACGGTGCCCAAGGGGAAGTTGTTCCTGCTGGGCGACCACCGCAACGACTCCCTGGACTCCCGTGTGCATCTGTCCGACGGTGCGGACGGGGCTGTCTCGCGCGGCGCGGTGAGCGGGCGGGTGGACGCCACGGCCTGGCCGCCGGACCTGGGGATGCTGGAGCGGCCGGAAGCCTTCAAGGCGCTGCCGGGCGGCGTCTCACAGCCGGGGCCGCTGCGACTCATCCTGATCTCCGCCGTGGTCGGCGCGGTGCTCATCATGGGCGGCGCGGCGTACGGGCCGCTGGCGCGCCGGATCGGGCGCGGCGGCAAACGGGGCGAGGGGCGGCGCGGGAAGACGACGGAGGTGGCGACCGGTGTCTGAGGGGACGGGCGCGGAGGGCCGGGGCGAGGACCTGCGGAAGGTCGCCCGGGTGGTCCTGCTCGACCCGCACGACAGGATTCTGCTGATACACGGCTTCGAGCCCGAGGACCCGTCGACGACCTGGTGGTTCACCCCCGGCGGCGGGCTGGAGGGCGATGAGAGCCGGGAACAGGCGGCGCGCCGGGAGCTGGCGGAGGAGACCGGGATCACACAGGTGGAGCTGGGGCCCGTGGTGTGGCGGCGGGTGTGCTCCTTCCCGTTCGACGGGCGCCGCTGGCATCAGGACGAGTGGTACTACCTGGCCCGTACGGAGCAGACCGCGACGTGGACCGGCGGCGCGACCGAGCTGGAGCGGCGCAGCGTCACGGGGCTGCGGTGGTGGACGCTCGAGGAGCTGGCGGCGGTACGAGAGCCGGTGTACCCGTCACAGCTTGTGGGGCTGTTGCGTAGGCTGCTCGACGAGGGACCCCCGACTGTGCCGGTGATCCTGGAGACTGAGCGCGTCTGACGCACAATGGGGGGACGCACGGCTGAAGGGGAACATGCCATGAGCGCCGAGGACCTCGAGAAGTACGAGACCGAGATGGAGCTGAAGCTCTACCGGGAGTACCGCGATGTCGTCGGTCTGTTCAAATATGTGATCGAGACTGAACGGCGTTTCTATCTCACCAATGACTACGAGATGCAGGTGCACTCGGTGCAGGGTGAGGTGTTCTTTGAGGTCTCCATGGCCGACGCCTGGGTCTGGGACATGTATCGACCGGCCCGCTTCGTGAAGCAGGTGCGCGTCCTGACGTTCAAGGACGTGAACATTGAGGAGCTGAACAAGAGCGATCTCGACCTTCCGAGTGGCTGAGTTGTCCACAACCGGTCGGTTGTCCACAAAGATCCAATAATCCGGCGCCGAGCCGTCACAGTCGGTGCCGGAGGTGGTGCCGAATGAACGCCCGAGGAGCGCTCGGACGCTACGGCGAGGATCTGGCGGTGCGCCGGCTGTCCGAGGCCGGGATGACCGTCGTGGAGCGGAACTGGCGGTGCCGGGACGGAGAGATCGACATCGTCGCCCTGGACGCCGGGGCGCTGGTGGTGTGCGAGGTCAAGACGCGCCGCCTCGGCGGCTATGAACACCCGATGGCGGCCGTCACCCCCGGCAAGGCCGACCGGCTGCGGCGGCTGGCCGAGCGCTGGCTGGAGCGGCACGGCGGCCCGCCGCCGGGCGGGGTGCGGATCGATCTGATCGGCGTGGTGCTGCCCGAGCGCGGCGCGCCGGTGGTCGAGCATGTGCGGGGGGTGGCCTGATGGGGTTCGCCCGCACCTGCTCGGTCGCCCTGGTCGGGGTCGAGGGCGTGGTGGTGGAGGTCCAGGCCGATCTGGAGCCGGGCGTCGCCACCTTCACGCTGGTCGGGCTGCCCGACAAGAGCCTGGTCGAGAGCCGGGACCGGGTCCGCGCGGCCGTCGTGAACTCCGGCGCCGACTGGCCGCAGAAAAAGCTCACGGTGGGGCTCAGCCCGGCGTCCGTCCCCAAGGGAGGCAGCGGCTTCGACCTGGCCGTGGCCTGCGCGGTGCTCGGGGCCGCCGAGCGCATCGACCCACGCGCCATGGCCGACCTGATGATGATCGGCGAGCTCGGACTGGACGGCCGGGTCCGCCCGGTGCGCGGGGTGCTGCCCGCGGTGCTCGCCGCCGCTGAGGCCGGATACCGGCAGGTGGTCGTCCCGGAGCAGACGGCGGCCGAGGCGTCCCTGGTGCCGGATGTCTCGGTGCTCGGTGTGCGGACCCTGCGTCAGCTGATCGCCGTGTTGACGGACGCACCGGTGCCCGAAGAGGAGGAGCTGCCCGAGGAAGGCCGCCCCGACCCGATGCTCGCCGGGCTGAGCTTGGTGGGCGCGGGCATGGGCGTCGGCGTGGCGGCCGACGCGGGGGCGGCCGCCGACCGCCGCCCCGACCTGGCCGAGGTCGCCGGTCAGCGGGCCGCCCGCAAGGCCCTGGAGGTCGCCGCGGCCGGGAGCCACCATCTCTTCCTGGCCGGCCCGCCCGGCGCGGGCAAGACCATGCTCGCCGAGCGGCTTCCCGGTCTGCTGCCCCCGCTCACCCGGCGGGAGTCCCTGGAGGTGACCGCCGTCCACTCGGTGGCCGGGATCCTCCCGCCCGGCCAGCCGCTGGTGGCCGCTCCGCCGTACTGCGCACCGCACCACTCGGCCACCATGGCCGCCCTGGTGGGCGGGGGAAACGGGCTGCCGAGGCCGGGCGCGGTCTCGCTCGCGCACCGGGGCGTGCTCTTCTTGGACGAGGCGCCCGAATTCAGCGCCCAGGTGCTCGACGCGCTGCGCCAGCCCCTGGAGTCCGGCCATGTGGTGGTGGCCCGCTCGGCCGGCATGGTGCGCATGCCCGCGCGCTTTCTGCTTCTGCTGGCCGCCAACCCATGCCCCTGTGGGCGCCACTCGTATATCGGCGACGGCTGCGACTGCTCGCCCGTGATGGTCCGCCGCTACCAGGCGCGGCTCTCCGGGCCGCTGCTGGACCGGGTGGACCTGCGGGTCCGGGTCGAGGCGGTCAGCCGGGCCGAGCTCACCGGGGCCCCGGGCGTCGGGGAGAGGACCGCGGTCGTCGCGGCCCGGGTGCGCGAGGCGCGGGAGCGCGCCGCCGCGCGCTACACCGACACCCCCTGGCTTACCAATAGCGAGGTGCCGGGCCATGAGCTGCGCACCCGCTGGTATGCCAGCCCCGGGGCGCTGCGCGAGGCCGAGCGCGATATGGAGCGCGGGCTGCTGACCGCCCGTGGTCTCGACCGTGTGCTGCGGGTCGCCTGGACCGTCGCGGACCTGGCGGGCCACGACCGGCCGGAGGCCGAGGACGTGGCGCAGGCGCTGCAACTGCGCACCGGCGTCAGCCGTGGCGTCCCGGCCGGGGCGGTGGGGTTCTGATGGTCGGCTCGCGAAAGGGCCGGGAGCCGGTGTCGGGCCCGGATCGGGGCGCGGCTGGGGCTGGGGGTGTGGTTGGCGCCGGGACCGCGGCAGGGCCAGGGACAGGGTCCGGGTACGGAACCGCGACCGGGCCGAGGGCAGGGGCTGGGTCCGGCGCCGGGACCGCGGTGGGACCGGGAGCAGGGGACGGGCCCGGGGCCGGGACTGCGGCAGGGCTGGTGCCCGGAGCCGGGGACGGGCCCGTCCCCTGCTCCCGGT
>NZ_MUNE01000395.1 GCF_002154605.1 Streptomyces milbemycinicus | reverse complement strand
CCCCCCGCAGCGGACCAGCCCGCAGCGGCAGCCCAGCCCCCCGCCGAAGACCAGCAGTGGCACAGCTCAGGAGAGCCGCGTTGATCCCCTCCGTCCTCACCCCAGAGATCGCCGCGCTCGGTATCGCGCTCGGGCTCATGTTCTCGCTCGTCTGCTATCTGACGACCAACCTCTCGCCCGGCGGCATGATCACTCCGGGCTGGCTCGCGCTCACCCTCGTCGAGGACCTTCAGCGCGCCGCGATGGTCATCGGCGTCACCGTCCTCACCTATGTGTGCGTCCTGCTGCTCCAGCGCTTTGTGATCCTTTACGGCAAGCGGCTGTTCGCGGCGGTCGTACTCACCGGCGTACTGCTCCAGGCCACCGTGATGATCGCGCTGACCGTCGAGTTCCCGCTGATGTACAGCAACCAGACGCTCGGATTCATCGTCCCCGGCCTGATCGCCTACCAGCTGGTGCGCCAGCCCAAGGGGCCCACGCTGCTGGCCACCGGCTCGGTGACGCTCATGGCGTACGTCGTCCTCACCGCCGGGATCCTGCTCGGCGTCATGCCGACCTCCTGACCCCACCCCCCGGAGCCGACCATGTCTGCCAAGAAGACCTCGAAGAAACGCGGCGCGCTGCACGCCGTGACCGTGCTCGCGCTGCTCGGCGCCAGCGCCTATCTGACCGTGGAGCTGCGGAAGGAGGAGGACTCCAAAGCCCCGGCGGTGCAGAAGGTCACGGACAATCCGCAGCTGGAGAACAGCGCGGAAGACACCGGGGCCCGCACCTGGGAGCGGCTGAAGAGCCCGGAGCGCACCGTGCTGCGCGGCTCGAAGGGCCAGGTGCTCGCCACCTTCACCGACGGCGCCCGCACCGCCACCCTCAAGGGCCCCAGCCGCACCTTCTCCGAACCCGCCAACACCACCTCCCGCGTGGTGACCGAGGACTGGGTGCGGCTGATGCCCGAGCCCTGGCGCCAGGGGGCGGAGAAGGAGCAGTGGTTCAAGGACTGGTTCAAACAGAACTACGGCAGCGAAGAGGACGACATCTTCGCGATCGCCTTCCAGTACAGCCAGGGCGCGCCGATCAAGAAGGACGACGAGGGCATCCCGTACGCGGGGGACGCCGTCTTCGGGCCGTTCAAGCAGGACGGTGTGGACCGGCTGGAACAGAACGACTTCTACGACTACTTGGGCATCCCGTACACCTTCCGCGACGGCACCACGATGCAGCCGCGCAAGGAGCGCTACCGCGCGCTGGACTGCTCCGGCTTCATGCGCATGATCTGGGGCTATCGCGCCCGCTACCCGCTGCGGGCCACGAACGTCGTCGGGGACGGGCTTCCGCGCACCGCCGATGGCATGGCCCGCTCGACGGTGGGCGCGGACATCATCAAGCTCCAGGGCCCCTCGCCCTGGTACCAGCGCCCGGCCAACATCGATGTGCTGCAACCCGGCGACCTGCTCTTCTTCAAGATGGACCACCGCACCGGCAACCACATGGACCATGTCGCGCTGTACCTCGGCGTGGACACCGACGGCCACCGGGTGTTCATCTCCAGCCGCAAGGAGGTCAACGGCCCCACGATGGGCGACAAGGGCGGCGCCTCGCGCATCGACGGCAACGGTTTTTACGCCCAGCTGTTCCGCAGCGCGAAGCGGCTCTAGACGCCTATTGGTTCAAGCGCCGGGGACGGGTTCGGACGGCTGCGTAGAGGGCCCCTCCCCGGTGGGGCCAGTGGGATCGGTGGGATCGGTGGGTCCGGTGGGTCCGGTGGGTCCGACGGTGGCGGTGGTGCCGCTGAGCGGCAGGGTCATCGCCACATGGCCCCAGTCGTCCAGCATGGTGACCTTCGCGCTGTACGTGGTGCCCGGCTCGGCCGAGGCGGGAGGGCTGAAGACGACCTCGAAGACGCAGGGGCCGGAGGCGGACCTCGGCGGGCCCGGTTTCTGGGTGACGGGGCATGAGGTCGCGCGGACGCGCCAGGCGGTGGGGTCGCTGACGGCGAGGGTCTTCGCGTCGTCGCACTCCCAGTAGCTGTCCCAGGTGACGCTCTTGCTGTCCTGCTCCCCCGCCCCCACCGGTCCGAAGGAACCGACAGCCAGCGGAACGGGCGGGCACTGGCCGGAGCCGTACGTGGGCTGCCCGGTGGTGGGCTCGGCAGTGGTGGTGGTGGCCGTCGGGACGGCGGTCGTCGCGGTCGGCAGGCCGGTGGTGGACATGGCGCTCGACGTGGGTGCGCTGGTCGGGGTCAGGGTGGGCGTCGGGGCGAAGGACGTGATGGGGACGGTGGGGTCGGCGCGGGGGCTTTCACCGCCCGTACTCGCGAACGCCACGAAGACTCCGCCCGCCACCAGCAGGGCCGCCGCCGTCCCAATGGCAACCGGATTCGCCGCGAACGAGCTCAGCGCCGACTTCCCGGCCGCCGCCGAGCCGTGGCCCGCGGCATGGCTCACCGCCTGGCTCGCGGCGTGGCCCGAGGCCGGGCCGCCCAGGTGTCCGGCCGCCGCGCCGGCGCCGAAGGACAGCCCGGCCGCGACCCCGACCGCCAGTCCGAGCGCCCGTCTGCGCGCCTCTTCCTCATGGGTGAAGTACGCCAGATCGGCGGCGGCCCCCAGCGCGCGGGCCGCGCCCGCGCCAAGCCCCAGAACCTGCCGCCAGGAGCCCCAGCGCAGCGAACGGGCCAGGGCGGGAGCCGTGAAGCGGGCGAGGTCGCGAACGGCCTCATGGCCACCCGCGAGCGCGGCCGCCTCCAGGAGGCGGCGGATCACCGCGGACTCGGCGGCCAGCTCATGGCGGGTGGCCCCGCGCGCCCAGCCCACCAGCGCGGCGGCCAGCACGGCCGGATCCTGCGCGGGCCCGGTGCGCTCGGCCACCACAGGGGCGAGCCGCCCCGTGGCCCGGAAGCCGCCGCCCTCCGAGGAGGCCAGCCGCAGCGCCTCCAACTCCGCGGCGGCGCCCCGGTCCACTCCGGCCGCACCGGTGGCCCCGGCAGGGTGGGCTGGTCCGGCGGGGCCGGCCGGTCCGGCAGCGATCACGGACAGCAGCGCCGGGGACAGCGGAAGGGGCTCGACGGCGCACAATATGCGCAGCAGCTTGCCCGCCCCATCACTGAGCCCACCCGCCACCCCGACCGCAAGCGCCCTTTCGTCCACCGCGAGCCCGGCGGGACCGGCGGCTCCCTCGGGCTCGACACGCCCCGCGGCCCCCGAGGCCCCTGCGGCCCTTGCGGAGCGCAGGGCCGCGGCGGCCTGGAGCAGGGTCAGGGGGTGGCCGCGTACGGTGGCGATCAGATGGGCCGCCGCCGCTCGCTCATCGCCCCGCAGCGGGCGGCCCAACTCCTCGGTGAGCAGCGCGAGCGCGGGCTCTTCCAGCAGCCCGTCCAGGCGCAGGGCCCGCCCCTCGGTCCACTCCTGGCGCTCGGCGGTGACCACCAGGACGTCGCATCCTGGCGCGGCCGCCACCAGCTCCGTCAGGTCCTCGGCCGAGCCTTGGAACTCGTCGACCGCGACCAGCGCGTGGACCGACGCCATCAGCTGCTGCGTCACCGCCGGTGCGGGCTTGTAGTCGGGCGCCTCGTAGCACGCCTGGAAGAGCTCCTGGACGAGGTCGTCGACCGGCACCCCGGCCGCCGGGAGATACACCACGTCCTGACCGCGAGCCGCGGCGTCGGCCGCGAACCGGCGGAGCAGTACGGACTTGCCGATGCCGGGCGGACCGTAGATCTGCACCGGGTGGCCCTGCGAAAGCCACCGCCGCAGCGCCGCCAGCTCCCCCTCGCGGCCCAGCAGCTCGGGCACGCGGTGCGGCAGGGCGCGCCCCGCGGGACGGGCTCGGCGGCGGGCAAAGGGCGGCGGCTCGCTCCGTACGGTCACCGAGGAGCCGCGCTCGGCATTGATCACGACATTGCGATCACCGACGACGACCTGTCCCTCGACATCGCCGTGTACGTGGACCCCGCTCCCACCGGCCATCGGGCTGCCCCTCCCCCTAGCGCCAACCCAATTCGAGTTGTAGCAGGAGAATTAGCCTGTTAGCCAGCGATATTTCTTATTGATCGATAATGACCGATCCGCCACCGATCAACCCCCGTACCCTTCCCCTATGCTCATCGCACGCTCCATTGCCTTGTTCTGCCTGGCCGCCCTCTTCGAAATCGGAGGCGCCTGGCTGGTCTGGCAAGGGGTGCGTGAGCACAGGGGATGGGCGTGGGTCGGCGCCGGGATCATCGCGCTGGGCGCCTACGGGTTCGTGGCCACGCTCCAGCCGGACGCGGAGTTCGGCCGCATCCTCGCGGCGTACGGGGGCGTCTTCGTCGCCGGGTCGCTCGCCTGGGGCATGGTCGCCGACGGCTACCGGCCCGACCGATTCGATGTGGCCGGAGCGCTGATCTGCCTGGTCGGCGTAGCTGTGATCATGTATTCGCCGCGAGGCAGGTGACGACTTAGTCAGCCTCTCGGGTCACGCTCAGGACGCAGCCGGTGTCCGGGTCGATCAGGACCTCCCAGACCTCGTGGTCGCGCTTGACGTCGACGTCCCAGACCTGCTTCTTGGACTCCTCGTGCCGTGACTCCTTGTGCTCACGGTCCTTGTTGTGGTCCTGGCCCTTCTCGTCCTCGTCCTCGTCCTTGTTGTGGTCCCGGCCCTTGTGCTCCCGGTCCTTGTCCTTGTTGTTGTCCTTGTTGTGGTCCTTGTTGTGGTCGCCGGTCCGCAGCTGCGGGCCCTTGCGGTGGTTGTCCTTGCGCTTGTGCTCCTCGCCCTTGTGCTCCTCGTCCTTCTTGGACTCCTCGCCCTTGTGCGCCTCGTCCTCGTCGCACTCGTCTTCCAGCTCGGCGCTGACGGCCTCGCCACCGACCTCGCACTCGGCGATCTCAACGGCCTCGTCGAGCGTCACGGGGCCGCTGCGCTTCTGCTCCTCCTTGTTCTCCTCCTTGTTCTCGTCCTCCTTGTTCTCGTCCTCCTTGTTCTCGTCCTCCTTGTTCTCGTCCTCCTTGTTCTCGTCCTCGTGGCGGGCCTGCTTCTTCCCGTGCTTCTCCTCCTGCTGCTTCTCCTCCTGACGCTTCTGGTCCTCGTGGCGGGGCTCCGTGGCGGCCTCGGACTCGGTCGCGCCGTACGGCTGCGCCATACCGGCGGTGAACTTGGCGATGGCGGCGTACGCCTGCTCGGCGCCGGGGACCGAGCGGTAGTCGTTGCCCTGGGAGCTCTCGTCGCCCTCGGCGGCGTACTGCTCGTCCACGGCCTGGTCGGCGGAGGGCTGCGCGAGGCTCCGCTCCTGGCCGCCGCCGTACTTCCCGCCGTTCTCGTGCTCACGGCCGTTGTCGTGCTCGCCGTTCTCTTCCTTGTTCTCGTGCTCGTTCTTCTTCTCGTGCTCGCGGCCGTTGTCGTGCTCGCCCTTGTTCTCGCGCTTGTTCTCATGGTCACGGCCGTTGTGATGGCCGTTGTCGTGGTTCCCGTGCTGTTCCTCTTGGCCCTGCTCACAGTTGCTGCTCACCCCGGAGTGGGGGCTGGGGGTCGCGCCGGCCGCCCAGGCAGCCGTCGGCGAACCGGTTACGAGTGCCGCGGCGGCGATGGCGCCAGCCGATACGACACCCCAGCGGCGGAGAGCACGACGGTGCAGCTGGGTAAATCTCTTGTGCTGGGTCATGGGCTGTATTCACTCCTTGGCACAGGGAGGCTCCGGCCCGGCGGCGCGCCGGACGCAGTGCACCCTTCCCCGGGCCTGCGGCGCCGTAGCGGATTTCGATCTTCAGTCCCCCGATTGGCGGCCAATCCGTACGTCATATCCTGCGTATGGATTACAAACACAACGCACCTATGCGGACCCCGCCCAACACGTCGCCTCAGGAGGGCCGATGACCACCCGTACCGCAGTCGTCACCGGTGCGAGCAGCGGGATCGGGGCCGCGACCGCCCGCCGCCTCGCCGCCGCCGGATTCCGTGTCGTCCTCGCCGCCCGCCGCAAGGAGCGCATCGAAGCCCTCGCCGCCGAGCTGACCGAGGCCGGACACGAGGCCGAGACATACCCGCTGGACGTCACCGACCGCGCCGCCGTGGACGCCTTCGCCGCCGCCCTGGACCGCTGTGACGTACTCGTCAACAACGCGGGCGGGGCCCTCGGCACCGAACCCGTCGCAACCGCCGACCCGGCCGACTGGCGGGCGATGTACGAGGTCAATGTGGTGGGCGTGCTCAATGTCACACAGGCCCTGCTGCCCGCGCTGATCGCCTCCGGCGACGGCACCGTCGTCGTGCTGTCCTCCACGGCGGGCCATATCGCCTACGAGGGCGGCGGCGGTTACGTGGCCGCCAAGCACGGCGCCCACGCCATCGCCGCCACCCTCCGCCTCGAACTGTGCGGCGACCCGGTGCGGGTGATCGAGATCGCCCCGGGCATGGTCCGCACGGACGAGTTCGCGCTGAACCGCTACCGCGGCGACGAGGACAAGGCCGCCGCGGTCTACGAGGGCGTGGCCGAGCCCCTTACCGCCGACGACGTCGCCGACACCGTCGAGTGGGCGGTCACCCGCCCCTCGCACGTCAACATCGACCTGATGGTCATCCGCCCCCGCGCCCAGGCGGCCCAGCACAAGGTGCACCGGGAGCGCTGACCTGCCCCACGCGCACGACGACGGCCCGCCCCGGTACAGCGCCGGGGCGGGCCGTCGTCGATGACGGTGCGCGGATCAGGCGGCTTCGCCGGTGCGGATGCTGATCCAGCCGGTCCAGTCGGTGCAGTCACGGTTGATTCCGCCGCTGCGGGCACAGACACGGAACTTGATCCGGCCGGTCTCGGTCATGTCGTAGTCGCAGGTGACTGTCCAGCCCGTGCCGAGCGCGTTGTCGCACTCGCCCTCGCGGCCGTAGTCGGTGTACCAGTCGACCACGGTGCGCTGGCCGTCCGCGTAGAGGTCGGTGGCCTCGATGTCGTCGCCGTTGCCGACGAAGCACCCCCTGCCGGTCCACACGTCGAGGGTCGGGTGCTGGTTGCTGACGCAGGTCCTGCCGTCTGCGGCGGAGGCGGGGGCGGCGGACAGGCCGCCCACGATCAGGGCGGCGGCGCCGACCGCGGTAGCAGCACGGGCTATGGATCTCACCTGTTCTCCTCTGCGAATCTGGGGAAATGGATTGCGGAGATGCTAGCGGCCTCAGGCGGCCGTGAAAACCGTTTACGATCAAGCTCTTTGTACCGTGAAGTAGCAAGTAATGTCTGCGCATTTGACTGCCGATGGGTAAGCCGGGAGCCGGTCTTACCAAGCTCCGCGCCGGTAACCTCAGAAGAACCTCAAGAAATTCACGAACAGAAAGCAGCCTGCTATTCTCCGCTGCGTCGGCGGTCAACCCCGTGCATAAACGGTGCCCAATTTCTTTCGAGTTGCCGTCAGTGGCCGCAACGCAGTGCGCTCGGGGCGCTGCGGGCAACGCGATGGCCCCGGCCTTGATCGGCCGGGGCCATCGATGACGTGCAGTCCCGCAGTTCAGCCCTTCACGCACACCAGCTGCTTGAGCTTCGCCACCACCTCGACGAGGTCCCGCTGCTGGTCGATCACCTTCTCGATCGGCTTGTACGCGCTCGGGATCTCGTCCACCACCCCGGCGTCCTTACGGCACTCCACGCCCCGCGTCTGCTCCTCCAAGTCCCGCGTGGAGAAGCGCTTCTTCGCGGCGTTACGGCTCATCTTCCGACCCGCGCCGTGCGAGGCCGAGTTGAACGACGCCGCGTTCCCCAGGCCCTTGACGATGTACGAACCGGTGCCCATCGAGCCGGGGATGATCCCGTAGTCCCCGCTGCCCGCCCGGATCGCGCCCTTACGGGTCACCAGCAGGTCCATGCCCTCGTAGCGCTCCTCCGCCACGTAGTTGTGATGGCAGGAGATGACAGGCTCGAACGTCGGCTTGGCCTTCTTGAACTCCTTGCGGACGACGTCCTGGAAGAGCGCCATCATGACCGAGCGGTTGTACTTCGCGTACTCCTGCGCCCAGAACAGATCGTGCCGGTACGCCGCCATCTGCGGGGTGTCCGCGATAAAGACCGCCAAGTCGTGGTCGACCAGGCCCTGGTTGTGCGGCAGTTTCCTGGCCTCGCCGATGTGGTACTCGGCCAGCTCCTTGCCGATGTTCCGGGAGCCGGAGTGCAGCATCAGCCAGACCGAGCCCGATTCGTCGAGGCAGAACTCGATGAAATGGTTACCGGAGCCGAGCGAACCCATCTGCTTCACGGCTCGCTCCTGACGGAACCTGACCGCCTCGGCGACCTCGCCGAACCGCCCCCAGAAGTCGTCCCACCCCGGCGCCGAGAATCCGTACAGCTGCCCCGGGTCGACCGGGTCCTCGTGCATCCCGCGCCCGACCGGGATCGCCCGCTCGATCCGCGACCGCAGCCGCGAGAGGTCCCCGGGCAGGTCCTCGGCCGTCAGCGAGGTCCGGACCGCCGACATCCCGCAGCCGATGTCCACACCCACCGCCGCCGGGCATACGGCGCCCTGCATCGCGATCACCGAGCCGACGGTGGCGCCCTTCCCGTAGTGCACATCCGGCATCACGGCCAGGCCCTTGATCCACGGCAGCGTCGCGACATTTCGCAGCTGCTGCATGGCCACGCCCTCGACCGTCGCGGGATCGGTCCACATACGGATCGGAACCCGCGCCCCGGGCAGCTCGACATACGACATGTTTTACTCATTCCCCCATAGAAGACTGAAAACGCAAAAGCCGGACCAAGGCCCCCAATATCGGCGGGCGACCGGCAGACGTGGCGGCGCGTGCGATAGACATTGTCTGCAGGCCCCGCCCACGGGCGGCAAGCAGTTTTCGCTCCGTGTTCGCTCGGAGGGATCTTGAAAGGACGGGGAGAGTGCAGCCAGCGCAGCAGCGAAGGGCGTACGTAGCGGGTGCCGCACGGGCCGCCGCCGTGCTCACCACGGTGCTCGCCGCCATCGGCCTGAGCGGCTGCACCAGCACCGCCTCACACGCGGGCCTCGACGACGGCAAACCAGGCGACTCCGGGGCGCCGGTCGCCGCCGCGCCCGGCAAGTACCGCACCCTCCCCGAGGCGTGCGGCGCGGTCGACCCCAAGACGCTGCGCAATCTGCTGCCCGGCGCCGAGGAGGACGACCCGGTCTACGACGGCCAGGCCACCGTCACCTATGACACCAACCGGCGCGTCGGCTGCCGCTGGAAGCTGGAGACGAGCAGCGGCACCCGCTATCTCACGCTCGACTTCGAGCGCGTCGTCTCGTACGACCCGACGGTCAGCGACGACGACCAGGCGAAGGAGCGGTACGAGAAGAAGGCCGCCGCCTCGCATGTCCCGGGCGCCTCGGAGACCCCCAGCGCCCCCTCCGGCTCGTCCGGCTCCTCCGGCTCGGAATCCGGCTCCGGCTCGCCCGGCAAGGACACCCCGAAGGGATCCACGTCGGCCCCCTCCGACTCCGGGAAGGATGACTCCGGGAAGGACGATTCCGGGAAAGACGGCTCCGGCGAGGACGGTTCCAAGACCGAGGGCGCCAAAGTCGAGGGCGCAACGCCCCACGCCTCCGGAACCGACGAACCGGGGACCCGCGGCACCGACGCCTCCGGCGACGCCGACGCCTCGGAGACCGCCGCACCGCGCCGCCTGGACGACCTCGCCGACGACGCCTTCCTCGACGACCAGCTCATCACCAGTGACTCCGGTATCCACCGAGATGTCACCGTCGTCTTCAGGTCCTCGAATGTGATTGCCACCATTGAGTACGACCAGTGGTCGACCAACAAAAAGCACATTCCCAGCAGCGAAGAACTGCAGGTCAACGCCGAAGATCTGGCCCAGGAGCTGACCGGGCGACTCAACGAATAGACCGGTGTACGGGGCCTCGCGTAAGACGCCCGAATTGGGCTGTGCGCGCATCGGCCGCGTACCGTGCCGTGTCATGACGCGGGCGGGACGGCCGCCCATCGACCGAGAACGAGCGAAGGACCCATGCACCGAACAGCCCCTCGACTCGCCCGTATATTCGTCAGCGCAGCCGTACCGGTGGTGCTCGTCGCCGGCTGCTCCTCCGGCTCCGACAAGGACTCGAAGGACTCGGCCAGCCCGTCGAAATCGGCCACGCCCAGCCCGACGCCGACCGTCGCGGCCGCAAAGTACAGCAAGCTCCCGGCGGTCTGCCCGACCCTGTCCGCCAAGACGATCGACGAGTTGGTCCCCAAGGCCCAGAGCAAGAAGGGCAAGGAGCTCCCCTCCGCCGACGCCAACCAGTCGGCCAGCTGCCTGTGGACCGGCCTCAACGGGTTCAAGTACCGGCAGCTCAGCGTCTCCCTCAAACTCTTCAGATCCGAGGTGTCGCTGGGCTCCGGCGACAAGCGTGCCCAGGCCTACGCCGCCGACCAGGCCCAGAAGGCCGCCGCGTCCGACGGCGCCAAGAACGCCAAAACCGGGCAGGTGTCCGGCATCGGCGACGCGGCCACCACCGTCAGCACGGAGTCGAAGAAGGACGGCGACGAGTTCCGGAACCAGACCATCGTGGTCCGCACCGCGAACGTCGTCCTGACCCTCGAGTACAACGGCGCCGGCTACGAGGACGAGAAGACCCCGGACCCCAAGACGCTGCTCAAGGACGCCCAGACCGGGGCCAAGGACGTCGTCGCCTCCATCGAGAAGGACGCCGAGAAGAGCGGCGCGAGCAGCGCGGGCAGCGGCTCGAGCAGCAGCGCCGCGTAGCCACCACCCGCCGCCGGCCGAGCCGTTGCGACCCCCTTCCCGTCCACCGCCCTTGACGTGTATGCGACGCTGGGCGCGCCGAATGCCGTAGGACGGGGGAGGGGCCGCGGGTGGCCGCGATGCAGTTGACACGTACGCACCGCATATTGATCGGGGTGGTCGTCACCGGAGCGGTGGTGATCGCCGCGATCGGTTTCGCGGGCTCCTACGCCGCCGTGCGCGACCTCGCCCACGACAAGGGATTCGGCGCCTTCGCCAACGTCCTGCCCATCGGGATCGACGCGGGAATCGTCGTCCTGCTCGCGCTCGATCTGCTGCTGACATGGCTGCGGATCCCCTTCCCACTGCTGCGCCAGACGGCCTGGCTGCTGACCGCGGCCACCATCGCCTTCAACGGCGCGGCCGCCTGGCCCGACCCGCTCGGCGTCGGTATGCACGCCGTCATCCCGATCCTGTTCGTGGTCTCCGTCGAGGCCGCCCGGCATGCCATCGGGCGGATCGCCGACATCACCGCCGACCGGCACATGGAGTCGGTGCGCGTCGCCCGCTGGCTGCTGGCACCCGTGCCGACCTTCCGGCTGTGGCGCCGGATGAAGCTGTGGGAGCTGCGCTCCTACGACCAGGTCATCAAGCTCGAACAGGACCGCCTCGTCTACCGCGCCCGGCTGCGGGCCCGCTACGGGCGCGCCTGGCGCCGCAAGGCCCCCGTCGAATCGCTGATGCCGCTGCGCCTGGCGCGGTACGGGGTGCCGCTGGCGGAGACCGCCCCGGCGGGGCTGGCCGCGGCGGGCCTGGACCCGGCCGAGCTGGCGCCCGCGCCGATGCCCGCCGCGCTGCCCTACGGGGGCGGGGACGCGGGCATTCCCAGGGCCGCAGGAGCCGTCGTTCCCGGGGCCGCGGGGGCGAACCGGGCCGCGGCCCAGGAGCGTGAGCTGCCCATGTCCTTCCCGCTGCCGGTGTACCAGCAGCAGGGGTACCAGCAGCCCGGCACGCCTGAGCACGACGGGCGGGCGGCGACCGGCTTCGAGCAGCAGGCCGCGGGGCATCCGGCGGCCGGGCAGCCGCAGACGCCGGACGAGGCGCAGCAGCTCCAGCAGGCCCAGCAGGCCCAAGAGGCGCAGCAGCCCCAGACCCAGCAGCCGCAGCTCGACGCCCAGGCCCAGCAGCAGGCGCAGCAGTTCGCGGCGCAGGTCGACGAGGCGCAGGCCGCCGGGGGGCTGACAGCCCCGGTCGGCGCAGGGGGCCGGGTCCGGCCGCTGGGCGGGCAGGGCACCAGCAGCCAGGTCCCGTATGTGCCGGCGCAGCGGGGACTGGAGTCCTACGGCGAGCCCGAGCCGTCCGAGGTGCGCGTACCGCCCGTGAACCTGCCGGACGACATGCCGCGCGACGAGGCGTACTACGGAGCCTTCCGCCAGCACGTCACCAACAACGGCATGTTCCCGTCCCCGTACCAGTTCGGCCGTCTGCTGCGCGAGGGATACGGCATCCCCGACCTCAGCGACGGCGATGTACGCAGGCACCTGGAGGACTGCAAGGAGCGCTACAAGCTGGAGATGGGCACCGAGTCCATCCCGTAACGCCCCACCCCCTCCCATGAACGCGCGGGCGGGCCGGACTCCTGAGGAGTCCGGCCCGCCCGGCGCTTTGAGAAGCGCTGACGCGCGCCCGGAGGGCGGCGGTGGCGGCGTCAGGCCGCGAGCAGCTTGCGCACCCGGTCGGCGCCCACCGCCAGCAGCAGCGTCGGCAGCCGGGGGCCGGTGTCGCGGCCGACCAGCAGCTGGTAGAGCAGCGCGAAGAACGTGCGCTGCGCGACCTTCAGCTCCGGCGTCGGCTTGGCGTCCGCCGCCAGCCCGGCCTGGAGCTTGGGCACCCCGTAGACCAGCGTGGTCAGCCCGTCCAGCGACCAGTGGGTGTCGAGCCCGTCCAGCAGCAGCCGCAGCGACTCGCGCTCGGTCTCGCCGAGCGAGGCCAGCAGCTCGGTGTCGGGCTCGTCCCGCACCCGGGTGCGCTGCTCGGCCGGGACCTGGGTGTTGATCCAGCGCTCGGCCCTGTCGAGCCGCGGCCGGGTCTCGTCCAGGGACTTCACGGGGTTGTCCGGGTCGAGCTCGCTGAGGATGCGCAGCGTCTGCTCGTCATGGCCGGTGGTGATGTCGACCACAGACGCGAGCATCCGGTACGGCAGCGGGCGCGGGGTGCGCGGCAGCTCGCCGGAGGCGGTGCGGGTGGCACGGCTGTACGCGGCCACGTCCGCCGACTGGGCCGCCCCCTCGGTGATCTTGCGCTCCAGGGCGTCCCACTCGTCGTAGGTCCGCTGGATCTCCTGGTCGAAGGCGATCTTGAAGGACTGGTTCGGCCGGCGGCGCGCGTACAGCCAGCGCAGCAGCGGCGCCTCCATGATCTCCAGCGCGTCGGCCGGGGTCGGCACGCCGCCCTTGGACGAGGACATCTTGGCCATGCCGCTGATGCCGACGAAGGCGTACATCGGGCCGATGGGCTGCTCGCCGCCGAAGACCTCGCGCACGATCTGCCCGCCGACGACGAACGAGGAGCCGGGCGAGGAGTGGTCGACACCCGAAGGCTCGAAGACCACGCCCTCATAGGCCCAGCGCATCGGCCAGTCGACCTTCCAGACCAGCTTGCCCCGGTCGTGCTCGCGCAAGCGCACGGTCTCGCCGTGGCCGCAGGCGCAGGTGTACGCCATCTCCGTCGTCTCGTCGTCGTACGAGGTGACGGTGGTCAGATCGCGCTCGCACACCGAGCAGTACGGCTTGTACGGGAAGTAGCCCGCGCCGCCCGCGCTGCCGTCGTCCTCACTGGCCGCGCCGGAGCCCTCGGCGGCCTCCAGCTCGGCCTCGTCGACCGGCTTCTGCTGCTGCTTGGCGGGCTTCTTCGCCCCGCCGCTCGCCTTGTCCTTGTCCTTGTCCTTCGTGCGGTAGCGGTCGAGCACGGCGTCGATCTGCCCGCGGTGGCGCATCGCGTGCAGGATCTGCTCGCGGTACGCACCCGAGGTGTACTGCTCCGTCTGGCTGATGCCGTGGAACTCGATGCCCAGCTCCTGCAGCGCCTCGATCATCGGCGCCTTGAAGTGCTCGGCCCAGCTCGCATACGGGGATCCGGGCGGCGCCGGGACGGAGGTCAGCGGCTTGCCGATGTGCTCGGCCCAGGAAGGGTCGACCCCGGCCGGGACCTTGCGATACCGGTCGTAGTCGTCCCAGGACAGGATGTGCACACACTCATAGCCGCGCCGCCGGATCTCGTCGGCGACCAGGTGCGGGGTCATGACCTCGCGCAGATTGCCGAGGTGGATCGGGCCGGACGGGCTGAGACCCGAGGCGCAGACGATTGGTTTGCCAGGGGCGCGACGCTCCGCCTCGGCAATGACCTCGTCGGCGAATCGGGAGACCCAGTCGGTCTCGGTGCTCTGAGCCACGGTCGGCACTTCCTTCCTTGCGGTCATGGCGAAACCATTGTCCCAGACGGAACGAGGCGCCCAAAGGTTTTCCACAGGGGGCCGAAGCGCCGGACAAAGCGTTGGACACACCGTGAAATACTGAGGTGGACCCAACCATCTATCGGAATGGCATTCCACTCATGGCCTCGGTCCTATCCCTTGCCGCCACGGTCCACCAGCGTCTCGCGGACGCCCTCTCGGCTGCCCTGCCGGAGGCCGGCGCCGCCGATCCGCTGCTGCGACGTAGCGACCGGGCCGACTTCCAGGCCAACGGGATGCTGGCGCTCGCGAAGAAGCTCAAGGGCAACCCGCGCGAGCTGGCCGCCAAGGTCGTGGAGAGCCTGCCGGCCGGCGAGCTGATCGCGGACATCGAGGTCTCCGGACCCGGCTTCCTCAACATCACGGTGTCGGACGAGGCGATCGTGAAGACCCTCGCCGCCCGCGCCGCCGACGCCCGCCTCGGCGTTCCGTACGCCGAGAGCCCCGGCACGACCGTGGTCGACTACGCCCAGCCCAACGTGGCCAAGGAGATGCACGTCGGCCATCTGCGCTCGGCGGTGATCGGCGACGCCGTCGTGCGGATCCTGGAGTTCGCGGGCGAGAAGGTGGTCAGGCGCCACCACATCGGCGACTGGGGCACCCAGTTCGGCATGCTCATCCAGTACCTGCTGGAGCACCCGCACGAACTGGACCACAAGGCCGCCACGGGCGACCAGGGCGCCGGGGACGACAAGGACCTGGCGGCCTCCGGCGAGGAGGCCATGTCCAACCTGAACCGCCTCTACAAGGCCGCGCGGGCGCTCTTCGACTCCGACGAGGAGTTCAAGGAGCGGTCCCGGCGCCGGGTGGTGGACCTTCAGGCCGGGGACGCGGAGACCATCGCCCTGTGGCACAGGTTCGTCGACGAGTCGAAGATCTACTTCTACTCCGTCTTCGACAAGCTCGACATGGACATCCGCGACCCCGACGTCGTCGGCGAGTCCGGCTACAACGACATGCTCGCCGAGACCTGCCGGCTGCTGGAGGAGTCCGGCGTCGCGGTGCGCTCCGAGGGCGCGCTGTGCGTCTTCTTCGAAGACGTCAAGGGCCCGGACGGCAACCCGGTGCCGCTGATCGTGCAGAAGTCCGACGGCGGCTTCGGCTACGCGGCCACCGACCTGTCCGCGATCCGGGACCGGATCCAGAACCTCCAGGCCGACTCGCTGGTGTACGTCGTGGACGCCCGGCAGTCGCTCCACTTCAAGATGGTCTTCGAAACCGCCCGCCGGATCGGCTGGCTGAACGAGAAGACCCACGCCTACCAGCTCGCCTTCGGCACCGTCCTCGGCAAGGACGGCAAGCCGTTCAAGACCCGTGAGGGCGAGACGGTGCGGCTGGTGGACCTGCTGGACGAGGCCATCGAGCGGGCGACGGCCGTCGTCCGCGAGAAGAGCAAGGGGAAGATCGACCTCACCGAGGAGGAGATCGCCGAGCGCGGCGCCCAGGTCGGCATCGGCGCGGTGAAGTACGCGGACCTGTCCACGTCGGCCGCGCGCGACTACAAGTTCGACCTCGACCAGATGGTCTCGCTCAACGGCGACACCTCGGTGTATCTCCAGTACGCGTACGCCCGGATCCAGTCGATCCTGCGCCTCGCCGGCGAGGGCCAGAAGCCGGTCGCCCACCCCGAGCTGCCCCTGGCCCCCGCCGAGCGGGCGCTGGGCCTGCATCTGGACCAGTTCGCGGAGATCCTGCGGGAGGTCGCGGCGGGCTACGAACCGCACAAGCTGGCCGCGTATCTGTACCAGCTGGCCTCGTTCTACACGACCTTCTACGACAAGTGCCCGGTCCTGAAGGCCGAGGGCGGCCCGGCCCAGGTCGAGAACCGCCTCTTCCTGTGCGACCTGACCGCCCGCACCCTCCACCAGGGCATGGACCTGCTCGGCATCCGCACCCCCGAGCGCCTCTGAGCGCTCCCGCGCGCCCCCCCTTGCGGCGGCCTTCGCTCAAGCTTGCGAAGGTCGCCGGAACGCTGCTTTCGGGCGATTTGCCCGGCAGAATCGTTACTGAGCGGATCCTACGATCAAGGCGAGGTCACATGGCCGAGGAAGCAGACAGGAGAAGCGATATGACGCTTGCCCCCGAGCACCCGTGCCCACCCGTCGCGCACATCACCGAGGAAACGACGCACACCACGGAAGAGACGACGGTCAGCCTCATCGACATCGCCGAGACGGTGTTCCAGAACCTTCCTGGATACCGACCCGAGATCCTCGGAGGACAGCTGATCGTGACGCCCCCTGCCGATCCCCCGCACGCGGAATCGCTCACCAATCTCACGCTTGCGTTCGCCGCTCTTCACCAAGGCGAGACCCGCGTCGTCCAGGCCGTGGGCATCTGGCTGCCGACCGGCGAAGAGGACTACGCGATCCCGGACCTCGCGGTCGTGGACGCGGACCACCGGGACCACATGGCGCCGTACAACTGCATCGACCCCGCCGTCTTCCGCATGGTGTTCGAGGTCACCTCGTCCAACTGGCGCGACGATCTGGACCGCAAACCCAGCCACTACGCGCGGGCGGGCGTCCCCGTCTATGTCATCGGCGACCGCAAACACGGCGAGGTCATCGTCCTCACCGACCCCCACGACGGCGAATACCGCACCCGGTCCGTCCATCGCCCCGGCGAGTCCTTCGTCCTGCCCGAGTCCATCGGCGCCAAGGTCGAGCTGGAGGTCGACTCACTGCTGTCCGAGTGAACCGACCGCAGGCCGGTCTCCCTCCGCAGCGCAGAAGGTGTCGCGCTCCGGCCGTTCCCCGCCGACCAGGAAGTCGGTCACATACCCGTCCGAGCAGGCGTTGCCGTTGACCACGTACGCCCCGTGCCCGGTCTCGTCCGCCGTGACCATCCGGGCCCGCTCCCCGAAAGCCCGGCGCAGCTTCAGCGCGCCGCTGTAGGGCGTCGCGGGATCGCGCCGGTTCTGCACCAGCAGGACGTTCGACGGGCCGTCCGAGGTGATCCGCACAGGCTTGTCGCGCAGCTCGTCAGGCCAGAAGGCACACGGCATGACGCTCACTGGCATCCCGGCCGTCAGCGGGTGGCTCGTTCGGCTGGCCGCGACCTCGCGGGCGTAGGGCGGCAGGGACTTCGGCCACGAGACGTCGTTGCACAGCGTCGCGGTGCCCGAGGCCATGGTGTTCTGCATCGCCTCGTCCGGCAGCG
This sequence comes from Streptomyces milbemycinicus, assembly GCF_002154605.1. Taxonomy (GTDB): domain Bacteria; phylum Actinomycetota; class Actinomycetes; order Streptomycetales; family Streptomycetaceae; genus Streptomyces; species Streptomyces milbemycinicus. The sequence continues at coordinate 15,483 of NZ_MUNE01000395.1, read as the reverse complement.
CGGCGGGCGCGGGCAGGTCCGCGCCGTCGCGGGCAGCCCGTATCAGCTCGGCGAGGGCGGCGTAGCGGCTCCCGGGAAGGTCGGCGTAGCGGCTCGGGGCGTAGAGGGTGTCGAGCAGCTGCTGGCGCAGCACATTGCCGTTCAACTCGGGCGGGTTGGCGCCCTCCCAGGGGATCGGATGGGCGTCCAGCCGGGCCGCCAGGTCGAGGAAGAGCCGGCGGACGCCGTCGGGGGTGTCGGCGAGTTGGTGGTCGCCGGGCCGGGAGGCGTACGCGGCGAAGGCGGGGAAGGTGTCCTCGACGCCCACGGCGAAGTTGGCCAGCCAGCCGCGCCCCACGCGCGTCGGGTCGGGGTCGTCGTTGCTGTCCAGCACCCAGCGGTCGGTGTGCTCGGGAAACATCTGCGCGTACACGGCCCCCGCGTACGTCCCGTACGACGTGCCCCAGGCCGACAGCTTCTCCTCGCCGAGGGCCTGGCGGATGCGGTCGATGTCCCGGGCCTCGCTGACGGTGCTGAGGCTCTTCAGCACCGGGCCGCCGTTGCGGCCGCAGGCGTCGGCCATACGCCGCCCTGTGGCGACGTTGTCGGCGATGCTCCCGTCCGGGGCGGGCCAGGGGCGGGAGCGGGTGAGGGCCAGGTCTTCGTGGGCGAGACCGCAGCTGACGGGCGTGGACCGGCCCACGCCCCGGGGGTCGAAGCTGACGAGGTCGTACGCGTCCCGCACCGTCTGCGGCAGCTTGGCGCCCAGGGTGGACGGCCGGCTCAGGCCCGAGCCGCCCGGGCCGCCGGGGATCAGCAGCAGCGCGCCCCGGCGGGCGCCCGGCTTGGCGCTGGAGATGCGGGAGACGGCGAGCGAGATCTGGTCCCCGCCGGGATCGTGGTAGTCCATGGGCACCTTGAGCGTCGCGCACTCCTGCCTCGGGTCGAGGCCGGTGCCCTCGCACACGCCCCAGTTCAGCGGCGTGGGGGATCGGGGGGCGGCCGCGTCGGCGGCGGCCGTGGAGGCGAGCAGGGAGCCGGTGGTGGCGGCGAGGGCCAGGGCCAGGGCGGCGGCCTTGGCGTTGACGATTCTCATGGCCTTGAGCCTCGCGCAATCCACTCAGAAGTCCCATCAGGCCAACTGGCCACTGCGGACGGGGGATAACCCCCGATCCGCTGCGTCAGCCGGCGTACCCGGTGGGGTTGTGTGTCAGGCCGTCCAGGTTTCGTCGTCTGGATAGGCGATGTAATTGCCCTCTGTCAGGGCCACCATGAAGCTGTATTTGCGGCCTTCGACGAGGTTCCATCCAGAGTCGGAGGCGTCGCGGCGCTTGCAGTTGCCGTTGCCGCCGACAGTGAGGGTGCGGGTTTGGCCGGTTTTGGGGTCGTAGATCTCGGCGTAGGCGGCGAAGCCGTCGGCCTCGATATCGCAGAGCTCGACGATGTCGCCGTTGGCCTCGAACCGCAGGCGGGCCCCGGGGTCCCCGTCGTCCGAGTGGATCGTGTGGTCCCAAGCGATGGCGTGGGCGTTCGGCGAGGCCAGGACGGGCAGCGAGACGGCGGCGGCGAGGACCGCAGCAATCCGCAGCCCGGCCCCCTTGCTGGGCCTCCGAAGCTTCGGCACAGGGTGCTCCTTGATTTTTCTGGGACAGGCCACATCAACGGGCCTGCGGTGCGGTGAACTTGAGCCGGAAGATTAGCCAGGGCGTTTCCGGCCGTGAACAACTTCCCGCGTTTGTTGAGCATTTCCTGAGTTAGCTTCCCGCGCCCGCGCCCGCCGTCAGGCGTCCCGCCAGCCCTCTCCGAGCTCGAACCAGACGGTCTTGCCCCCGATCCCGAACAGCTCGTCGCCGATGGCGCAGCCGCCCCAGCTGTCGGCGATCACATCTAGAAGGCCGATTCCACGGCCCTGCTCGGCGTCGGCGTCACCGGCCCAGTCCGTGGTCAGGGCCGGGAGTTGGGGGTTGGTGTCACAGACGCTGACGCGCACCCGCTTGTCGCTTCACCTGACGTTCATGGACGCCGGGCCGTCGGAGTGGGCGTAAGTGTTCGTGACGAGCTCGGACGCCAGCAGCTCGGCGGTGTCGGCCAGATCGTGCACGCCGTGCTCTTCGAGGATGAGCCGCAGCATGCGGCGGGCGATGCGCGGGGCGAGGGGGTCGCGGGGGAACTGGAGGGTGTAGTCCCAGTCTTCGGGCACACGAGGGTCGTTGCACATACGCGTCTCCGTTGCGTGAGTGACTTGACACACACCGTAAGGCATCCGGGGTACGCGTACTACGGACTTTGGGAAACTAGTACCTCGTTAGATCTTGTGCAGTGACAACGGCAGACTGTGCGCGACCAAGGAGAGAAGCCATGCCACCCAGGAGTTCACCCACACCCCGCCAGCAGCGCCTGGGGGCCGAACTGCGCAAGCTGCGCGAACGCTCAGGCCGGTCAACCGTTGAGGCGGCGGCGATGCTCGGCCTTGACCGTGCCAAGGTCAGCAGTATCGAGACCGGCCGCGTGGGGCTGAGCGCGGAGCGGGTGCGCACGATCGCACGCCGCTACGGCTGCGCGGATCAGCAACTCATCGACGCACTGGTCGCGATGACGGGCGATCGCACCCGCCACTGGTGGGAGGAGTACCGAGGCGTCCTGCCCAACGGCTTTCTGGACCTGGCCGAATTCGAGTATCACGCCGTGACGTTGCGCACCGCACAAACAGCCACGCTGCCCGGTTTGCTCCAGACCGTTGACCACGCGCGAGCCCTGTTTCAGGAAACGGTGCCGCCGATTCCGCCCCACGAGGTGGAGCACCGCGTCTCCCACCGCGTCAAACGTCAGGCGGTGCTTCACCGGGATGACCCTCTCGAGTACACCGCGATCATCCATGAGGCCGCGCTGCGCATGCAGTTCGGCGGCACGGCGACCACTCGGGCGCAGCTCGACCACATCCTCGAGATGAGCGACCGCGACAACATCACTACCCTCGTCCTGCCATTCGCGGCAGGAGCCTTCCCCGCCCCAGGACAGACGATCCTCTACGCCACCGGACGGGTGCGCCAGCTCGACACCGTTCAGGTCGACGAGGCTCATGGTCCCGTATTCCTTGACGCCGTCACCCAGTTGGACACTTACCGCAGCATCCTTGACCGGATGGAATGCCTCGCCCTCAAGGCGGACAAGTCCCGGGACCTGATCCACGACATCGCACGATCCCTCTGAAAGGCAGGAACGTTGTCCACTCTGGTTTGGCACAAGTCCTCGTATTGCCAAGCGGCAAGCAACTGCCTCAACGTCGCCTCCGACGCCGACGGAACCATCCGTCTCCGTGAGAGCGAGGCCCCCGACACGGTCCTCACCACCACCCCCGCCCGGCTCGGCGACTTCATACGCGCCGCCAAGGCAGGTGAATTCGACCACCTCAACCCCTAGCCGCATGGTTTGCGACAAACTTCCCGATCGGCCTGGCAGAAAATCGCCGACGCGGACAACCTCCTCCCAACCGGGGCAGTCGGACGTCACGTAACTGGCAACCGATCTTTTGGAGGAAGTCATGCGACGCTGGGGGACCGCACTCGCGGCGCTCACGCTGGCCGGCGCCGGACTGGCGGCGACGGCGGGGACGGCCGGTGCCGTCACCACGTCGAGGACGGCCAACGCTTCGGCAGAGGCCTGTGCGACCGCGTGGGGCAGCGGCGAGAAGACCGCGCAAGATGCGAACTACAAGCCGCTGAAGAACATCAGGGCCGGACAACACACGTGCTACGACCGCCTGGTGTTCGACATCAAGGGCGGCACGGCGGCCGGCCAGACCGGCTACCGCGTCGGCTACGTCGACGCGATGTACCAGCTCGGCTCCGGCGACCCGATCGCCGTGGGCGGCGGTGCGATCCTGGAGATCCATGTGGCCGCGCCGAGCTATGACCCGGAGGCCGGCGGCGAGACGTATCCGGGGCGGGCCGGGAAGCCGCTGCCCGGGGTGAACATCGCCGGGTACCGCACCTTCAAGGACACCCGCTACGGCGCCAGCTTCGAGGGTGAGACCCAGGTCGGGCTCGGCGTGCGCGCCCGGCTGCCGTTCCGGGTCCTCCAGTCGGGCGACCGGCTGATCGTCGACGTCGCCCACTCCTGGGCCACCGCGCGCTGACCTCGGGCGCTGGCCTCGGGCACTGACTCGGGCGCTGCTGTCACGGCCCTTCACCGGGGCCGTGACAGCAGCCCGGAATCCCAACCACCGCTTCCTGCGCCCAGGGTGAACCCCCTGGGCTTCCCGCCGCTCTTCGCCCAGCCTGAGACGCGACGAGATCAGCAGCTCCGCACGGTCGCGGAGCGCGCCCACGACGGCCACGACGGGGAAAGAAACGGCATGAGCGAGCGCACCGAGACGACGCTGTACGACGCCATCGGCGGGATGGACACCCTGCGCCGGCTGAGCGACACCTTCTACGAAGCGGTCCTGGAGGACGCGCTGCTGGCCCCGGTCTTCGCCAACTTCAGCCGTACCCATATCGAGCACGTCGCCGTCTGGCTCGCCGAGATCTTCTCGGGCCCCGCCCGCTTCACCGAGGAACTGGGCGGCCACCAGTCCCTGCTGCGGTCGCATCTCGGGCTGGCGATCACCGAGGAGCAGCGGACCCGCTGGATGGAGCTGATGACGGCCGCCGTGGAGAAGGAGCTCCCGGACGACGAGCTGCTGCGCCGCCGCGTCGTGGAGTACTTCGACTGGGGCACCAAGATCGCCCGCAATGTCTCCGCCGAACCCGTCGGCCAGGACCTCGGCGAGCCGGGCCCGACCCCGCGCTGGGGCTGGAACGGCCTCCAGTAGGCCCGTCGGCACGCCCCGTCGGGGCCGATGTCAGTGGCACGCGCTTCACTGTCTCCTGTGAACGAAGACGAACTGCTGCCGGCCCTTCACGGCATGGTGTGGCCGGACACCCGGGTCCTGGACTGCCGGTCGGCCGGGCACGGGGCGGGGCATGCGTGCCTGACGATCCCCGACGGGGTGGGCCTGAGCGAGCTCGTGGAGACCCTCAGCAACTGGTACGGGGAGCCGCGCACCCTCGTATCGGAAGGGCGTGCCGACCCCGCCGCGAGCGAGCGGACGGGGCTGCCGCTCATCGCTCCCTTCGGGGACGGCGAGCGCGTCGCCGAGATGCGCGCCTGGGCGTTCGCCGGCCGGTGGATCGGCTGCGGCGTGGTCCGCGTCGGCGGGGAGGCGCGGCTTGCGGTGGTCGTGGCCCCGCGCACCACCCCGGCGCCGGACGAGCTGCCCGCCGACGCCTCCTGGCTGGACCGGCTCGTCGCCGTGACCGGCTGGGACGCGGACCAGGTCGGCATCGACCCGATCCGCCTGGACCGGATGTACTCGGGCCGGATCCGTACGGCCGACTGCGCGGCGGCCGAGGAGCGGCTGGGCACGGCGCTGCCGAGCGACTACAAGAAGCTGGTCGAGACGTTCGGGGACGGCGCCTTCGACGGCTTCCTGGACGTCCGTCTGCCGGCCGACATCGTCAAAGGCGCCGAGTTCGCGTCCGGTTGGGCGAAGGCTCACGGCACCCCGTCCTGGGAGCCGCACCCGCCGTTCCCCGAGCCTGGCGGGCTGCTGCCGTGGGCGGGCACCGAGCACGAGACGTCGTTCTACTGGATCACCGAAGGGCCCGACCCCGACGCGTGGCCCGTCTATGTCACGGAGGTCGGCCCCGAAGCCGGGACCCGGTTCGCCATGACCACCACGGAGTTCGTCTTCCGCATGCTCGCCGACCCCGAGCACCCCTACTCCATGCCCGCCGACTTCGCCGCCCACTGGTTCATGAACTACAACAGGCCCTGGCCCGCCGACGGTACGGCGGATCTTGGGCGGTAGCGTGACGGCCCGAACCAGCAAAGGGACGGGCGAAAGGGGAGCCGGGATGCGCTACGTCGTCATCGGAGCGGGCGCCGTCGGAGGCGCGATCGGCGGGCGGCTCGCCCAGAGCGGGCACGACGTCGTCCTGGTGGCGCGCGGAGCGCACTACGAGGCGCTGCGGCGGGACGGGCTGCGGCTGCTGACGCCCGACGGCACACACCGGCTCCCGGTGCCCGTGGCCGACCGGCCCGAGGCCGTCGAGCTGCGCCCCGACGACGTGCTGGTCCTGGCCGTGAAGACCCAGGACAGCGTGGCCGCGCTGGACGCCTGGGCGCCCCGCCCGGTGGCCGGCGGCGGGACGGCGGCCGACCGGCTGCCGCTGGTGTGCGCGCAGAACGGCGTGGAGAGCGAGCGGCTGGCGCTGCGGCGCTTCCGCCGGGTGTACGCGATGTGCGTCTGGCTGCCCGCCACCTACCTGGAGCCGGGCGAGGTCATAGCCCCCTGCGCGCCCTGCACCGGCGCGCTCCACCTGGGCCGCTATCCGTCCGGAGCGGACGAGACGGTCCGGCTGATCGCGGCCGACCTGGAGAAGTCCCACTTCCTCGCGCCGGTCGTGCCGGACGTGATGCGCTGGAAGTACGCCAAGCTGCTCAACAACGTCGCCAACGCTGTGGAGGCGGTCTGCGGGCCGGACGGGGGCGAGGAGGCGGCGGCCCTGGTACGGCGCGCGAAGGCGGAGGCGAGCGCCGTCTTCGACGCGGCGGGCATCGACCGCGCGAGCGACGCCGAGCAGAGCGCGGTGCGCGCCGGAAAGATGGACATACGCCCCGTCGCCGGCGGTGCGGCGCGGGGCGGCGGCTCGTCGTGGCAGAGCCTGGTCCGGGGCTCCGGAACCGTCGAGGCGGACTATCTGAACGGCGAGATCGTGCTACTGGGCCGGCTCCACGGGGTGCCGACCCCGGTCAACGAGGCGCTGCGGCGCACCGCGAACGAGTGCGCGCGCGAGCGCCGTACCCCGGGCACGGTCACCGCCGCGCAACTCACCCGGATCGTCGACACGTCCTGAACCGCCGCCCGTCCTCCGTCAGCAGGCCGCCCGACCCCGGGCGGCCTGTCCGGCTGCCTCAGACGTCGCCCCGGTTCAGCCACTGCGCGACCTCGGTCGCCCAGTAGGTCAGGACCATGCCCGCCCCCGCCCGCCGTACGGACGTCAGCGTCTCCATGATCGCCTGGTTCCGGTCGATCCATCCATTGGCCGCGGCGGCCTCGACCATCGCGTACTCGCCGGAGATCTGGTACGCGGCGACCGGCACGTCCGCCTCGTCCGCGATCCGGCGCAGGATGTCCAGGTACGGCAGCGCGGGCTTGACCATCACCATGTCGGCGCCCTCGGCCAGGTCCAGCGCCAGTTCGCGCAGCGCCTCCCGGGCGTTGGCCCCGTCCTGCTGGTAGGTCTTGCGGTCGCCCTTGAGCGAGGACGCCACGGCCTCGCGGAAGGGTCCGTAGAAGGCCGAGGCGTACTTGACGGCGTAGGCGAGGATCGACACGTCCTGGCGGCCGATGCCGTCCAGGGCCGCCCGGGCGACCCCGACCTGGCCGTCCATCATTCCGCTCGCGCCGAGCACATGGGCGCCCGCGTCCGCCTGCACCCGCGCCATCTCGGCGTAGCGCTCCAGCGTCGCGTCGTTGTCGACCCGGCCCTCGGCGTCGAGCACGCCGCAGTGGCCGTGGTCGGTGTGCTCGTCCAGGCACAGGTCGGACATGACGACCAGTTCGTCGCCGACCTCGGACCGCACATCGCGGAGGGCGACCTGGAGGATGCCGTCCGGGTCGGTGCCCGGCGAGCCGATCGCGTCCTTCTTGGCCGTCTCCGGCACGCCGTAGATCATGATCCCGCCGACGCCGGCCTCGACCGCCTCGACAGCCGCCTTCCGCAGCGAGTCGCGGGTGTGCTGGACGACGCCCGGCATCGCGGCCAGCGGCATCGGCTCAGTCGCGCCCTCCGTGACGAAGGCGGGCAGGATCAGCTCGGCCGGGTGCAGCCGGGTCTCGGCGACCATGCGCCGCATGGCCGCGTTCACCCGCAGTCGGCGCGGCCGGGCGCCGGGGAAGCTCCCGTACGGGGTGGAGCCGTGCGTGCTGCTGCCGTGGGTGCTCAAGATCGTGCCCTCCTGCGTGAACCGGGCCGGCGCTCGCTCGGGCGGGTGACCGGCTCCCCTGCCTGGGTCGCGGCCCGCCGCCGGGCCGCCCCGAACTCCGCGAGCGCCTCGGCCAGCTTGTGCACCGAGGGCTCGGGCGAGAGTACATCCACCCGCAGGCCGTGCTCCTCCGCGGTCTTCGCGGTGGCCGGGCCGATACAGGCGATGACCGTGACGTTGTGCGGCTTGCCCGCGATGCCGACGAGGTTCCGCACGGTCGACGACGAGGTGAAGAGCACCGCGTCGAAGCCGCCGCCCTTGATCGCCTCGCGGGTCTCGGCCGGCGGCGGCGAGGCGCGCACGGTGCGGTACGCCGTGACGTCGTCGACCTCCCAGCCCAGCTCGATCAGCCCGGCAACCAGCGTCTCCGTGGCGATATCGGCGCGCGGCAGGAACACCCGGTCGATCGGGTCGAAGACCGGGTCGTACGGCGGCCAGTCCTCCAGCAGCCCGGCCGCGGACTGCTCGCCGCTGGGCACCAGGTCCGGCTTGACCCCGAACTCGATGAGCGACTTGGCGGTCTGCTCGCCCACCGCCGCGACCTTGATCCCGGCGAAGGCGCGGGCGTCGAGCCCGTACTCCTCGAACTTCTCCCGCACCGCCTTGACCGCGTTGACCGAGGTGAAGGCGATCCACTCGTAGCGGCCGGTCACCAGGCCCTTGACCGCGCGCTCCATCTGCTGCGGGGTGCGCGGCGGCTCCACGGCGATGGTCGGCACCTCGCTGGGCACCGCGCCGTACGAGCGCAGCTGGTCCGAGAGCGAGACGGCCTGCTCCTTGGTGCGCGGCACCAGCACATGCCAGCCGAACAGCGGCTTGGACTCGAACCACGCCAGCTGGTCGCGCTGCGCGGCCGCGCTGCGCTCGCCGACGACGGCTATCACCGGCTGGGCGCCCTGCGGCGACGGCAGCACCTTCGCCGCCTTCAGCACCTGCGCGATGGTCCCCAGCGTCGCCGTCCAGGTGCGCTGCCGGGTGGTCGTACCGGCGACGGTGACGGTCAGCGGGGTGTCGGGCTTGCGCCCGGCGGCCACCAGCTCGCCGGCGGCGGCCGCGACCGTCTCCAGGGTCGCGGAGACCACGGCGGTCGCGTCCGAGGAGCCGACCTCGCTCCAGCAGCGGTCGTCGGCCGTACGGGCGTCCACGAAGCGCACATCGGTGCCTTGTGCGTCCCGCAGCGGCACCCCCGCATACGCGGGCACGCCCACCGCGGCGGCCACACCGGGCACCACTTCGAAGACGATGCCCTCGGCGGCGCACGCGACCATCTCGTCGGCGGCGTATCCGTCCAGGCCAGGGTCGCCCGCGACCGCGCGGACGACCCGCTTGCCGCTCCGCGCGGCGCCCATGACAAGATTGGCCGTGTCCCTGAGTAGGGCCACGTCGGCGGTGCTTGACGACGCGTCAGCTCTCGCCTGCTCCGGTGTGCCCTGAGCGTCCGCGGCCACGCCCGGCCTGACGTGCGTACGTACCACGTCGAGCACTTGTGGATCGGCGATCAGCACATCAGCGGCGCCTAGTGCCTCCACGGCACGCAACGTCAGCAGGCCTGGATCTCCTGGGCCCGCACCGAGGAAGGTGACGTGCCCATGTCCGGGTGGGTGGTTAGGGGCGTTGGGGTTCAATGTGCTCGCTCCCCCATAAGACCGGCCGCACCCTTCGCGAGCATCTCGGCGGCGAGCTCATGTCCCATGAGCTGGGCCGCCTCCTCGCCAGGCGCCGTGGGAACGGGACCGGTGATGGACAACTGCACCAGCGAGGAGCCGTCGGTGGTGCCGACGACGCCACGCAGGCGCATTTCGGTGACAGCCTGACCGTCGCCGAGCAGGTCGGCCAGCGCACCCACAGGTGCGCTGCAGCCGGCCTCCAGGGCGGCGAGCAGGGAGCGCTCGGCGGTCACGGCGACCCGGGTGAGCGGGTCGTCGAGCTCGGCGAGCTGAGCAGCGAGCGCCGCGTTGGCGGCGGCGCACTCGACTGCCAGTGCCCCCTGGCCGGGGGCGGGCAGGATGTGGTCGGCGTCCAGGATCTCGGTCGCCTCGTCGAGCCGTCCCAGGCGGGCCAGGCCGGCGGCGGCCAGCACCACTGCGTCCAGCTCCCCCGAGCGGACGTAGCCGATACGGGTGTCGACGTTGCCGCGGATCGGCACGGTCTCGATCCGCAGGCCCAGCGAGCGCGCCCAGGCGCGCAGCTGGGAGGTGCGGCGCGGGGAGCCGGTGCCTATCCGGGCGCCGGGCGGAAGCTCGGCGAAGGTGAGGCCGTCGCGGGCGATCAGCGCGTCGCGCGGGTCCTCGCGGGCCGGCAGCGCGGCCAGGACCAGGTCGTCGGGCTGGGCGGTCGGCAGGTCCTTCAGCGAGTGGACGGCGAAGTCGATCTCGCCGCGCAGCAGCGCCTCGCGCAGCGCGGTGGCGAAGACGCCGGTGCCGCCGATCTGCGCAAGGTCCTCGCGCGAGACGTCCCCGCGCGTCGTGATCTCCACGAGCTCGACGGGACGTCCGGTGACGCGGCGCACGGCGTCCGCTATCTGCCCGGACTGGGCCATGGCCAGCGCGGAGCGCCGGGTGCCGAGCCGCAGCGGCGCCGGGCTGCCGGAGGTGTGTGCCCGGCCGGAGGCGGCGGGGGTGTGTGCCCGGCCGGAGGCGGCGGGAGGTGTCGCGTTCATGCCCGGCCTCTCTTCGGGTCGTTCTGTACGGCCGCGGCACCGGGCCGGCCGGTGTCGCCGCTGCCGTTCGGACGGGTGCCGTTCGCATCGGCCCGGCTGACGGCGGCCACCGCCTGCGGGTCGAGGTCGAACAGCTCGCGCAGCGCGTCCGCGTACCCGGCACCGCCGGGCGTGCTCGCGAGCTGCTTGACCCGCACGGTGGGCGCGTGCAGCAGCTTGTCGACAACGCGGCGCACGGTCTGGGTGATCTCGGCGCGCTGTCTTTCGTCGAGGTCGGGGAGGCGCCCGTCGAGCCGGGCGATCTCGCCGGCGACCACATCTGCCGCCATGGTACGCAGCGCGACCACGGTCGGCGTGATGTGCGCGGCACGCTGAGCTGCCCCGAAGGCGGAAACCTCGGAGGAGACGATGGCGCGGACCTGGTCGAGGTCGGCGGCCATCGGCTCATCTGCCGCAGCCTCGGCCAGCGACTCGATGTCCACCAGGCGCAGCCCGGCGACGCGGTGCGCCGCCGCGTCGATGTCGCGGGGCATCGCCAGGTCGAGCAGCGCGACGGTCTCCGCCGCGCCCGCCGCCGGGTGATCCTGTGCACGCCGGTCGAGGGCTTCGCGCAACATGTCGGCGGTCAGCACCAGACCGGTCGCGCCCGTACAGGAGACGACGATGTCGGCGTGCGGCAGCTCGGCGGCCACGGCGTCCATCGGCACGGCGTGGGCGCCGTCGACGAGACCGGCCAGCGACTCCGCGAGGCGCCGCGCCCGATCCAACGTCCTGTTGGCGATCACCAGTTCGGCAACACCGGCACGCGCGAGCGTGGTCGCGGCCAGCGAGGACATCGAGCCCGCCCCGATCACCAGGGCACGCCGGCCCGCCGCCCAGTCCGCCACCGGCGTGCCGGCCCCGGCCAGCTGTTCGAGGCCGAAGGTGACAAGCGACTGGCCGGCCTTGTCGATACCGGTCTCGCTGTGGGCCCGCTTGCCGACCCGCAGCGCCTGCTGGAACAGATCGTTCAGCAGCCGGCCCGCGGTGTGCAGCTCCTGCCCCAGCGCGAGCGCGTCCTTGATCTGGCCGAGGATCTGGCCCTCGCCGACGACCATCGAGTCCAGCCCGCAGGCCACCGAGAACAGGTGGTGGACGGCCCGGTCCTCGTAGTGCACATACAGATACGGGGTGAGCTCGTCGAGATCGACCCCGGTGTGCTGGGCGAGCAGCGTGGACAGCTCGGCGACCCCGGCGTGGAACTTGTCCACGTCCGCGTACAGCTCGATGCGGTTGCAGGTGGCCAGCACGGCCGCCTCGGTGGCGGGCTCGGCCACGAGGGTGTCCTGCGCCAGCTTGGCCGGCTCCTCGCCCACCAGGGAGGCGCGCTCCAGCACGCTCACCGGCGCGGTGCGATGGCTCAGTCCGATGACGAGAAGACTCATGCCGGCATCACGGCGGGCACATCCCCGTCAGGTCCCTGGCGACCGTTGTCGGTGCCCGCGCCCGGCGCCGCGCGGTGCGGGGCGAGCGGGGCCGGCGCCGCCGCGGCGGCCCCCGGCGTGATCGCGTCGGCGGGGGCCGCCGACTGCGCGCTCGCCGCCTCGTCGGGCGTGCCCGTCTCCTCGCCCGCCTTGCGCTGCTCGTGGAAGGCGAGGATCTGCAGCTCGATCGACAGGTCGACCTTGCGTACGTCCACCCCGTCCGGCACCGAGAGCACGGTGGGGGCGAAGTTGAGGATCGAGGTGACGCCGGCGGCCACCAGCCGGTCGCAGACCTGCTGGGCCGCGCCGGCCGGGGTGGCGATGACGCCGATCGATACGCCGTTGTCGGCGATGATCTGCTCGAGTTCGTCGGTGTGCTGCACCGCGATGCCCGCGACCGGCTTGCCGGTCATCGCCGGGTCGGCGTCGATCAGCGCCGCGACCCGGAAGCCGCGGGAGGCGAAGCCGCCGTAGTTGGCGAGCGCCGCGCCGAGGTTACCGATACCGACGATCACAACCGGCCAGTCCTGAGTGAGGCCCAGCTCACGCGAGATCTGGTAGACGAGGTATTCCACGTCGTAGCCGACCCCGCGGGTGCCGTACGACCCGAGGTAGGAGAAGTCCTTGCGCAGCTTGGCCGAATTGACCCCGGCCGCGGCCGCGAGCTCCTCCGAGGAGACCGTGGGCACCGAGCGCTCGGAGAGCGCGGTCAGCGCACGGAGATACAGCGGAAGCCGGGCGACGGTGGCCTCGGGGATCCCTCGGCTTCGGGTCGCCGGTCGGTGAGTTCGGCCAGTTGCCACGGTGCTCCTGCGGGTAGAGCGGGGCTGCGGGCGTCCGTATGTTTCAGGACGTCCCCATCGACAGCAGGCTATGTCTTTGTGAACGCGTGCACAAAGATGGTGTCCGCTTTGTCCGAGCAAAGTGACCGGTGTCACGCATCCATTCGACCTGCTCGTGGAACCACAACAGGTGTCACACCGTTCCCGGCGGCCACATCTGCGCGACCGGGACGCCGACGGGAGCACGGGCCCTCACTCCTCACCGCTTACCCCCAGGGCAGCACCACAGACAGCAACAAATCGCCCACGATCGTAATCGACGAAACGGCTGGGAGACCCTAGGCGGTCGGGAGACCCGAGGCGATCGGGGCCGCCCCACCGGCGCGGGGCACAATGGCCGACATGAGCCCGCTGCTGCGCCGCACCCCGCGCAAGAACCCCGCCGAGCGCACGGTCACGCTGATCGGCAAGCCCGACTGCCACCTCTGCGAGGACGCCGAGGCCGTGGTCGCGAAGGTCTGCGGCGAGCTGGGCACGTCCTGGGAGAAGAAGGACATCACCCAGGACGAAGAGCTCTACCGCAAGTACTGGGAGCAGATCCCGGTGGTCCTCGTCGACGGCGCACAGCACGACTTCTGGCGGGTGAACCCGGATCGGCTCCGCAAGGCGCTGGGCGGCTGAGCGAGCCCCCTGCCCCCAGCCCCCCGTCCCGGGCTGCTCCGGGGCCGTTCGGCGGCTGTCCCGGAGCCCTTCCGCAGCCTTCCCGGAGCCGTTCCGTATCCGGGAAGTCGGCGCGGCTGAATCGTCCCGACACCCGGCCGTAACGGGATGCGGGGAATGGCTGGCTATGCTCAGCCCATGGCCGCATTGGGATGGTTCACCCGTCGTCGACACCTCGCCACCGAGGCGAGCGTCCTCGCCGGAGAAGCCTCGGCCGAGGCCGCGCGCAAGTCCTCGGCCCAGACGCCCCCGCCCCCCGAGGCCCCCGAGCCGGAGTTCCCCGTCGTCGGGGACGAGCGGGCGGCCGCGTTCTTCGACCTGGACAACACGGTCATGCAGGGCGCCGCTCTGTTCCACTTCGGCCGCGGCCTCTACAAGCGCCATTTCTTCCGCAAGCGCGAGCTGGCCCGCTTCGCCTGGCAGCAGACCTGGTTCCGGCTGGCCGGGGTCGAGGACCCGGCCCATATGGAGGACGTGCGCAGCAGCGCCCTGTCCATCGTCAAGGGCCACCGGGTCTCGGAGCTGATGGCTATCGGCGAGGAGATCTACGACGAGTACATGGCCGACCGCATCTGGCCAGGCACCCGCGCCCTCGCCCAGGCCCACCTCGACGCAGGACAGCGGGTCTGGCTGGTGACCGCCGCCCCGGTGGAGACCGCGACTATCATCGCCCGGCGGCTGGGCCTGACCGGCGCGCTCGGCACTGTGGCCGAGTCGGTCGGCGGGGTGTACACGGGCAAGCTGGTCGGCGAGCCGCTGCACGGACCGGCCAAGGCCGAGGCGGTACGGGCGCTGGCGGCGGCCGAGGGTCTGGACCTGTCACGCTGCGCCGCGTACAGCGACTCCTCGAACGACATTCCGATGCTGTCGATCGTCGGCCATCCGTACGCGGTGAACCCCGACGGGCGGCTGCGCAAGCACGCGCGCGAGCACGGCTGGCGGCTGCGCGACTACCGTACGGGCCGCAAGGCCGCCAAGATCGGCATCCCGGCGGCGGCCGGGGTCGGCGCGGTGGCAGGCGGTACGGCGGCCGCCGTGGCCCTGCACCGCCGCCGTCGCTTCTGACGCCGCCGCTTCCGACCGCCGCTTCCGACCGCCGCTTCCGACCGCCGCTTCTGACCGCCGCCGCCTCTGACGCCGCGCGGCTGACGCGGCGAGGCGCACAGACACCACACAGAGCCACAGGCTGCATTCGATATGCGGCTCCGCCGCGTGGCACAGAGGCGCCACGGGGCGTCGCCCAGCCGTCACCCTGCGGCCTCGGCCTTCACCCTTGACCGCTTGCGCCATCACCCGACCACTCGCGCCGGGCGATGACCGTCCGTGATGACGGCCCCCGACGCGCGACCCCGCCCCCGGAGCGTCATCGGCTGACCACGGCCGCGCCCGGCCGGTCAATCCCGGTTTCCCGTCCCACAAGGCCCCGGCCTGCCCTCTTACCGCCTCTTTTGCACAACACGCCACGAAATCGCGCAGACCACGACACCTACCGGTCAAAAGCCCTACTGCATTCGATACTTGATCGGCCACCAACCCATAACGGAGCAGACTGAAACGATGATTTGGACAACTGGGTGTAGCGTTGCCTGTACGAAGCGTTATTCTCCTTAGACGCAAATCGGTACCCACGCGTCCCTACGGCGGGTGAACGGTCCCGTACTGCACGTGATGGAAGCTCTGCCTCTGGGAGTCCCGTGTACCCACACGTCGGGGTTGACGCCTCGGGCCTGGCTACGCTGCGCGCAACGGTCCTCGACTGTCTGCGCGGCTTCGTCCCCACCGCGTATGCCGTCCCCGCCCTAGCCACACCTGTGCCTGTCGGCGCCGTCGGCGCCGACAGGCACAGGTG
>NZ_MUNE01000394.1 GCF_002154605.1 Streptomyces milbemycinicus | reverse complement strand
TGACGACAGGCCCTAGCGGCCCACCTTCTCGTCCAGGAACTTCCTGATCAGGCCCAGCCACTCGCCCGGCGCCTCCACGAACGGCAGGTGGCCGGACTGGATCTCGGCGAACTCCGCGCCCGCAATGCCGTCCGCCACCTGCCGGTGGTGGTACGGCGTCGCCATCGCGTCAAGGGCGGTGGAGATCACCAGGGCCGGCACCCGGACCCGGCCCAAGTCCTCGCGTACGTCCACGCTCCGGACGAGCTCCACCTGCTCGACCACCCCGGGCGGCACGGACTCGCCGGTCCCGGCCACCGCCTCGGCGAGCTGCTCGTGGGTCATGCGGTCCACGTACGGCGTGCCGGCGGCGGTGAGCACCGCCCAGCGGGCCGTCGCCTCCGTGTCGCCGGACCTGAGGTGGCGCAGCCAGTCCTCGACCAGCAGCCGCATCCGGGCGCTCGGGTGGGCGAAGGTGGCCGTCAGCACCAGGGCGGTCACCCGATCCGGGTGCCGGGTCGCGGCCCGCAGGGCGACCGGGCCGCCCAGGGAGTAGCCGGCGATCGCGAAGGTCTCAAGGCCCTCCTCGACGGCGGTGGCGACGACGTCGTCGGCGAGTTGGTCGAGGTCCAGTGGGCCCTCGGCGCGTGGGGTGCGGCCCGAGCCGGGGTAGTCGGGGCCGACTACTTTGTACCGTTCGGCCAGCCCGTCCAGGATCGGGCCGTAGTTGCCGTCGACGCTGCCGGTGCCGCCGTGGGCGAGGAGGAGCCCGGGGCCGGTGCCGCGCACAATGCGGCCCAGGGGCGATGTGGTGGTCACGGTGGTGCCTCTCGTGAGTGGTGATCGCTCTGCCCTGGACGCTAAAGTCTCACATGGGTGTCAGAGTCAAGGCCACCGTCCAGGCCCACCGCGCGGACTGGCCGGCCCGGCAGGCCCGCGCCATGGCCGAACTGCTCCTGGACGCACACCGGGCGTGACGTCGACCCGCCGAAGGCGCCCCTCGCCGCAAGAGCCCCCGCTCCCGGCGATGGCCGGGAGCGGGGGCTCGTTCACACGGGCGGTTCGTACAGGCGGTTCGTACAGGCGGTTCGTACGACCGACCGGTCAGCCCACCTCGGCGAGGTGCGGCACCGACTCGCTGCTCGCCACCACCCGCGACGCCCCACTCGTACCGCGGTCGAGCACACCTGCCGTCACCGCGATGGCCAGGCCGACGACCGCGAGCGCCGCGCCGACCAGGGTCGGCGAGGTCCAGCCCCAGCCGGCCGCGATCGCGACGCCGCCGAGCCAGGCGCCGCCCGCGTTGGCGAGGTTGAAGGCGGAGTGGTTGGAGGCGGAGGCGAGGGTCGGGGCGTG
The DNA here is from genome assembly GCF_002154605.1 of Streptomyces milbemycinicus. Lineage (GTDB taxonomy): Bacteria > Actinomycetota > Actinomycetes > Streptomycetales > Streptomycetaceae > Streptomyces > Streptomyces milbemycinicus. Next base: position 2,965 of record NZ_MUNE01000394.1, on the reverse strand, counting down.
CCGGGCCTTGTTCATGACCAGCATCTGCAGCGGGGTCGTGGTCATGAAGCCGACCGCGCCCAGCACCACGACCGTGGCCATGGCCGCCCACTTCATATGCACCGTGAAGTCGAACAGCACCAGCACCACCGCGAGCGCCGCCAGCGATCCGTAGAGCGTGGGCCGCAGGGCCCGGTCGGTGAGCGGGCCGGCGATCAGCGCGCCCAGGGTCATGCCGATGCCGAAGAGGGCCAGCACCACCGTGACGGAGGCCTCGGCCAGGCCGGTGACCTCGGTCATCATCGAGGCGAGATAGCTGTAGACCGCGAAGACGCCGGCGAAGCCGAAGACCGCGGTGAGCAGCCCGAGTACGACCTGGCGGTCGCGCAGCGCGCCCAGTTCGTGGCGGAGGCCGGCCTGCTGGTCCATGGAGATGTGGGGGATGAGCCGGGCGAGCGCGGCCATGGCGACGACGCCGATCGCGGCGACCACGAGGAAGGTGGCGCGCCAGCCGAGGCGCTGGCCGAGCAGTGTGGCCACGGGGACGCCGACGATGTTGGCGACGGTGAGGCCGAGGAACATCGTGGCGACCGCGCGGGCCCGCCGCTCCTCCGCCACCAGCCGCGCCGCGACCACCGCGCCGACGCCGAAGAACGCGCCGTGCGGCAGCCCGGCGAGCACCCGTCCGGCCATCAGCAGCCCGAAGGAGGGGGCCAGGGCGGAGGCGAGGTTGCCCACCGTGAAGAGCGCCATGAGAAGGATGAGCATCCGCTTGCGCGGGATGCGGGAGCCGAGGGCGGTCAGGAGCGGGGCGCCCACCACGACACCGATGGCGTAGGCGGAGACGAGGTACCCGGCGGTCGGCACGGAGGTGCCCAGATCGTCGGCGACGTTGGGCAGCAGGCCCATCATCACAAACTCGGTAGTACCAATGCCGAAGGCGCTCACAGCGAGTGCGAGCAGGGCCAGGGGCATGAGAGACCTTTCAAACGAAGGAGAAAAGGGATGTGACGCGTATGTTCTCTGGCGGAACAAAGTCTCTCATGCGTTTTGTTCCCCAGGAGAATCCCCCAGGTGAACATGTTGTTAGATCTTGCGGACGGAGCAGTCCCCCGGACCGCGCTCAGAGCTTGACCGACGCCGCCACCGGCAGATGGTCGCTCCCGGTCCGCGGCAGGGTCCACGCCGAGACCGGCGACACCCCGCGCACCATGATCTGGTCGATGCGCGCCATCGGGAACGACGCGGGCCAGCTGAAGCCGAAGCCGTCGCCCGCCGCGCCCTGCGCGGACCGCATCTGTGAGGTGACGGGGGCCAGCGAGCGGTCGTTCATGGTGCCGTTGAGGTCGCCCAGCAGGATCACCTTGTCGAGCGGCTCGTTGGAGATGGCCGCGCCCAGCGCGTCGGCGCTGTCGTCGCGCTGCCCGGCGGTGAAGCCCGCATTGAACTTCACCCGGACGGATGGCAGATGCGCGACGTAGAAGGCGACGCGGCCGTCCGGCGCGGCGACGGTGGTGCGCATCGCCCGCGTCCAGCCCAGCTTGATGTCCACCGGCTTGGTGCCGGAGAGCGGGTACTTGCTCCACAGCCCGACCGTGCCCTGGACCGTGTGGTACGGGTAAGTGCCCTTCAGCGCCCGCTCGTACGTGGGCACCGCGGCGCCCTTCAGCTCCTCCAGGGCCACCACGTCCGCACCCGAAGCGGCCACGTCCTTCGCGGTCTTGGCCGGATCGGGGTTGTCCGCGTTGACGTTGTGGGTGACGACGGTCAGATCGCCCTCGCCACCGGACTTGTCGGCGAACATCAGCCCGCCGAAGAGATTCAGCCATACGGACACCGGCAGCACCAGTGAGAGCACGGCGCTGGCCGACCGGCGGACCAGCGCGAGCACCAGCAGGACCGGGATCAGCAGGCCCAGCCAGGGCAGAAAGGTCTCCAGCAGGCTGCCGAGGTTGCCCACACGGTTGGGGATCTCGGCGTGGAAGACCATGACCAGCGTGAGCAGCACCGCGATCGCGGCGAGGACCAGCCCCCGCCGCCAGATGCCGCGGTCACGGCGGAGCCGGTCGAGCAGGCGCCGGGCCCGAGAGCCAGTCGGCTCAGGAGCCCCGTGCTGTTCCGTCTCCTGCGTGTACGCCTGCGCCATTCGTCGTCCGTCCCTCGCTGCCTCAACTGCCGCGCCCTGGGCTAAGACCCTAGGCGATGACCAGTGCTTTCCCCGACGCTCCGGGCGAGCACCCCAGGAGAGGGGACGTTCGCCGGGAGCGTACGGGTTCCGGCTCTGGGGGAGGACGGGACCCTTGTCACACAACGGGCACAGACCAGCCGTAAGACGGCGGGCGTCACCAGCCGTGCGGCGGCGGGTGTCAGGCCTTAGGTCCGCACCCCCTCGAGCACCGTATCGACGATGGTCTCGGCCAGTCCCTCCGGAAGCGCCTTCCGTTCGTGAAGAATCGTGCGGGACAGCATCGGGCCGGTGAACAGATCGGCGATCAGCTCGACGTCGAGGTCGTCGCGGATCTCGCCGTTCGCCATCGCGCGGCGCAGCACCTCGTACATCACCTCGCGCCGGGCAGCTATCACATGGTCTTCATAGGCGCGCCACAGCTTGCGGTTGGCGTGCATCTGGGTGAGGACAGTGCGCAGCAGGGCGGAGCTTCGCTTGGCCAGGCCGCGCCGCCGCATCCGCTCCAGGATGGTGACCAGGTCGTCGCGGACCGAGATCCCGAGGGCCGGCCGGCTCGGCTCCTCCAGGGAGCGCACCACATCGATCAGCAGCGCGTCCTTGCCGGACCAGCGGCGGTAGACGGTGGCCTTGCCGACCCCCGCCTCGCGCGCGATGCCCTCGATGGACAGTTCGCCGATCGTGGCGCCCTCCTCGATCAGCCGCAGCGTGGCCTCGATGATCGCGGCGTCGACGGCGGCGCTGCGCGGCCGCCCCGGCAGCCGGGGCCCCGCGCAGTCGCGCGCGGCCAACGCCCCGTCG